>SVOL01000004.1 GCA_015066395.1 Oscillospiraceae bacterium | reverse complement strand
GAAGCAGATATTTATTATCTTGAAGACAATAATTCTTTTGAAAGAAATGCTGTAATTATCAATAGCAACACAATTGATTATAATATCTTGATAAAAAGAGCAGGTGGATGGCGTACTGATTCATATAATGAATTCTATATTGATAATGATGATACATCTGACCAACTTCCTTCTTTTCATTTCGATCGTTTTATGAATGCTGTTTTTAATGATAGCATTGATCAGTTGTCCCCGGATGAGCAAGTTCTTGCTCTGTGTTTGAATTTCAGTTATAGCATTATGGATGACATTCAAGAGGTTCTTGCATCAAGCAATCTTTCATACACAATAGAAGCATTAAAAACAATTGGTGCAAATCGATATGTCGATCTTCTTACCCAAGTTATCGACGAGTATTTTCATAATGTGTCGCTTCCTTTGAATGAAGAGCAAATAGAGCAAATGTACGATGGTATCAACAAAGCAAATCAACTGATTTGGAAAAACGAAGGTCCTGCATACGACGAGCTTCACAAAGCAATCGTGCGTCATATAACAGAAAAACTTAATAATCCCAATAACATATACTAATTAGCTTGAATGGCTTTATAAATTCGTAATTCTTTGCACCCCCTTCGGCGTAAAATGCACCCCCTAAAATGACTTTGCACCCCCTTACCTCAAAAGGGGGTGCATTTGTATTAAAATAAGAGTCAGTCTTCAGAAAAAAGCAATTTGCTTTTGCAAATTGCTTTTTTCAACTAAATCCGTCGTTGGCGGAAGAAATCCTACTTTCGTGGGATAAAATCTCTTCGCGATGAAATCCGACTTTGTCGAGATAAGAGAAGCGGATTTAATTTCATCTGAGGCAACGCCGAAGATTTCATCAGCTCCGCTGATTTCATCCTTGCGTCAGCAAGGATTTCATTTTATGCGTTATTTCAAATTATCATTTAATTGATACAGCATAGGCACACTTCCAAAGGAAGTGTGCCTATGCTTTGGCTTTTACTTAACAATTAGGAACTAAAAGTATCTTGTTGCATTTTGCATCGAGGGTGGGTTCATTATTGAGTTTGCAGACCATTTTGGGGTCTACGCCGTACATTTTCGCAACATCCCACACTGACTCATTCTCGGCAAAATAGAGCACCACCGCGGTATCTTCCTCCATTTTACTGCACTCTGAGTCCAGCCGACTGATGCTCTCTAAAACGGTCATCTCCCCTGTTTCCTTTAAAAGCACCGTCACCTCGATCTCAACCTCAGCGCTGACCTCACCGCCGTTGCCTCCGAACAGATTCAATCCGATAACTCTGACCGAGGCCGATGCCACACCGGAAAAGTCCTCACTCAACTCACAGCGGTAGTCGAAGTCGATAGGCTTAACATAAAACGCAGTCTCACCCGACACGGTCTCATACAACGTGCTGATATTTAGTTCGCCTTTAACGACCAGTTTCCCGTCATCAACGGCTGAATACTTATTACCCACCGTGGCAAAGCTGTCAATTATATTGCCGCCCGACTCAGGCAATTCAAAATTCTTACTACAAATAAAGCTTTCGGTCGAGGTCTCGATCTTCTTCACAACAGGAAGCTTCTTGAAGTCAGCTTCGATCCTGCATTTGCCGGAAAAGGCGTCACAAACCGCGTTAAACTCCCTCTTATTCCAGCACTCAAGTTTGGTTTCGACCTTAGCCTCAAAGCCCACCAGACGGTTTTCGCCCTCATTTGACGACTTCACTCTTGTTTCAAACGAAACCACCGCAGCCGTTGCCCTGCAAACAGTATTTTCGTTGGTGCCGTCACATTCTATGATCTGCGAAAATCCCTGCCTTCTTACCAGTTTATGACAATGACCGTCGGCACAAAGGTACACGACCGTAACGTCAAGGTCGCCTTTAAGCACCGCCTTACCGTTCACAAACTTGCACTCCGACACCGTGACATAATAATCCGTGCGGAGTATTTTATCAATGGCAGGCTGAGAACCAACCGAGATATCATCCTCAACATAGACCATTTTAGTTATCGGCACGAGCGGCTCTAAGCACTCAAAATCCTCCGATTTCAAATACACATCGGGGTCATCTGTCTCGGTCAGGATCTCCTCTTTTTTTATATCTTCACAGACCAAGCCGAGCGTGGCCGAACCGTGGATCTCAAGTTTTCTGGGAGCCACAGCCTTATGATTTATATAGTTGATCTTAGGAGTCACCTCAACACTCATTCCGTCAACGTTGACCGATGCCTGCACCGATTTATTGAACGGCACGGCGGTTGCAAAAAGATTTACACGGCCGTCGGAATCGCTGTAGATCACATTCAGGTTAACCTGTCCGCCTATAGAGATACTTTCATTGACACACTGGCGGTTGGAAATGACCGCAAAAGCATTGCAACAATGTATCTTAGAAACCTCGGGATAATAGTCAGGCAATGTTATTTCGGCGTCGATGCTCTGCTCAGCGCTACCCTCGAATGCCTTGTCGATTCTGTTAAAGCCTATTTTCGAAAAATTAAAATCCATATATTTTCACTCCTAAAAATATTTCAATTCATTTATATTGCTTTTCAAAGATAAATAGAACAAAAGCGGAAGCAACGCTTCCGCTTTTTCTTTATGTATTCTCCTCGGCTTTTTTAATTTTAAAGATCGCTCGTAAAATTCCGCTTAAAAACTTAGGACTCTTGAAAACTACTACCTTCAAAAAAATCACTCCTTAAATTACCTGCAACACAGTGCGTAGAGAATGAGTGCGATGGTCAATAACACGATAATGAACCCCGACGGGCAAATAAACGAAACTATCATACCAAGACCGAACGCAATAACGACCGAGCCTTTTCCGCCTGCCCTTCTTCGCATAAAAAACACCGTCCTCTTCTCAATCCATTATACGCATCGAGAAAAAAACGGTGAATACTTAAATCCTTTTATTCAATTTGAAAATCAACAAATTTCCGCTTCTGACCGATATTGAAACGGTGCCGCCTTCACTCTTACAGTTACTGACACCAACAGGAAACTCCGGTGTCAGAATGGCATCTGTCAGTTCATAATCGGCGTTTTTCAGTTCAACACCATAAGCGTCACCGCCGAAAGCAAAGACTGAGAGATACTCATCTGTTTCAATATATAACTCAATAAGCGAATTGCTGATAACGGTCACTTCAAACCCGGTCGACACGGCCGAAGCCCTAATACCCTTCCCCGACTTTACGAGCCACAGCAGCGTCGAATACATTGCGAAATTCTGGTCGGGCCGCGAGCCGTAGCCACCCAAGATAAGAAAGTTATTAAAGTCCTTTTCTACGCCTACTCTTCCGGCAAACAAAAGGTCTGTATCATCCTTTTTCTCGGGCAATTTAATAGTTTCGATATCGCTCGGCAGTTCGCCTTTGAACGAGTCAAAATCACCGACGATAAGATCGGGTTTTATATTATTATCAAGAAGGATATTCAACCCCGAGTCGGCCGCAATAACGTAATCCGTCTCTGCAATAAGACCGATATGTGCAACACAACAATCGCCGCCGGCCACAATAACACACCTGTTTTTCATTTTTTTGTGATCTCCCACGGTTTGATGTTTTTAATACTGTCGTACATTGAAACGTAGCTCTGATGTCTCGATCTTGAGATCATTCCGCTGCCGACCGCTTCCAAAACGGCACAACCCGGTTCGGTAATATGGGCGCAGGAATTAAAGCGGCAGCATCCCAGGTAAGGGTCAAACTCCTTGAAAAGATACATCAACTCATCCTTGTCATTGAGTTCGAAATCGGTTATCTCAAACGAAGAAAAGCCCGGTGTATCGGCTACATATCCGCCGTCCACGCGAAATAGCTCGACCTGTCTGGTCGTATGCCGTCCGCGACCTAACTTTTCGCTCACATCGCCCGTACTCAGTAACAGTTCGGGCATAATTTTGTTGAGAATACTCGATTTGCCGACGCCCGAATTGCCCGAAAACGCCGACACCGAACCCTTTAATTCTTCCTTGATGCACTCAATACCGAGACCTGTCTCGGCCGAGACGATAAAGGTCTTATAACCGATGCGTTGGTACTGCTTTGCGACCTCGGTAAAGTCGCCAAGATCGGCCTTATTGAAGACTAAAATAGGCTCTATCGAAAAGTGTTCGGCAATGGCGGTCATTCGATCAACAATCAAGGTATTGACCGACGGAACGGCGTAGGACGACACGATAAAAAGCTTATCAATATTTGCCAGCGGCGGTCTTACCAAAAGATTCTTTCGCTCAAAGATCTTCTCAACAACACCTTTTTCGCCGTTCAATACTATCTCTACCCTATCACCTGCAACGGGTGATATCCCCTCTTTTCTGAACGAGCCGCGCGGCTTACATTCATATACCGCTTCGCCGACTTCCACATAGCAGAAGCCGGCGATAGCCTTAATTATCAATCCGTTCAAAGTTTCCATAGCTTACTCAGCCACCGCGGTTTCCAGCATATCGGCCGTGATATTATATGAACCCGGTTTCAGCGTTGCAGAGCCGTTTTTAAAGTCGACCGTGTAAATGAACGCACCTGCATCTCCGTTAAGACTGTTTGCACTCGCATTGACAAAGTTGAGTTTAATAATAACCTCGGCAGTCTCTGTCGCAGAATTAAGGTTAAAGCTCCACGGCTTAGCGGTATTGGCATCAAAAGCCGAGGTGGCAGTAACCTGTACACCGTTCATCCATACCGACATTGTCATGTCCTTATACTCCGATTTAAAATTCTTCGGAAGATCGCTTACGGTAAGCGAGTAATCAAATGACACGATACCCGTACTTACAACGATAGTAACGGTGCTTCCTCTTGCAACCTGAGTGGTCGAATCGGAAGACGGTGTCTGAGAAATGACGGTACCTGCAGGCATAGCATCGTCGTCATAAAGGATCTCGACAGTAAGACCTAAAGACTCGATGATCGCCTTGGCGTCATTAACATTATATCCGATGCAGTTAAGTCTCTGCATCTCGGTTTCCGAAAGGTAGGTAACCTCCTGACCGAGACTGACGTAGATCAGCACCTCATCACCCTTAGTGATAGGCGAATCGGCCGCAGGACTTGTAGTTATAACATAGTTTTTGGCGACTATAGTATGGGTGTCGTATATCAGT
Source organism: Oscillospiraceae bacterium (assembly GCA_015066395.1). Classification (GTDB taxonomy): domain Bacteria; phylum Bacillota; class Clostridia; order Oscillospirales; family Acutalibacteraceae; genus UMGS172. The sequence goes on along the minus strand of SVOL01000004.1, from coordinate 98,141 downwards.
TTGTAGTTTAAGCCCCGAGCTCTTAATTCCTGCTGAGCGGTCGTAACATCCAAATTGTAAAGATTCGGCATTACCGAGACCTCGGGACCCATACTCAACGTAATAACTATCTTCTGAGTCTTTTTAATAACTCTTCCCTCAACATAGCTCTGTGAAATGACCTTACCTTCGGGAACGGTATCGCTGTACTGTCTTACAAACTCAAAATTATAATCGTCATACTGCGGATCATCCACGAGTTGCGACTGAGTAAGACCGACAAAATTAGGAACTGTAACCGAGTCGGTTCTGATTCCCCACATATACCAGATAATGACCGCAACAATGATTGCCGCGATAATAAACGCGATCGCTATACCCGCAAGGATCGGAATGACCGGTGACTTTTCGTCATCTTCTTCCTCTTCTGCAGTATCAATATCCGCATTCTCGGCCGACTTCACGTTACCGATACCTGCGGCATCAACAAACTTGGTCGGCTCATCATCAACAAAATATGTGTAGGCAAACTCCATATCAGGGCTTCTTCTGAATTCTTCCAGATCGCGAAGCATTTCAGCGGCAGAACGGTATCTCTTGTTAAAATCCTTCTGCATAGCGTGCATTGTGATCTGTTCTAATCCAAGAGGAATCGTCTCATTGATATTTCGCGGCAGAACGGGATCCTTTTGTAACTGCATAATAGCGACCGACACGGCACTTTCAGCCTCAAATGGCAGACGTCCAGTGAGCATTTCATAAAGCATAACACCGACCGAGTATATATCGGCCTTTTCGTCGGTCTGCTCACCTCTTGCCTGTTCAGGGCTGATATAATGAACCGAACCGATGGCCTTATCGGTCATTGTCTTATGCTGACTACGAGCAAATCGGGCAATGCCAAAGTCCGTGACCTTGATAGTGCCGTCAGCCAACAGCATAATATTCTGGGGTTTTACATCGCGATGAACAATACCCTTATCGTGAGCGTGCTGTAATGCACGAAGCACCTGAATGGTGAGATAAACTGCATCCTTCCAGCGCATATCGGTCTGCTGATTGATATACTGCTTCAAGGTAATACCGTCAACATATTCCATTACGATATACTGGATCAGATCACCGAAGCTGACATCGTAAACCTTAACTATATTAGGATGATTAAGAACCGCGATAGCCTTGGATTCATTCTTAAAGCGGTTGATGAATTCTTCGTTAGAGATAAACTCTTCCTTCAAAATCTTAACAGCAACGATACGATCCTCGATACAGTCGTATGCCTTATAGACAACAGCCATACCGCCGACACCGATTATTTCCCGGATCTCGTATCTACCGTCAAGTCGTTTACCGACAAATTTATCCATAAATTCTACTTCCAATCATAAGTTAATGTATCGTATCAATAACAACGGCCGTAATATTATCTCCGCCGCCGTTGTTATTGGCTGCCTCGATCAAACGCTCGGTAACGGTCTCCAAAGGTTCAGACGACAAAATTTCAATAAGTTCCTCGTTTGAAGTGTAGTTTGTAAGACCGTCAGTGCAGATGAGCAGTGATGCTTTTTCGGGCAGATCGGCGACGGTGAACTCCACTTCGACCGATTCCTCAACGCCTAACGCTCTTGTTATGACATTCTTTCTCGGATGTACCTTCGCTTCATCCCAGGTAATATTTCCCTCTTCAACCAATCTCTGTACTATTGAGTGGTCACGGGTCAACTGAAGAAGCCGACCGTCAGAGTAAACATACGCCCTACTGTCACCTGCGTGAGCAATATATGCGGTATTTCCTAAAATAAGAACAGCAACGACTGTTGTTCCCATACCCGCAAGCGATACATCCTCGCGTGCCTTGCAGAACACCTTGACATTAGCGGCATTGACCGCCGATGTCAGCAGATTTTTTATTGACATCTCGGTCATATTGAGCCGATATCCCGATTGCAGAGATGCGGAAAGATTTTCTACCGCCATCTCACTTGCGATATTACCGCCGTTAGCACCGCCCATACCGTCACAAACCACAGCCCACGCGGCACCGTCTTCAAAAGTACCGAACGAAAAAGCGTCCTGATTACTGTGTCTCAAGATACCCTTGTCGGTCTTGCCGTGAATATTCATTTTCCGCACCCACCTTTCACAAAATTATTCAATCTCCCGACCTCTTAACTGACCGCACGAAGCATCGATATCGGAACCGAGCGTTCTGCGGATAGTCGTGTTTATACCAAAAGCATTCAGCTTATCGCAAAACTTCTGGATCGTTGCCCTGTCGGGCTTTTTATAGCTGTTTTCCTTAACGGGATTTGCAGGGATAAGATTAACGTGACAAAGCATACCTTTAAGCAATCTGCTCAACTGCCTTGCACACTCGTCGCTATCATTAACACCGCTGATAACGGCATATTCAAACGAAATTCTGCGACCGGTCACCTTGATATAATCCTTGCAGGCTTTGATAAGTTCAGCCACTCCCCAACGCTTATTGACCTTCATCATCGAGCTTCTTATCTCGTCATTCGGAGCGTGAAGCGAGATCGACAAGGTTATAGGCATCTTGCACTCGGCCAACTTATAAATACCCGGCACAACACCCGAAGTCGACAGCGATATATGACGAAGTCCGATATTGAGTCCCTTTTCATGGCTGACAAGCTCTAAAAACCGCACGACATTATCGAAGTTATCAAGCGGTTCACCCATACCCATAAGCACGACGTTGGAGATTCTGATACCTCTATCCCTCTGGGTGGCGGTTATCTGCCCCAACATTTCAGACGGCAACAGACTTCTCGTGAGACCGTTTAAGCCGGAAGCACAGAAACTGCAACCCATACGGCAACCGACCTGCGTCGAAATACAGATGGAATAACCGTGGTTATACTTCATCAGCACCGACTCGACCAGCTCGCCGTCGGAAAGTTCATATAAGTATTTTACAGTATCATCTATAGTAGATTCAAGTCTTTTTTTGCATTTAATGGTTACAATGTTGTAACTATTTGCCATTTTATCCCTTAGTTTTTGCGGAATGTCGGTCATCTCCTCGTAGGAATCAACACCCTGCTGTAGCCATTTAAATATCTGACCCGCTCTAAAGTTAGGTTCACCCCACTCTTTTATCAATGCGGTCAGTTCATCTAAATTAAGGGACTTAATATCATTTTTGTCCATTTATTTCCTCTTTAACACTGAATAGAAGAATCCGTCGGTGCCGTCTGTGTGCGGCATCAAGGTTCTTGATTCCAAAAGTGCAAATTCTTCATTAAGTTTTAAAAACTCATCGACTATCTGCTCGTTTTCAGCCTTTCGCACAGTGCAGGTCGAATAAAGCAACATTCCGCCGTTTTTAACATAAGAAGCGGCATTTTTAAGGATTTTCAACTGAATGCTTTGCAGTTCACAAAAATCCTCTTGCTTATACTTTATTTCGGGTTTTCTGCGGATAACGCCGAAGCCTGAGCACGGAACATCACAGATAACGCGGTCAAACTCGCCTAAATCAGCAACCTTGACCGTTGCATCGGCCACGGCGGTCGAAATACAATCTACGCCCAAGCGACTTGCACCGTCAGCGATCAAACCGACTCTTTTTTCATAAATATCGCAGGAAACTATCCTGCCCTTACCTTTTAAGTGCATCGCGGCGGTAAAACTCTTGCCACCGGGTGCGGAACAGATATCCAGCACCGACATCGAAGGTTCGATCTTCAAAGCCGCAACTGCCAGTTGCGACGCGGGATCCTGAATATAAAACAGACCCTCTTTGAACTCCTGAAGTTCCTTTAATCCACCACCGTTTTCGATACAAAAACAGCCGTCAACTATTGCCTCGCGGCACTCAATTCCCTTTTTCGAAAGACGTTCAAAAAGCTCGTCCTTTGTGGTTTTGAGTGTGTTTATCCTTGCGTACATTTTAGGACTTTCAAGGCTTACCCCTAAAAAACCTTCGGTTGTTTCTCTGCCGTAATCGACGATCAAACCTTTAAGCAATGGCACAGGGCAGGAATATTTAAACGAAATATCGCGGCTGTCAGCAATGCTCTGTAAAATTTTGGTCTTACCGGCTGCCGCTTTTCGCAAAATTGCATTGACAAACCCGGCGGCGAACTTGAACTTCGACTGCTTTATGACATTGACAGTCTCGTTAACGGCCGCAGATTCGGGGATCCTGTCTAAAAATAATATCTGATAAAGTCCCACAAAAAGTGCAGATGAAACATAATCGTCGGTCTTGCCCTTTTTAGAGTTCAGTTCCTCTAAAATGCGTTCTAAAGTGATCTTTCTCTGCAAAACACCGTAGATAAGCGTAGTTGCCAGTCCCGAATCCTTTTTGGAAAGATTGGCATTAGCCAACGCCGAATCGACCGCAATATTTGAGTAGCTTTTATCACTCAAAATATCGCAAATAACCTTTACGGCCACACTGCGCGCAGTAATCACAGTTTTGTACCCGCTTTCAGCTGCTTGCCGTTAAGATATGCCTTTGCGGTCATCGCACCCTTGCCCTCGGGTTGGAGTTCCAAAACAGTCAGCGCAGTGCCGTTACCGCAGGCGATCTTCAATCCATCGGCCGTATCAACAACAGTCCCCGATTCAAAGTCACAGTTTTCGGTCACTTTTGCCTTCAACACCTTAACTCTCGCACCGTCAACAAACATAAAAGCCGACGGCCACGGGGTAAACGCTCTCACGAGACAATCTATCTCACGTGCAGTCTTAGAAAAGTCTATCTGACCCATCTCTTTTTTGATGATAGGAGCATAGCAAACACCCTCTTCGGGTTGTTTTTGAGGAATTACTGTACCGTTTTCCAAGCCCTCAACTGTCTTTACTAAGAGCTCGGCTCCGACTAATGCCAATTTATCGTGCAGGGTCTCGAAATTGTCGTCATCAGTAATTTCGACCTCGGCTTTTTTAAGCATATCACCCGTATCCATACCCTCGTCCATAAGCATGGTCGTGACACCGGTCTTGCTGTCGCCGCAATAGATCGACCACTGGATAGGCGATGCACCTCTATGCCTCGGCAACAGTGATGCGTGAGCGTTGACACAGCCGAATTTCGGCAGTTCGAGTATCTCCTTCGGCAAGATCTTGCCGTAAGCTACAACCGCTATCAGTTCGGGGTCAAGGGATTTTAACAACTCCAAAGCCTCGCCGGTTTTAACCGATGCAGGCTGATAAACGGTAAGCCCTTTCTCCAGAGCAAACTTCTTTACCGGCGGCGGTGTCAACACCATTTTTCTTCCTTGAGGTTTATCGGGTTGAGTGAATACACCGACTATCTCATGTCCTGCTTCTAAAAGCTGTTTTAAAGAGCCGACCGCGAAATCGGGCGTACCCATAAAAACTATTCGCATAAATTTCTCCTAATCAATCTTTTCTAATAACCTTATCAATATAAAGAATGCCATTCAAGTGATCGATCTCGTGACAAAATGCACGAGCCTTCAAGCCCTCGCCCGAAACGGTAAAGGTCTCACCCTTACGGTTCTGCGCTCTGACAGTTACCTTCATCGGCCTTCTTGTCACACCGTATTCACCGGGCAGAGAGAGGCAACCCTCAGCTTCCTCCTGCACACCGCTTTCTTCAATAATAACGGGATTGACCATTTCGATCGGTCCTTCGCCGACATCGACAATGCAGATCCTTCTGAGAATTCCGACCTGCGGTGCGGCAAGTCCACAACCGTCAGCCTCATACATAGTATCGATCATATCATCGATAAGATCGCTCAACTTCTTATCGAAATCAAGCACGCTTCGAGAGGTCTTTCTCAAAATAGGATCATCTTTTAAAACAATGTTTCTTAAAGCCATAATAACTCCTTAAATTATGCTGTCGGGATTCACATCAATATATGCCGAAGTGTGTTTTGCATACTGCGATTTGTTGAAATTGGTCAATACACCCGACATCATATTGCGGAAATCCTTACTGTTTTTATATTTGATTATAAGCTTATAACGGTAACAGTTATTCACCCTTAAAACACTTGCGGCAGTAGGTCCTAAAACACGCAGTTTAACACCGCTGTATTCTGCACCGACAAACTGTTTTATCAAAGACAAAAGGTAATTTGCCGATTCCTCGGTAAAACTGCGGTTTTCACCGCTGAAAACCACCGTTGCAATATTGCAATAAGGCGGATAGACCATAAGTTTACGGGTCATTATCTCGGTCTTATAAAAGGCCTCATAATCCTGCCTTGACGCCAACTCGATAATATTGCTGTCGGGATCGTTGGTCTGTATTACCGCAACACCCTTTTTATCGCCGCGGCCGGACCTGCCAACGACTTGAGTCAGCAAAGAAAATGTCCGCTCATAGCTTCTGAAATCAGGGCTTTGCATCGACATATCGGCATTAAGCACGCCGACAACGGTAACTTTCGGGAAATTGAGACCCTTTGCCACCATCTGTGTGCCGAGCAGAATATCGTACTTGCCTTCGGCAAAATCGCTTAAGTTCCGTTCATAATCGGTTCTCGACGAAGTGCTGTCGGCGTCCATTCTGAGTATCTTCGCCTCTGGGAACAGTTCGGCCAGTTCTTCCTCAGCTTTCTGAGTTCCGATGCCGCTATACTTCATTCGGTCACTTCCGCAAACCGGGCATTTATCCGCATACGGTACCGAAGTGCCGCAGTAATGGCACATCAATCGATTATTCGCCGAATGATAGGTCAAGGAAATACTACAGTTTTCGCAGTTCATTACAGTTCTGCAATTAGGACATGAAATATAAGTGTTAAAACCGCGGCGGTTAAGCAGCAAAATCGCCTGATTGCCGTTAGCCAAGGCCTCATCAATGTAATCGTAAAGTGTATTACTGATAATGCTTCTATTGCCCTTAGCCTGCTCTTTTCGCATATCGACCGTCTCTACATCGGGCAGACCGGCGTTACCGAAACGGCGGCCGAGTTTACACAAAGTATAATTGCCCGACAGAGCCTGACTGTAGGACTCAAGCGACGGAGTTGCTGACGACAGTATCACCATACCGCTTGACTGTTTTGCCCTGAAACGGGCAACGTCGCGGGCATGGAAATGCGGACTCATTTCGGATTTATAGGTATGCTCGTGCTCCTCATCCATAATGATGAGACCGACATCACTAAACGGTGCAAACACCGCCGAGCGCGTACCAACAGCGATCATAGCATCACCGTTCTTGACACGTTTCCATTCATCAAGCCGCTGTCCCTGCGACATCGCACTGTGGAAAACCGCCACCTTATCGCCAAACCGACGGTGAAAAACGTCTAAAGTCTGCGGAGTCAGAGCGATTTCGGGCACCATAACGATGACGCCTCTGCCCTCTTTTGCGACCTTTTCGCACATCTTGAGGAAAACTTGAGTTTTACCCGAACCCGTCACGCCGTAAAGCAGAGCCGTTCCGCCACCGTTCTCATACTTCTCACATAAAGTATCAAAAGCGGTTTGCTGGCATTCGGTGAGTTGGATATCATTGCTTTCGGCCACAAACCCGGAAGAATAAGGATTGCGGTAATATTCCTCTTCAAATATCTCGGCGACACCCTTTTTAGGCAGACCGTTTATAACAGCCAAAGACAGACCGGTAAAATAACACAACTCTTTTACCGAGCAACAACCGATATCACGAAGTACCGCCACCGCTTGGCGTTGTTTAGGAGTGAGTTTTATGTTGGATGCATCCTCAATGGCCTCGGTCGCACGAATCATCTTAAGCGTTGCATCGCCGATATTTCGAACCGCCGCATCTGATCTTAAAAGCACGCCCTTAGAAACCAGTTTTTCCAGCAGGCCGCAGTCAGAACTCAACCCTAAAGCGTCATAGACTGAGTCCTTGCTTGGCGGTGATCTCAAACTGCTCACAAACTCGACAATTTGCTGTTCGGCGGCTTCGAGCTTCGCCGAAGCACCTGCCTCGGTAACGCTGTAGGTCGATTTGATCTTATAGTTTATTCCCGGCGGCAACAGCACTCTCAAAGCACTGTACCAGGTACATAAGGTCTGTTCTTTAAGATATGCCGCAATTTCAAGCATTTCGGCACTCAATATAGGCTCTTTATCCAAAACCTCCAGTACCGGCTTTAATTTTGATAACTCACATTCGTCGGAATACTTTAAAATTATGCCGGTTTTCTTGACGTTGCCTCTTCCGAACGGCACCAACACTCGGCATCCGACCTTGGCCGACTCCCGCAAATTGGGCGGCACAAAATAATCAAATGGCCTGTCGATTTGATAGACCGCTCCGTCAACCGCAACGCTGACAACAAGAGAATCACACACGACAGGCCACCTCTTTTCTTAAAACTGAAACTAAAGTTAGTCTTTAATATCTGCCGCCATCTCGTTCATAGCGAGTGTGACCGGCTTTTCGATAATGATCTCGCCGTTGTCCTCAGCCTCTTTGGCGATATCCCTTGCCTTTTTGGCAATGTCCAGAACCAATTTGTAGCGGCTGTCAGTATTTTCGATAAGTTTTCCGATTGCAGGATTAAGCATAATAATTCTCCGTTTCTATCAAAATTTATAAAATTCTGTCACTCTTGCAGCGTTCAGCTTCAATAATGGTCTTGAAGTTTTGCACTGCAGTCATAAGGTCATCATTTACAACGATATAATCGAACTCGTTGGCTCTTGCCATTTCGGCTTTGGCTTCCTCGAGTCTCTTTTCAATGACCTCCATCTTATCGGTTCCGCGACCGACAAGACGCTCGCGAAGGACCTCAAAAGAAGGCGGCATTATGAACACGCTGAAATAGTCGGTGCAGTTTTTACGCACCTCTTCGGCACCGTTTACATCGATCTCGATAAGGATCTCCTTACCCTCGGCAATAGCCTTTTCAACCGGTGCTTTGGGTGTGCCGTAATAATTACCGCAGTATACGTTGTATTCCAACAACTGCTTGTTTTCGATCATCGATTCAAACTCTTCACGTGTGATGAAATTGTACTTCTCACCGTTGACCTCACCCTCACGCATATCGCGGGTGATGGAAGAGATCGAGAACTTAAGATCGGGCAGAAGCTTAAAAAGTTCTTTCATAACGGTGTCCTTACCCGAACCCGAAGGTCCCGCAAGGATAATAAGCGTACCCTTATTCATTTGCATCTTCCTCCTCTAAAGCCTCGTTGTCCTCCTGCATTCTTGCCGCAACGGTCTCGGACTGCAGGTAGGTAAGAATTATCAGATCGCTGTCTGTGATAATGACCGCTCTGGTTCTACGTCCGTGGGTCGCATCAATGAGCGTGCCTTTTTCCTTGGCCTCAGCGACAATGCGCTTGATCGGTGCGGAATCGGGGCTGACTATCGCCACAAGACGCGAAGCCGAAACCATATTACCAAAACCAATGTTTATCAGTTTCATAAAATTCCCCTATTATTCGATATTCTGGATCTGCTCACGTATCTTTTCGATCTCCGACTTCATATCAACAACAGTCTTGGAGATCTCAATATCCTGGCACTTTGAACCGATAGTGTTGGTCTCGCGGTTCATTTCCTGAACAATAAAATCGATCTTCTTGCCGATAACTCCGCCCTCATTGAAGAGGTCCTTTAAATGAGCAATGTGACTGCGAAGCCGCACGGTTTCCTCGCTGACAGCGATATGGTCGGCGAAAATGGCAGTCTCGGTAATGATCCTTGTTTTATCAATATCAGCGTTGCCCAGAAGATCGGCAATCTTCTTCTCAATACGCTCTCTGTAAAGACGTTCTGTCTCGGGCGAACGCTCCTCAACCAAAGCAACTTTAGAAAGAATATTATCTGCCCTCGACAGTACATCGTCGGTCAGACGTTTGCCCTCGGTCTCACGAGCCGAAATAAACGCATCGACCGCCGTTTCAGCGGCACGGCTTAACACTTCCCAAGCCTTTTCCTCATCAAGACGCTGTTTCGTGACGGTAAAAATACCGTCATTTCTTGCAACGTTCATAACCGAAATATCGTTCTTCAAGCGATACTTTTTCTGTAAAGCTCTCAAAGCCGCGATATAATCATTGGCAAACTCCTCGTTTATAACGAGTTTATCAGGACTCGATGCCCCGAAATCGCAAGAAACAAAAACGTCTACCTTGCCGCGGGCAATTCTCGACTGAAAATAGGATTTCAACTTGTCCTCAAAACAGGAAAACTGACGGGGACTGCGAATAGAACATTCAAAAAAGCGGTGATTAACCGATTTTAATTCGACAGTTATAGAAAGGGTCTCGTCGGCCGCTTCACCTCTGCCGTAGCCGGTCATACTTCTAACCATAAACAACGCTACTTTCTATCTAAAAATATCAATTTATTATACCAAAAAACACCCGATTTGTCAACGATTTAAAGGTCTTTTATATCGGCAATTATACCGTAATCGGCATAATCGAAAATAGGCGCGGACTTATCCTTATTGATGGCAATAACAGTGCCCGAACGCTCCATACCTACAATATGGTGAACGGCACCCGAAATACCGCAGGCAACGTACACTTTAGGCGTAACAGCCTTACCCGTAAGACCTATCTGCTGTTCATAAGGAGCCAGTCCTAAATCAACAAATCCGCGCGATGCCGCAACTTCAGCACCGAAGTTTTTGGCAAGCGACAGAAAATGCCCATAATCTTCCTTTACGCCCTTGCCTGCCGAGAAAATGATATCACTGACACCGTCTTCAGCGGTTCTGACGGTTGCCATCGCAGGCTTTGTAACGCACTGTATCTTAGCAATAACATTGCCGCTAAAGGCCGGTCTGTACATAAACAGATCCTTGCCGTCGGTCTCTAAAGCCGTACAGTCGGCACAAAGACCGGTCAATAATGCCGCTGCAACCTGCGGAGCAGTTCGTCTTGACCAGACATCGCTCGGCCAGAGAACAACATCGGGCTGACCCAACCTTATTTTTTCGGTCAAGTTTTCGGCAGTATCCTTTTCAATAACGGTGATGTCATCCGACACGGTTTGGGCCATTTGACGCGGCTTTTCGCTGATTATCCAAACATTCTTGAGCTTCTGCTCGGAGCTTGTAACGCTAACCGATTCGGGTTCTTTTTTAAGACCCTCTTCAATAGCATTTTTAAGCAAAGAAGGCTCAATAAATCTGCATTTGCGCTTGCCCGATTTGTTTTCAAAGCTCTTAACGACCTTAGTCGGAGAACCTTTTAATCCACAACGGGATTTATCTGCACCGATATCGTCAGCATCCCAGACGAAGACTTCCTTTTGCTTAGAACGAATACTAGGAAATCTTAAGTCATTTATACGCTCGACTGTAATAAGGGCCGGCATTTTTGCCTCTTCCTCACCCAACCGAGTGGTACACTTAATGCTTTCGGCATTAAGTGCATTGATGCTCATTACATTGGATATGACCGGTATATCAAGCATTGTTGCCAGCACAGAACCAGTCTGTGCCGTGTCACCGTCAACCGTCTGTCTGCCACAGATAATAAGGTCAAAGCCTATCTTTTGAGCGGCTAACGACAAAGCATAACCGGTAGCCAAAGTATCAGCTCCTGCAAAAGCCATATCGCTGAGCAAAACGCCCTTGACCTCACCCAATCGAGTGAGGTTTAAAAGCATATCTTTAACCGACTTTCGCCCCATACTGAGCAAGGTTATCTCAGCATCGGGAATCCTTAATGCAGTTTCTAAAGCACAAGCATCAAACGGGTTCAATTCACCCGACTGCACCTGCTTTACACATACTAAAACTTTCATTTTATCTATCCTTATAGATCGGAGCTAAAGCATCGTGAACCTTCTTGTAGACCTCAAAAAGTTCCATATACTTAGCGTGATTTTCCATATTCGGTTCTACGGTATCATTGACCTTAACACACTTCTTAACAGCATCTTTGGCATCCTTAAACACACCGACCGCAATACCTGCAAGCATAGCGGAGCCGAACGACGAGTCACTCGATTCGGTAGTCTTTAAGGTAATACCCAGCATATCTGCGGTGATCTGCTTCCAAAGCTTACCCTTAGCACCGCCGCCGATAAGTGTACCGTAGCTGTCGTGAGGGATCTTAAGCTCATTTAAAGCCATCATACTATGTAACAGCGAGAAAGAAACGCCCTCCAAAACGGCTCTTGTAAAATGAGCCTTTGTATGCTCTGCACGAACTCCGATGAAGCTTCCGCAAAGCTTGGGATCGTTATATGGAGTGAGTTCTCCGTTGATATACGGATGGAACATCAAACCGTCACAACCCATATTGATCTTGGCGGCACCCATATCCAATTCCTTATATTCACCGCCGAAGGTGTCTCTGTACCAGCGGTAGGAAGAAGCGGCCGCCTTGGTTGCAGTACCGGGGTACCACAAACCGTCAACAATATGAGCGTAGTTTATAAGATACGGATGCGGATACTGCTTGTCTGTAATAACACAGATACGGCCTGCCGTTGCCAACTTTACAGTCATATTTCCCTCTTCAACAGCACCCGAAGCGAAAACCTCCATAACGGTATCGGTAGTGCCGCAGATAACGGGTGTACCTTCAAAAAGGCCTGTTTCCTCGGCGGCTTTTGCGGTAACTGATCCGATAACATCGGTGGGTTTTACGATTTTGGGCATAATCGACTTGTCGATACCTGCCAGTTTGCAAAGCTCGTCATCCCACTCCATAGTGTTATTATCAAAAAGCATACTTCCCTGCGCTTCGATATAATCGGTGCAGTAGACACCGGTCAACTGATAGCGGAGATAGTCCTTTTCGAAGAAGATCTTGCCCAACTTCGAAAAAGTCTCGGGTTCGTTCTCCTTAACCCAAATAATTTGAGGAAGAGTCCAGATAGTGCCCGGCTTAGAATAAGTCTTTTTGACTATCATATCCTCGTGCGTTGCCTTTAAAGCAGCGGCTTCTGCGATACTTCTTGTATCGGTCCAATGGATCGCGGCACGAAGAGGCTTCGCATCACTGTCGCAAAGTACAGCGGTATGAGTCGCAGAGTCGACAGCTATTGCCATAATATCGGCGGCGTCAATTCCGCTTTTCTTTATCAAAGCCTTTGTATCCTCACAAAGAGCCTTGTACCAATCGTCAGGGTTCTGCTCGCACCAACCCTTATTGGGGTGCAAGGTGGGATATTCAACCGAATGCTCGGCAACAATGATGCCTTCTTCGCTCAGCAAAGTAGCCTTTGACGCACCGCCGCCGAAATCTATTCCGAGTAAGTATTTCATTTTATTCACCCTTGATTATGTAGTTTTCGCCTGTGACACCGGCAACAACACCGCGATCGATAAGGCCTTGATTTTCAACGTGAGCCAGGATCCATTTGTTCTTTCTGAACATAATTTTATCTTCGTATTCGCCCTCCAACGGCACGTTTGTGCCAACAGGCAGAATAACGACCGCGCCGAAACCGCTCTTTTCCACCTCGCAAGGACAGAAATGAAGCGTGGTAGCGTAAACCTCAAGCACCTCACCCTTTTCTACATAGAAGGCCTTGAGTTTCGAAGAGTCAATTCTGTTGTCAACAATGTCCTGAACCGAGCCTAAGATCAGCACCAAAGGAGTGATAGCTACGTTGACCTCGGAGCTTTTGTGCCACTCAACAGCATTGAGTTGATTGCTGTGACCGTAGCAGTAGCCAGCCTGGATAGGCAATTCGCCGTAATACTTGATCTCAACGTCTTTCGATGCTTCCAAACCGGCAAACTGGGCCAGCTCGGGTGTATAGACCGAACCTGATTCGGGAAATTCAACACTCTTTGCGGCCTCAATAAAGCTTTCAGCATCAATGTCGGTAATGACCTTGCCGAAAGGAATAAACTCCTTATCGTAAGTCCTAAATATCTTCAAATGGGGATTGAGTTCCACTAATCTTTCGTATGTCATATTATTTACCCTCCAAAGCGGTGATTACTCTTGTACAGGTAAAGGTATCGCCTGCCAAAACCTTCTGAATTGCGAACTTATTTGTAATATCGTAATTGCTGTTAACGTCATCGGGAGCGCCGAACCACGGTTCAATGCAAACATATCCCGCACCGGGCTTTGTCCAAACCATCAAAACGGGGAAATTCGGAAATTGAAGTTCTATTCCACGACCTGTATTACGGTTAACAAGCTTTAAAGACTGCGATTTTACGTCTTTAAATACAAGTGCATCAACGGCGAAATAATCGTATTTCAAGCTTAAAGTGTCACTATCTGTGATAATTCGGGTCTTGTCCTCACCTATAAGATTGCCGAAGAGCGTGTAAGAGTCAAGAGTTTCCTTTTCGGGGAAAATAATATCGTAATCTTCAATACCCTCAGGTGTTGCAAAACCGTCGTGCGAACCGACCGAGAAGTACATTGTATTGCCGTTTTTGTTGGTAACTTTATAGTCAATAGTTATCTTCTCATCGTCGAGCTTATAACAAACGCGGAACTCAAAAGAATACGGCCAGACCTTTAATGTGTCATCTGACTCACGGAGTACAAAAACAGCCTCGGTCTCGGACTGCGACTCAACCTCAAACGTAGAGTTAAGAGCAAAGCCGTGCTTAGGCATAACATATTCCTTGCCCTCTAAAATATACTTATCGTCTCTGAAGCCGCCGGTCATCGGAAAAATGTTAGGTGCACTTCTTGCCCAAACCTGCGGATCACCGGTCCAGATATAGTCAACACCGTCGACAGTAAAGCTTTTCATCTCAGCACCAAGTTCATTGATTGTAACCTTGGTTCTGCCCTTTTGTAAAGTAATCATAATATCACCTTTTTATAGATTTATACACTTAAAATGCCACGAAAGGCATCATTATATTCGAATTTAAAACGTCTTTTAAAATGCAGAATTGCCGAAGGGATAAAAAACCCCTTCGGCCAAATCCAAAAATTATTTTATGATCCACTCGTGTTCGGGATCAATGCGTCTGTTGAAGCCCTGATAGTCACCGGCCATAAGCCACAAGAAGTATGTGGTATAACCCGGGGTACCCACAGTAGTATGGTATCCGTAAGGAAGCTCAACCAGCTCATCGTACTTCACACGATAAGCCTCATCGAACTCACCGTCAGCTGCATAAGAGCACTGGATAGCAAAGCCCTGCTTGGGATCAAACAGGAAGTAGTAGATCTCTTCTGCGATGCACTCATTCGGCATATCGTCAACGTCGTGCTTATGAGGCGGGAAGCCTGCCCAGTTGCCGTCGTTGATATAGCCCTCACCGATGGTAAGGAACTTTGCGTTGGTAGTACCGTCAAAGAGGAAGCTGGTAGTTCTCTTGAAGGGCTGTTCGCCAAGCACCTTAACAACAACACGATCCTCACGTAACAACTGAGGTTCGGTGTCGCAGGTTGTAGGTGTTGCACAAACTGCGATCTTGATATGATCGATAGCTTCAATAGAAAGCTCTTTTTCTTTCGGCATATAGAAGCACTCAGCCTTCTGGTTCTCGAAAACAGAGCTTCTGTTACCGATATTCTCCCACTTTGTGTCGTCAAAAGCAACGTTAACGTGGCCTTCAAGAATGATAAAAGCAGTTTCCTTGTCCTCGGTGTTAAAACTCTGAACACCGCCGGCCTCAAGTTCGATAATACCGAACTCAAGACGCTTCAAAGAGCACTCACCGATCTTGCAGATGGGAGTGTAGCCGATAGCCGGCTTATATGCTTTTCTAAAGTTCATATCCGTTTCTCCTTAAATAATCAATAGCCGTATCATAGTCGGGCACGCTTTCTCTTGCACCGACACCCATACATTTAAGAGCCGAAACACAGCTCGAGAAATGACAGCACTGAATAGGTGTAAATCCACGAACAACAGCCGAAGCAAAAGCGCCGTGGAAAACGTCACCCGAGCCGTTCGAGTCAACAACATCGGCAGGATAGATAGGATACTCGGTTACCTTTTCGCCGTCATAAAGCAGACCGCCGTGCTTACCGCGGGTTACGACAACATATTCAGGGTTATACATCTCATACAGCTTTTTAGCGGCTGATGCGGCATCCTTTTCACCGGTATGACCCATCGAGAATTCCTCGGACGGGATCATAATATCGGTAAGTGCCAACAAACGCTCGATACCGTCGTAAAGACCTCCGCAGTCATAAAGCACCTTAACGCCGTTTTCCTTAGCGATCTTAGCCGCCTCAATAGCGGCTTCAAGCTCGTTACCGTCAACCATCAAGAGGTCGGCGTTCTTTATGGCTTCGATCTGCTTTTCGGACAATTTTAATGCCGGAAGATCACCCTTATCAAAGACGCAGGTTCTTGTTCCCTCGGCGGAATTGAGCCAAATACAGGAAGTGAATGCACGGTAACCGGGAAGCATATCAATGTTATCGGTGCCGACACCGTACTTTTCGAAGTCAGCCTTCAAATATGCACCCGACGAATCATCCGACAAAACGCCGATATACTCGGAAGAAATACCGAGCTTAGACACAGCTACGATACCGGTGGCGGTAGGACCGCCACCGACGAGTTTTGTAGAAGTTGCGCGGAGCTTTGTATCCTCCGGCGGAAAATTAGGAAGAGTAATAAGAGTATCTAAAACGCAAGCGCCAATTCCAACAACCTTACTCATTACTTTGCCTTTCCGTCTGCTCCGCAGAGCAATACTTTAGTCATACAGAATTCTTTAACCGCCTCGATAGGTTTCTTCATAAAGTTATCGATAGCAATGAATCTATCGGGCTTATTGATCTCTTCCTGAACGCTGTCAAGGAAGCTGTAGCAAAGGTCAGTTGAAACATTCAGTTTGCGGATACCTACCTTAACGGCCTCTTTAATAGCCTCATCGGGAATACCCGAACCGCCGTGAAGAACAAGCGAAGTGCCGTTAGTAGCCTTTCTTATATCGGCAATTCTCTGAATATCGATCTTAGGCGGTTTCTTGTAACGGCCGTGTGCATTACCGACAAGAACAGCCAAAGCCTGAACGCCGGTCTTTTCAACAAAGATCTTTGCCTCCTCGGGAACGGTAAACTCATCCATAGAATCATCGCTTACCATACCGATGTGACCAAGCTCACCTTCAACCTGAACGTCAACGTACTTGCAGGTATCAACAACTCTTCGAGTCAGAGCGATGTTTTCCTCAAAGGGAAGTGCCGAACCGTCAAGCATAATGCCGGTTGCACCCCAACGCAGGGATCTGGTGGTTTCCAACTCAGAAGGACCGTGATCCAAATGGAAGCAAACAGGAACGCTTGCTTTACGGGCGGCGGCTACAACGCACGGAGCCAAATAGTAGCCAAGTTCTTCCTTCATAAGTCTCGGATAAACCTGCAGAATACAGGGAGCTTTAAGTTCCTCTGCAGCCTTAACGGCACCCATGCAGGTCTCAATATTATAGACATTGAAAGCAGGGATACAGAAGTTGCCTTCCTCTGCCATGTCCAAAATCTGTTTAAAATTTACAAGCATCTTTTAAACGCTCCTTTATTAAGAGAACTGATTACTTAGCGGCAGAAAGAACGAGTTCTTCGATAGAAAGAACAGTCTTCCCTGCGGGAGCTGCTGCCTTCAATGCGGCATACTCGGAAACGCTTGCGGTAACGATGGTATCGGCACCAACATTGATAGCGTTCATCCAACGCTCCTTAGCAACGAGCTCAGAGGTGAGCGGATTGTAGATAGCCATGATAGAGCCACCGGCCCACATGGTATCCTTCTTTATAAGAAGCATCTCATTAAGTGTTGCACAAGCAGAAACGATAGCTCTGCCCTCTTCAGTCTCTTCGAGCTGACGTGCAAGCTGATAAGGATCCTGGAAAACAACAGCCTTGCCGGTGTTGGCAACTGCCAATTTGCCGTCCTTAATAAGACCTGCAACAAAGCTTGTGAAGGTTACAACTGCAGGCAATTCGATGCCGTACTCCTTGTACTCACGAACGAAAGCCTTTGCATCCTGAGGATCGAAAGCAATAACAGTTTCGTAAGCTGCAAGCTTAGCGGCACAAGCGGACATCTGGGTCTTAGTCTCATCAGCAGCACCGATGAGCCAATCGAGAGCGGCACCGGAAGCGGGTTCGTCAGCCAAAACTGCGAACTCAACGCCGGCCTTCTCGAGAACCTTGATAGCATTAACAGCGGCGGTAGGTACATTGTATCTTGCCTCAGCACCGAGGAAGAGAAGAACCTTGCCATCCTTATGAGCGGCAATAGCAGCGCTCAAGTCAGCATCAAGTTCGGTAGCACCGTAAATGTTACCGGTCTCAAGAACCTTGTCTACGATAGCGTTGATATAATCGGGAGTCTTACCCTCCAAAGCAGCCTGGAGACGGACTTCCTTAGTGAAATATGTGGGATCCCAACCGGTAACACACTCTTTGGTGCAACCCTCGCACATCTGGCACTCATAGATGTTATCCATAACGTCAGCGGTGAGTTCAGCACCCTCACGGTTGATAAGAGAAAGAGCAAGAGCACGGGCTCTTGAGGTATTTCTCTCCTGACCGGTAGCGTTACCTACGGGGCAGATATGACGACACATCCAGCAGAAACGACAAGCGTCTACGATCTGCTTACTTTTTTCAGACATATACATAATCGGTTACCTCCCCTATAAATTACAGACCGAGCTTGAACGGGTTCATAATACCGTTCGGGTCGAGCTGTTTCTTGATTCCTTCGAATACCTGCATTGCAGGACCGTACTGTTCCTTCATCAAGCGGCCGAGTTTGAGACCAACACCGTGGTGATCATTTACAACACCGCCGTTAGCAAGTGCGGTACGGACACCGGTACTCCAGATTCTCTGATGGAGTCTGAGAGCCTCGTGCGGATCTTCGGGAACGTATTCCTGATCAACGATAAAGCGGTCGTAGACCATTGCACCCCACTCATACCAGTGAGAGAAGTGAGCGATAAACTTAACAAACGGGAAGTTGGTTTCGATAGCTTCCTTCATTGCCCAGTAGATCTTTTCGATAGTACCGTAAGGAGCGATAGTATCCATAGTACCGAACATCTGAGGAATGTCCATCATGTGTCCGGGATAGAAGAAGGTGATCTTCTCTTTCCACCACTTCTCGCCGTACTCAGAACCCAAGTCCTCAGCACCGTACTTAGCAAAGGTCTCGAGAAGGATCTTCTCCTCAACCTCAACCATTTCCTTAACGCCTTCATAAGCAACGTTCATGAAAGCGCCCTTCTTCTCAACACCAACGATCTTCTTGATGAGAGAAGCGGTCTCAGCCTCGTCATAAAGACGCATAACAGAGGGCTTGAACTTCTGGAGAAGGTCACGTGCGGCCTTGAAAGCACCCGACATATCCTGGAACAGGAAGCCGCGGAAACGACGCTCTTCAGGCTGAGCAAAAATACGGATCTGAGCCTTTGTAATGATACCGAGAGTACCTTCAGAACCGATGAAGATCTGGTTAAGGTCAGGACCTGCAGCGTGCTTCGGAGCAGGAGAAGTCTCAATAATATCACCGTTAGGAAGAACGACCTCCATCTGGAGAACCATATCATCGATCTTACCGTACTTAGTAGAAACAACGCCGATACCGCGGTGAGCCAAGAAGCCGCCGACGGTAGAACAAGTAAGCGAAGAAGGATAGTGCATGGTTGCATAACCAACCTCGTTTGCAGCCCACTCAATGTGCTTGTAGATAGCACCGCAGCCACACTCTATGTAAAGAGCCTCGGTATTGACCTCAAATATCTGGTTCATTCTCTTAGTGTCGAGAAGAATACCGCCTGCTACGGGAATAGCACCGCCCTGGGTACCTGCACCGCCGCCCCAAGTGGTAACGGGGATCTTATAATAGTTAGCGATTTTGAGAACCTTAGAGGTTTCTTCAGCGTTCTTAGGCGATACAATAAAATCAGCCTCAGGCATACGCTTACCACGGTCAGCCCACATTCTGGAAAGCCAGAAATAGTCAACACCGTGAGTAATCTTATCGATTTCTCTTGTTGAGCAGTTTTCTCTGCCGACAGCATCTTCTAATTCAGCGAGAATAATGTCTGTCAAAAACTCATTACAAACCATCAGATCATCTCCAATTTTTTTATTTACGGAGCCTATCACAGGCTCCGCGCTATTAGCACATAAATTTTACCACAACGGCCATCATTTTGCAATAGATTTCGAAATTTATTTTCATAAAAATGTTGATTTTTTTGTAAATTTTCGCTATAATGGAGTAAAATTTCATTTTGAGGTGTAATATGGAGTCTGTCCTCTTAAAAATCAACGATTTATACCCTACAATGGGTTACGGCGAGAAGAAAATTGCCGATTGGATAATCCGCAATTACCAAGAGATCATCGGACTATCGATAAATGAGCTGGCATCAAAGTGCGAATGCGGCGAAGCGACCATCGTCCGCTTCTCACGGCGTTTG
Organism: Oscillospiraceae bacterium; assembly: GCA_015066395.1. Taxonomy (GTDB): domain Bacteria; phylum Bacillota; class Clostridia; order Oscillospirales; family Acutalibacteraceae; genus UMGS172. Next base: position 77,877 of record SVOL01000004.1, on the reverse strand, counting down.
GGGTTATCGGGTTATCAGGAGCTCAAATTAAAGATTGCACAGGAATCGGCCAATGTCTCGGCAGGCGGTGTACCTACGATCAACAACGGCGACCGTTGCTACGACATTTTCAACAAGCGTATCCGCGATATCGCCATTGCTCTTGAAAACACAAAGTCGGTTTTGAGTTCGACACAGCTCGAATTGGCGGCTAAAGCTATTCAGAATGCCGGTCGAATAGTCATCTTCGGACTCGGCAACTCGGCCTCTATCGCCGTCGACGCTCAGCACAAATTTTTAAGAGCAGGACTTGATGCCGTTGCCTACTGCGACAATCATATGCAGGCTATCGCCGCATCGCATCTGCACAAAGGAGATATTGCAATCGGTGTTTCGCACTCAGGTGCTTCTATCGACGTCGTTGATGCTTTGAAGATCGCCCGAAAGGCAGGAGCCACGACCATCTGCATAACCAACTTCGGCTCCTCCCCTATCATCAGCCATTCAGACATTGTTTTAAACACACGCTCGGACGAGACGAAGTATTCGATCCTTGCGATGAGCTCAAGAATCGCTCAATTGGCCATTTTCGATGCGATCTACACCTACATTGTAATGCACAGTAACAAAGCCGCCGTCAAAGCCATCAACGAAACCGAATCAGCTTTGCAGAGTAAGAAATATTAAAAATGGGAACTCCCGCAACGCAAAACGTTGCGGGAGTTAACTCTATCGCAAATTATCACCTTTTTCGGCTTATCCATATTCTCATACTGTTTTCGTTGTTTTTTTATTTCGTGTCTCCAGCCCAATACGATCCATAAAAACAACGCTGCCGCGAGCAATATGACCACAACAAAACCGATCAGATCGCCGATATCCGAAAATCCCATTCCAAAAAACTCATACACCGTAACCACCCCAAACTCTCTAATTCATTATACAGCACATCGCTTTACATTTCAAGATGATAACCGCAGTAAATAATGAATATTTTATTAAATCACAAGACAATTCTTGAAATAGAAAACCCGTGGTGATATAATCAATTTATAAGATTGCAACAATAAAAAGGAGTAACTCTATGCACACTCATATTGACTCATTCACAGAACAGTTAGTTCCTATTAAAACAGGAGGAAAGGTGTTGGGATTAAAGATCGCGATCTGGACCGTTTGCTCGCTTATGTTTTTGGGACTTGTAGGATTTTCCATACTCAATCCGACGCTTGCATTTTTATTGCTGTTATTAGCGGCCGCAGTTATGTTCATCGCCTACTACCTCACCTGCCAGTTGAACATTGAATACGAGTATGCACTCACCAACGATGAGATCGATATCGACCGCATAACAAACAAATCCAAGCGTCAGCGTATGGCGAATTTTAAAATAAGAGATATTGAGGACATTGCTCCTTACGACCCGTCGATCCACGTCACGAATAAAGCCAATAATAAGAACGTGTATATCGGATGTGACCCGACTGTAGGTGAACCCTTAGCATTTAAGATACATCATCCCAGAAACGGTTACTATACGCTTGTTCTCACTCCCAACGAGGAATTCAGAGCAGGCATGAAAAAGTATCTTCCCTATTTGCTTCGGGATAAGGTTTAAGAGAGGTTTAAAATGTTTGTTTTAACCGCTGAACAAATGAAAACATTGGAGTCCAACGCGGTCGGTTTGGGACTTAGTTGGCTTCGGCTTATGGAAAATGCAGGCTCAGCCGCGGCTAAGGTCATTCGCTCGGAGTTTGACCTTAAAAACTCAAAAGTAGTTATAGTCTGCGGTAAAGGCAACAACGGCGGTGACGGATACGTTATTGCACGAAAACTTAATGAAAACGACATTCCGTCCAAGATAATTGCCGTAGGTATGCCCACGACCGACAGTTCAAAAGAGATGTTTGCAAAAACCGTTGATCTTGGGCTGAAACCGCTTGACTTTAACGCGTACGAGCAGTTGGCCTGTAAATTTATCGAAGAGGCAGATTTTGTGATCGACGCCTTGTTCGGAACGGGATTCAAGGGTGTGCCGAAAGACGTGTATGCCACGGCCATCAAGGCTATAAACCGTTCAAAAGCCACCGTTATATCGGTTGATACTCCGAGCGGAATCGACAGCGATCAAGGCACTGCCGACGGCGAGTTCGTAAAAGCCTCGATGACCGTGACCTTTGCCGCCTATAAGCCCTGCCACCTTTTATATCCGTCGAACGAATATTGCGGCAAAGTGACAGTCACCCCGATCGGCATCCCCGATGCCGCATATAAAGATCTGGCATTCTTTGCAAAAACCGTTTCTGACGAGGATGCTGCCAAACTTTTGCCGACAAGAGGTGTCAATCATCACAAAGGCTTAAGCGGTACTTTAGGACTTTACGTTGGAAGTTTCGGAATGGCAGGAGCCGCAATAATTGCCGCCAAAGGTGCGGTAAGATCGGGTGTTGGAATTGCAAATATCATATTGCCTGAAAGCATTTATCCAATAGTAGCTATGAGCATACCCGAAGCTGTTTGCACAGTTTTAAAAGGCAATAGCGGCAATGCTGATCCCGATGACGAAACAAAATTGTGCAACGCTCTTTCTAACTGCTGCGCCGCCTTGGTAGGCTGTGGAATCGGTCGTTCTAAGTTTGCCGAAAGCAACGCGGAAGCGATCCTCAAAACCCAAAAAATCCCGCTTGTTTTGGATGCCGACGGCATAAATATCCTGGCAGACAGCATAGATATATTAAGAGACTACAACGCTCCGAAGATACTCACTCCGCACCCTAAGGAAGCCGCAAGACTGCTTAATTGTACGGTCGACGAAATTTTGAAAAACAGAGCCAAATCGGCCTTGATAATCGCAAAATTCACGAGATCCGTCACAGTATTAAAGGGTGCAAACACGGTAATTGCCACACCCGACAGCAAGCTGTATTTTATAACCGACGGCAATCCCGCAATGTCCACTGCGGGCACGGGAGATATGCTGGCAGGTATGGCGGCGGCATTCTTAGCACAAGGACTTTCTGCCGATACAAGTGCTGTTCTCTCCGCAAAGCTTCACGCTTTGAGCGGTGACAGAGCACTTGAATCATCTTCCCTTTTGTCGCTTACACCGACCGATATGCTAAAAGCACTACCCAAAGTTATCAACGAACTATACTCCCTGAGGTGATAAAACGAAAAGAGTTGCCCTATGTTTAATAACGTTTATATTGCTGTTAAGCGGATGTAGAAATGTCAACTCAAACGCCGACATCGTCGGCAAATTCACCTGCGATTTTTCAAACGGCGACACTACAGGTACAGTCAGCTGCACTCAAGACACTGTAACCATATCGAATATCAAAGTCTGCGGAGAAGATGTTGGAATCGTGCTGAGCGTTACTGCCGACCGATACACCGTTGCCACCGCCAACGCAAAGGCAGAGTATCTGTTCGAGTCAGCCGTGCCGTTCCCACTGGCCGAGTTCGGGCATATCATCTTGAACGCCGCAAACAACCAAACCCTTGATAATATAGAAGTCTCGAAAAAGGGTTTAATTACCTCTGTCACAACCGAAAACGGTACGACCTACACCCTGCATTCACATAATAAAACATAAAAAAACCGCTTTCCGAACGGAAAGCGGTTTTTGTTGGTTTCAATCACTTATTGAAGATGTCGAGGATCTGAGTGGTGTATTCACCGTCATCCTCTGCGGCTGCTGCAACGCTGCTCAGAACATCGTCAGCGTGGGTTCTCTTCTTGTTGTCACCAAGACCGGTAGCAACAACGGTAATTCTCATCTCATCCTCAAGAGACTCGTCGAGCTGAGCACCCCAAATGATGGTTGCATCGGGATGAGCCATATCGGAGATAATGGTCGAAGCCTGCTCAACCTCCTCAAGACCGATATCCATAGAACCGGTGATGCTGATAATAACACCGCTTGCATTTTCCATGCTGGTCTCGATCAGAGGGCTGGAGATAGCCTTATGAGCGGCAAGCTCAGCCTTGTCACGGCCGTTGGCAATACCAACACCCATATGAGCATAGCCTGCGTCCTTCATAACTGCGGTAACGTCAGCGAAGTCGAGGTTGACCATAGCGGTAACATTGATAAGCTCGGAGATGCTCTGAACACCCTGACGGAGAACATCGTCAGCGATCTCAAATGCATTTTTAAGAGTGATCTTCTGCTCGGAAACGAACTTCAATCTCTCATTGGGGATAACAATAAGACTGTCAACATGCTCACGGAGAGCGGCTATACCTGCCTCAGCCTGAGTCATTCTCTTTCTGCCTTCAAAAGCAAAGGGCTTGGTAACGATACCAACAGTAAGGATACCGAGTTCCTTAGCGATCTGAGCAACAACAGGAGCTGCACCTGTACCGGTACCGCCGCCCATACCTGCGGCAATAAATACCATATCTGCACTGCGGATAGCAGCAGCGATCTCATCCTTAGACTCCTGAGCGGCAGTCTCACCCATTACGGGCAATGCACCGGCGCCCTGGCCCTTAGTGACCTTTTCACCGATCTGGATCTTATGGGTAGCCTTAGAGAGTGTCAAAGCAGCTTTATCGGTATTAATAGCGATAAATTCAACGCCGCGGACACCCGAATCAACCATGCGGTTAACAGCGTTACCGCCGCCGCCGCCAACACCAATAACCTTAATTTGTACTACGTTCTCGGTTTCGTTATCAATTTCGAAAGCCATCTCTTTATCATCCTTCCAGTTATTATATACACTTTCACACATACTTATTCAGTATCTGCTACAATTTTACCATAATGAAATACAAATTGCAATACTAAATATATAAAATTTTAAGCAATAATTTTGTGCTTTATCGACAGAAAACATCGGTTTTTAGGAAATTTACTTAAATTCATCGATGTTAGCGAACTTAAATGTTGCCCTATCGTTTTCTTCGGTCCAGTCGGCAAGATTTATAATGCCCGACTTGGTCTTATCGATATGAGAAAACATCGTTTTAAGATGCACAAGCTTCTTATCGATATTATTGAGACTGCCGACCTTGACATAGTACATATCATTAAGAATAAACTTAAGGTCAAGCACGTCGCTGACATCGATCATTGTGACCTTGAACTCGCCGCTGTTTAACCCCAAAGAATTAATGTTTGCAAAAAGATCGGTCATAGTCTTGGTCTGCTCGGTATTTGAGAACTGCAACTGCTCGCCTACCGTGTAGGCCGAAACACTTATGCCCTTAAGATGAAGGACATTTTCACCCGGTTCGGCAAAATCCTTTAAAACCTTTAAGCTCTCATCAATAATAAGCGAACCCACATTCTGGCTGATATAAGCATATTCTTTGGCGGGAGTGACATTGATTCTTACTGTAGCAGGCAACTTGCGTTCGACCTTGACATCGGAAATATACGGCAGAGTTTTCTTTATATTGGCTACAGCAAAACCGGAATCAATTCTGAAAAGATTACCGTCAATTTTCACACCCGAAGCTTCTATTATCTGCTCGGTCGAATACACGCTGCTACCCTGCACTTCGATCCTTGCGATATGAAACCATACCGTAAGACACAGAGCAATGACGGCCGACAAAGCGATCATAAGCAAAAAGGCCACAATGTGAAAACGAGCCGAGCCTCTTTTTTTCTTACGCTTTGTTCGATTGTTCTGCGATTCATCAAACTCTACCCGCATTTTATCACTCCTTTACTTTCGTTTTATCTCAGCACCAAGCTGTGCAAACACTTTTTCAATATTCTCATATCCACGGTCGATAAACTCGATATTACGAACAACAGAGGTTCCGTGAGCCGCCACAGCCGCAGACACAAGAGCAGCACCGCCGCGAAGATCGTGAGCCTCCACTTTAGCACCGGCTAAATTCTTGACACCGGTCACTATAGCTGCACGACCGACCACTTTGATGTCGGCGCCGAGACGTTTTAACTCGTCAACATACCGAAAACGGCTGTCGAATATATTTTCAACAAACACTCCCGTGCCTTTAAACAGACAGGAAGCCGACACTAATGACGGACCTGCATCGGTCGGGAATCCCGGATACGGACCCGAAGATACGACATCAAAATTATGCAATGCGTTATGCGACCTCAGTGTAACGCTGTCGGCATTGACCGATACATCACAGCCGCATTTTTGCAGAATATGACAAAACGGAAAGATCTGTTCCGGTATCGCATTCTTTATTCTGATCGCACCTTTGCACATAGCCACAGTAAAAAGATAGGTCGCGGCAACTATGCGATCGGGTATTACGTTATGCACACAGCCGGAAAGTTCCCTTTCGCCTTCGATCACCACTGTCGGTGTTCCGGCACCTTTTATCTTGGCACCGCAGGAATTCAAAAAGGATGCAAGGTCGCAGATCTCAGGCTCCTTCGCCGCGTTATAGATAACGGTAGTGCCTTTTGCCTTGCAGGCAGTAAGAATAATATTCTCGGTAGCACCGACGCTCGGGAAATTCAAATGTATCTCTGCACCGCTTAAACCATTCGGTGCGGTGCAGATAAGCCTGCCGGCCGTACACTCTATTTCGGCACCCATCTGCCGCAATGCACTCAAGTGGATATCAATAGGTCTCGGACCCAACTCACACCCACCGGGAAGGCTCATCGACGCCGCTTTGCATTTTGCAATAATGGCACCCAAAAAGATTATCGACGACCGCATTTCCCTCATCAGAGTTTCGGGAATATCGCTGCTGAAGCAACCGTTTGAGTCAACGGTCAAAGTGTTTCCTTCAAATCGGCACTTTGCACCAAGATGCTCCAAGATCGCCACCGACGCGTCCACATCAGACAGCCGTGGACAGTTATGTAACACACATTCGCTGTTACTCAAGTAGGTTGCGGCCAAAAGCGGCAAAACACTGTTCTTTGCACCCTGAACGGTCACATCGCCGTAAAGCTTTTTGCCACCGTTAACAATAAATTCAGACACTAATATACACCTCACGGTATATATTATGCCAAATCGAACGATTTGCGATTACTTTATAATCTTAAGCAATTCGTCGGCAATGCGGCGGTCAGCATCGGGAATGGCAATTTTCAACGCCTGTTCACTCATTGATCGGAGCTTATCCTTATCGCTGAAAAGACGTTTTACGGTCTTGTATAATTCTTCGCCGTTAAGGTCTTTTTCCTCAATAAGCTCAGCCGCGTTATTCTTCTTCAAAGACATCGCGTTGTGGAATTGGTGATTTTCGGCGACATAGGGCGACGGAATAAGAATAGCCGGTTTACCGCAGACCTGGAGTTCGTTTACGGTCATAGCTCCCGCACGGCAAATAACAAGGTCTGCCGCGGCCATCAGAATGTCCATATTATCAATATATTCATAGACATTGACAACGCCGTTATCGGGGTCAAAGCCAACACTTGCCAGTTTTTCCATATACTCCTTGTGAGCGTTTTTACCCGTTGCGTGATATATGTAAAATTCTTTGCTGTCAACGTCCTGCTTTATGACCTCAAGCATCGCATCGTTGATAACTCTGGCGCCCAGACTTCCGCCGAAAGACAATAGCACATCAGCGTTTTGAGGTATATTTAATACCTTTCTCGCATCGGCCTTTGAGACCGATTTAAGACTGCTTCTTATAGGATTACCCGTTATTACAGGCTCATTTTTAGGGTTAAGATTTTTTAAAGCGTCCTCCATCGCGACCATTACAAGATCGACTGTAGGAGCCAGCATTTTGATAGTCACACCGGGGTAAGCGTTAGCCTCGTGCACGGCAGTTTTTATTCCCATTTTAGCGGCTTCACGCAAGACCGGTCCGCAAACGTATCCACCCGTACCGAAAACGATATCGGGCTTAAGTGCCTTTAAAAGTTTTCTTGCTTCGATGGACGAAGTGAAGACCTTTCGCACGGCATCAATGTTGCGAAAAATATTTTTAACCGTTAATTTTCGCTGAAAGCCTGCAACATCAACGGAATAAAAGTCATAACCCGCCAAGGGAACAAGACGGTTCTCCATTCCCTTTTTGGTGCCGATGTAACTGATCTTACAGTCAGGATAATTATCCCTTATATAGCCTGCAACCGCGATCGCAGGATTGATATGACCGGCGGTACCGCCGCCGACAAACATTATATGCATACTCTCTCCTCACAGCTTCGCTTTTGTTTTTGAACTTCTTGATACCGATAGGATTATTCCCATCTCAAACAGCAGTATCAGCAATGATGTACCGCCGTAGCTGAAGAACGGCAGGCTGATACCGGTGTTGGGAATAGTGTTGGTAACGACCAATACGTTCAACGCCATCTGGAGACCGACCTGGAAGGTCAACCCTAAAGCCAACATAGAGCCAAACTTATCGGGAGCCTTGATGGCGATAACAAATCCTCTCCACATCAAAAAAGCAAACAGAGCAATGATTATCAACGCGCCAATGAGTCCCAGTTCCTCGCAGACGATAGCGAAAATGAAGTCGTTGTGCGGTTCAGGTACCCAGAGATACTTCTGTCTCGACTGACCCAAGCCACGACCAAGCAATCCACCCGAGCCGATCGACAAGAGCGACTGAATGGTCTGATAACCCTCACCTACCGGTGCGGCCCAAGGATTGAGCCAATAGGTTATACGGTCCTGAGCATATTCGATAACTCCGCTCAACAATACCACAACTGCAGCGGCAACAACTCCCAGTCCGCCTAATATCCAGCGCAGCTGAATGCCGCCGACGATCATCATCACGGCACCGATAAGGAATATCAGAACCGTCGCCGACAGATGCGGCTCAAGCACTACAAGCACACAAACGAGTCCGACCAGACCGCCTAAGAAAAGGATGCCGAAGGTAAACTTTTTCATAAGCTGTTGATTGGCGGCGATAAGGTGAGAAAGCAACAGGATAACTGCGAATTTGCCCAACTCCGACGGCTGGAAATTGATAGGTCCCACCGAGAACCAACGTTTAACGGTCGTTCCCGAAACCATCGGCGGCAATATAAGCATCACCACAAGCAATATCACTATTGCGATGTAGAACGGTATTGCAAATCTTCGTAATTGGTGATAATCAATTCTTGAAACGAACAGCATTATTCCGACACCGACAACGGCAAAAGTGGCCTGCTTTGCGATGAAGAAATAGTTGTTTCCGTAATGCGTATAGGCGTAGACGTAGCTCGCCGAAAACAGCATAATAAGACCTACGGTCAAAATAACCAGCAACAGAAAAAGGAAGGTCAGATCCATTTTACCGTTTATAAAAAACTTATGCTTTTTTGAATTCTTTCGAAGTGTATTCTCAGGCAAAACTAACACTCCCCTTTCGTTGGCTGTAAAAGAATGACTGATTTTTACAGTGCCACACCTGCGACACAGATTCCGCAAGCTACCAAAGTTACTGCGGCAAAGACAATAACGATTTTAACTTCACTCCAACCGCTTTTTTCAAAGTGGTGGTGGATAGGACTCATTTTAAAGAGACGCTTACCGGTCTTTTTAAAATAGACTACCTGCAAAATTACCGAGCAGGCTTCGATAAGATAGATAATACCCGCAAGCAGAAGGTATATCGGTCGGTCAATACCAAACGCGAACGCCACGACAGCACCGCCTAAGAACATCGAACCGGTATCACCCATAAACATTTTTGCAGGATGCCAGTTAAAGACCAGGAAGCCGAGACAAGCACCGGCCACAGCGGCGCAAAGAGTGCTGATGCCTTCGAGTCCCAGCAAGGTAGCCATTGCGAGAAAACCTGCCGACACGACGAAGGTAACGGTCGAAGCCAGACCGTCGATACCGTCGGTAAGATTTACAGCATTGGTAAATCCGTAGACGAAGAAGAACGCGATCGGCCAGAAAACAAGACCCAAGCCCTTTGAAATATCGATCTCACCGAAGAACGGAACGACTGTTTTGGAAAGTCCTGCCATTGCAAGAGTTATAAGATAACCCAGAACGACCAGCGACTGGAAAACGGTCTTCTGCATTGCGGTAAGACCCAAATTTCTCTTTTTGACGACCTTGATGTAGTCATCAGCAAAGCCGACAAAGCCCATTCCGAAGCAAAGACCGAGACCTGCAAAGATCTTGACAAACGAAAGCTCGGTTGAAAGCTCTGTCTTCAGATTTCCGCCGGCAAGGCCCGACAGACAAAACGCAACAGCAACTCCTATCGCCGTACCGACGGCTATGAGTATACCACCCATCGTCGGTGTTCCCTGCTTCGATTTGTGCCAATTCGGACCCTCTTCACGTATAGTTTGGCCGTATTTCAGCCTTTTTAATAAAGTAATGGTCGGATTGCCCAGCAAAAGAGCAATTATAAAAGCCGTTAATGTGGCTATCATCGGAACTAACCCACTCATTTAAAATTCCCCTTGTCTATTGAATTTCTGCAAGTGCTTCGGCCACGACTTCTCGCTCATCAAGATGAATCGTGCCTGTGGAAAGTATCTGGTAGGTCTCGTGACCCTTACCCGCCAGAACAATAATATCACCCGGTTCGGCAGTTTTAATAGCCTTCTTAATAGCCTCAACCCGGTTCACGATGACCTCTACCGGCTTTTCGCAGGTCTTCATACCCTCTAAAATATCTTCAATGATTTTTTCGGGCACCTCGGAACGTGGATTATCACTCGTTACAATGATATTATCGGCAAAAATGGCCGCCACAGCACCCATTTTCGGTCTCTTTGTACGGTCACGGTCGCCGCCGCAACCAAACAGCACGGTGAGCCGGTTTTTCTCGAATTCAGCAAAGGTTTTTAAAATATTCTCAAGTCCGTCGGGAGTATGAGCATAGTCGATAATAACGGTGAAGTCCTTACCCGTGGGCACGACCTCGGCTCTGCCCTTGACACCCGGCATAACGCCGAACGCTTCGGAAATTTTTTCGATAGGCATTCCGAGTTCCAATGCACCGGACGCGGCACACATCGCATTATACGGCGTGAACTTACCGCCGATGGCGGTTTTTATGCGGCTTATAACGCCAACGCCGCTGAAAACAAAATCAACACCGTCGGGTCGCAGATTTATATTTTTAGCGGTATAGGTCGCTTCATTATTGAAAAGCGAATATGTAACAGTCCTGCACTCAATGCCGTCCCGTGTTTCCTCATAGTAACTGTCATCGAGGTTAAGAACGGCAACTTTGCTCGTCTTAAAAAGCTTTTTCTTGGCATTCAAATAATTATCCATCGTGATATGATAATCAAGATGATCCTGAGTAAGATTTGTAAACAGGCCGATCTCGAACTCAATGCCATAGGTGCGGTTCTGATCAAGTGCATGGGAAGAGACCTCCATAATGCAGTAGGTACAGCCCGATTCCACCATCTGAGCGAAGATAGACTGCAGTTCGAAGGCTCCCGGTGTTGTGTTTTTAGAAGGCAACACCTCATCGCCGATCATATTCTGGATAGTACCGATAAGACCAACCTTGTATCCGCAATACTCCAGAATATTTTTGAGCATATAGGAAACAGAGGTCTTACCGTTGGTTCCGGTAACACCGACTATTTTAAGCTTCTTGGCAGGTTCACCGAACCAACCTGCACACATTTCGGCGAAAGTAACGCGGCTATCCTCAACAAATACCTGGTTCTGAACACCGGTATCCTTTTCGCAAATGATGACCGCCGCACCCTTTTCTACCGCTTCAGCGGCGAATTTGTGACCGTCGATCACGGCACCATTGATGCATACAAATGCACAGCCCTCGGTAATATTGCGGGAATCGCAGGTCACAGCAGTGATCTCAAGATCTGCAAATTTTCCTGCCTTTTCACCTAAAAGAAATGAAAGTTTCATAAAAAGTTCCCTTCTTATTCTGCCGTTTCGGTCGTTCTGAAGTATACCGTAACGATCGTTCCTGCATCGACCTTAGTGCCTTCGGGTATGCTCTGTTTATAAGAGATAACGCCCTTAAGCAACTGAGATGCACCCGCGAAACTGATGTTAATGTTGGAATCGGTTGCCAAGGTGTTGGCCTGGCTGACCGAAAGACCTGTGAAATCCGGAACGGTCACAGTCAAAGCTTCGCTGGTCTCGTCAGTATAAAGTATAACAACACCGTCGCTCTGAACACTGTCAGATGCGGTCGGGAATTGCTTAATGACCTTGTCACCCTCACCAACAACGCGGTACTTGAGTCCCTTAGCCTTGATCTCGGCCTTGGCGGCACTTACCGACATATCGGTAACATAAGGGATCTTGACCGCCATCTTGGCAAGTTCTTCCTCACTATACTGAGGATTAACGCCCAAATACGGCAGTATCTCGGCCAATATCTGACCGCCTACGGGTGCGGCAATGGTACCGCCGTAGTAAGCATCACCGTGCGGCTCATCAAGGATAACGAGCACAGCAATTTCAGGATCATCAATCGGAGCCACGCCGCAAAAAGATGCGATATAAAGATTTGACTGACCCGTTTCAAGTATCTGTGTAAGTTTTTGCGAAGTACCCGTCTTACCGCCGATGCGGTAGCCCGAAACATAAGCGTTTTTACCACCACCGCCGTCAACAACGGCTTCCATCATAGTACGCAATATCTTCGATGTTTGCTCAGAGATGACCTGACGCTTCGCGTCGGTATTGACGGTCTTGACGGTATTGCCGTTTGCATCAACGATCTCGCTCACCAAATGCGGCTGAACCAGATATCCGCCGTTAACAGCGGCCGATATAGCCGTTATCATCTGTATCGGCGAGATATTAAAGGTCTGACCGAACGAGGAAGAAGCAAGCTCGGTAATACCCATTGCATTTACCGAATGGTAAACGGGAGTAGCCTCACCGGGAAGATCTATTCCCGTCTTTTGAGTAAGACCGAAAGCTTCAAAGTACTTGGAAAAAGTCTTGTTGCCCAAACGCTGACCCAACGTAATAAATACGGGGTTACAGGAATTCTGCAAAGCGTTGATAAATGTCTGACCGCCGTGACCCGAACGCTTGTGACAGTTGTATCGGCGTCCCGCGATCACGATATAACCGCTGCAGTTATAGTGATTTGAAGTGGTGGTAACACCCTCTTCAAGTGCCATAGCGGCGGTAACGACCTTAAAGACCGAGCCCGGCTCGTATGTATCGGAAACAGCCTTGTTTCTCCACTGTTTATTGCGGAGTTCGGCCAGCTTTTTTGTCTTTTCCTCACCCTCTAAGGCATCGACAATAGCCTGATCGGATGCCGACAAAGTGAACGGCGAGTTGGGGTCAAAGTCACCCTTTACAGCCATTCCCAATATCGCACCGGTGTTGACGTTCATACAAATTACCGAACCGCGTTCGGTAACCTTGTTGTCAATTATAGCCTGGTCGAGATATTTCTCGCAAACATACTGAACATAAGAATCAAGCGTTGTAACAAGTGAATTACCGGGTTGAGCGGCAACCTCGACCTCATAGCTTAACGGCATATTATTGCCGGTAGCGTCCTTAGCGGCAACCACTCGACCGGGTATACCGGTCAATTCGTCATCATACTGCTTTTCCAGTCCGGACAGACCTTGATTATCCGAGCCGACAAAACCCAAAGTCACCGACGCCAGGCTGTCGTTGGGATAATAACGCTTACTGCTCTCGTCAAGGCCGATATAAGTGCCGAGACTGCTCTTACTGCCGGCTATCAACTGACGTACTGCATCAGCCTGCGGCTTTTCAACGTTGCTCTTGACCTTCACGTAACTCGTATTTTTGTTGGTATAGTCGAGAACAGTCTGGAAATCAAGTTCCAAAATAGACGAAAGTCCCGTTGCGATCTCGAGTTTTATCGCATTACGTTTGGCTTCATCGGTCACTTTTTTGAAGCTGTTGGGAGTTATGTAAACCGTCCAGACCTGAGCGCTGGTGGCAAGCAATTCGCCGTTGCGGTCATATATCTCACCGCGCTCGGCACGCAGTTCGGTATCGTACAACTGTTGCTCGGCGGCCTTTTGCTGATAGAATTCGCTGTCAATGAGCATTATATAAACCAATCGTCCGCCGACAAGTCCGACTGTGACCAAAAGCATAACAGCCCAGACGACAATAGTACGCAAAACCATACTTTTGTTCGGTCCCTTTGCCACTAAGATTCGCTCCCTTTCCCTAAATTTCGATCTTCTTTAAAACGACACCAACGAGAGCCGGCATTTTACCGACTCTCGCTGTAGAGATCTTAACATTTATATGAATTATATTTATGATGTTTCAATTCTATTCAACTTCCGCTGTAAGTTTTCCGTCGACAGTTTCTGCCGAGTCCAACTGATTTGTTTTTATGTAAGTCACCTGACTTTTTTCACATTTTTGCATTCCTAAATCGACCGCAGCCTGTTCGAGGTTGGCAAGCGAGATCTTACGCTCGACCGCAACACTCAAACGGGTCACTTCGCTCTCAAGCTCGACAATTTCCCTGTTCACGCTGTCGATCTCGGTCTTTAACGAAGAGATCTCGGCTCTTAAGAATAAACTGCCGAATACCGCGGCAAGCAGAAGGACAGCAACAATGGACTTTCTCATCATATCGCCCTTTACGCTCGCGGTCTTGGAACGCTTACGTTTTCTTTTCGACTGCTCAGGATACTGCAGAATATCCGCAGTTTTAGCAGTCTTTTTAGGTGCAAAAATATCATAATCATAAGCGAAGCTGTCATTATAATATTTGAGATTATCCACTGTTTTCACTCCTTTTTACATCTCAGAGTTTTTCTATAACCCTCAACTTTGCACTTCGGCTGCGAGGATTGTCTTTTACCTCGCTGTCACTCGGTATTATAGGCTTCCTCGTGACTAATTTACCCCGCGGTTTTTTACCGCAAACACACACCGGGATATCCGGCGGACAAATACAACCCTTGGCGAACTCCTGGAACATCTGCTTTACAAGCCTGTCCTCAAGTGAATGGAAGGTTATTACGCAAAGCCTTCCGCCTTTATTTAGCAACTCGAATGCCGCTTCTATTCCCTGACGCTCGGCCTCAAACTCTTCGTTGACAGCGATCCTCAAGGCTTGGAAACTTTTTCGCGCAGGGTGTCCGTCACGCCTTACGGCCGCAGGTACCGAACGGCTGATTATGTCACTCAACTGCAAGGTCGTTTCGATCGGTGCTTTTTCCCTCGCTTCAACGATGTTGCAGGCAATTCTGTAAGCAAACTTCTCTTCGCCGTAATCTCGCAAAATATCGGTAATGGCTTGTACAGAGTAGGTGTTCACGATATCAGCGGCAGTCATTCCGCTCCTACTCATTCTCATATCGAGCGGCGCATCCATGTGATACGAAAATCCGCGGTCACCGTTATCCAACTGCCACGACGAAACGCCCAGATCCAGCAACACTCCGTCGACGCCGTCAACTCCCAATTCGCCGAGCCTTGCCGTCATATCGGCGTAATTGGAATGAACTACTGTAGCAGGCAGACCCTTTAATCTCTCGGTCGCGACCGCTACTGCATCGGGATCGCGGTCAAAGGCATAAAGCTTACCGTTCGAAAGCCTTTTAGCGATCTCTTTTGAATGACCCGCACCGCCTGCGGTGCCGTCAACATATATTCCGTTTTCTTTTATATCAAGATTTTCGAGCACTTCATTAAGAAGTACCGATTTATGCACAAACTCCATATTGCTTTAGAAACCGAGTTCTCTCGCGAGTTCCGCAATCGACTCGGGTGTTTCCTCTGCCTCTTCGGCTCTGAACGCCGCACCGTCCCAGATCTCCAACTTCGAAGACATACCGATAACGGCCGTCTCACTCTCGAGACCTGCGTATTCACGCAAAGTAGACGGAATAAGCACTCTTCCCTGACTGTCGCAGGAAACACTTTCGGCGCCCGAATACATAAAACGGACAAGCTTGCCGGCCTGAACACCGGGCAAAGCCTTCAGCTTTTCATCAATTTTAAGCCATTCTTCCATCGGATAGATGCAAAGGCAACGCTTACCGTCGGGACTGCGGCTGAGCATAAACTCCTCGCCGAGCTCGGCACGGTACTTCGCAGGCACAAAAACACGGCCTTTTTTATCTATATTGTGATAATGCTGTCCAAAAAACACAGTCGGCCGCCTCCTTTTGCACCACTTTTATGGTCTTATAGTGGTCTTGCACTCCACTTTTCACCACTGTAACTTCATTATATAACCACTTTCCCCACTTTGCAAGAGGTTTTTATAAAAATTTTCAATAAAATTTTTCCAATTGTGTTGTACAAATTGCCGAAGCACAAAATGTTGTAAAATTACTGATTTGTTCCAAAAAATGATTGACAATCGGGCGTTCAACAGATATAATATGATTTGTTCCTTGCCGCTGTGGTGGAATAGGCAGACACAAGGGACTTAAAATCCCTCGGTAGCGATACCGTACCGGTTCAAGTCCGGTCAGCGGCACCATATAAAAAGCCTGATTTGTCGGATAGACAAATCAGGCTTTTTATAATAATACAACCCATCCGGTTTACCGTTGGCAAAGAGGATGGGTTAAATATCTACTTTTTCTTAAACACTTTTTTAAAGGTCTTCATTATCTTTTGGAGTTCGTCGGTCTTATTGAAGTAAACAAGGCCGATAAAGATCGCACCTGCGATCAACACGATCAGCAAGATCGCACACAGCAAAACGACCAGTATTATCAAAAGCAGTCGACCGATGGAAAGTCCGCTTTCCTCCGACTCCTCGTCGGTCACCAATAAAAACGCTGTGCCGTCCGAAACGCTGACAGTCACCTCACCATTCTTGGCAGTTGCAGAATAACGAGCGATACCGCCCGAATTCAAACGCTGATACACCGTAATTCCCTTGCCCTCATATTTAGAAGCAACGGGAATGACAACTTCCAACTGACCGTCATATCCGCCGTCTACGCTGATATTATATCCCTTGATTATACTTCCCGTTGAAACGCTCGACTTCAGCACTTTATAGGCATTGTCCGACTGCGACAGGTTACTTACCTCAAGTTTAGCATTCTGAGACAAGTATCCTGAGACCTTTATCGAGGTCGCTTTATCGATAACAGACGAAAAGCTGAAATTAGTAACGGTTAATTTACCCTCACGGAAAGTGATATCGTAGTTATCATTAATTGCCAACGTACCGCGGCTTATGGTATAATTGCCAACCGCATCGCCGACACGGCAGAAAAGACTGCCAGAAACCTCATTGCCGAGGATCAACTCCTCGGAGAGTTTGTATGTAAACTCGGGTATAGCAGCGCCCTTTGTCATCGTAATATTATCTACCGTTACGGTTATCGGTCTCGGAGTTATCCGTGCAGGATGCTCCACGACCTGTGTTTTTACAACATATTTATCGGCATCAGCACCCTTGAGCGTGAAGTCGGAAAGCACGACCGAAGTCGCATTTTTAACATCAACAGCGTTAAACTTCGCCAGTCCTATCTCCAAATACACCTCGTGTTCGGGAGAGACACCTGTTAACCGATAGTCCTCCGGCGAAAGCGTCAAAGCATCTGTTCCGTCATAGACCTTGGTGATCTCAGGATCAACCATTTCGATCGAAACGACCGAACCGGTCTTGCAGTCGAAGGATATATTATAAGGAAACTCCAATATCTCCTCTTCGGGCATATCCGAATCGGCCTTCGAAGAGTCAAACGCCTTTACAATGCTCTCACCGAACTCGTCTTTAAGAAAATAAACGGTAACCGTTTTCGTATCGCCGGCGGCGGCAAGGTTACTGCTACCGACCATCTTGAATTCGTACACATAACCGCCGTTTTCAACGTGCTCAGGTCTTACTTTAAAGTCATATTGGCTTCTTTCGCTGGTGTTATATGTAACCGTTTCTTCAAAAACAATAATTCTTTCCTCGTCGCTTTCTTCCAGCAGAGAGCAAACAACCTTAAATCTAAAAGAAGTATCAACGAAATTTTTGCCGTCGATACTGCCCGACAGCGAAATGGTGTACTCCCCTGTTTCCGTTGCCGAAACAGCGACAGGTAAACAGAAAACAAGCACTGCAACAATAATGACGCTGATGATTTTCTTCAACCTATTCACCGACAGTACCTCCGAACCCTAATTTCTTACATTTTCATTCTATACTATTTTCAAATAAACTGCAAGACAAAAATATATTAAATACATTTATAATTGAAAATTTCCAAATAGTGCAGTATAATGGTTTCACGGGAAAAATCTTTGATTTTTCAAAAGAACGCAAAGGCGTTCATAAAGGCCTTCGGCCGCACCGTGAAACCCGATTTAAGGAGCGTGATACGATGTCCTCTAACAGTTGCGATATGTGTTCTTATTACGTTTATGACGAAGAATGCGACGAATACGTGTGCCTTGCATCGATGGACGAGGATGACTATATGCGTTTTATCACCTCTAAATCAAAGGAATGCCCGTTCTTCAGACTTGATGATGAGTACAAAATAGTAAGAAAGCAGAATTAGTAAAAACCGCGAAGCTTTATGCTTCGCGGTTTTAGTTTTAATTGTTTACAGCATCAATAAATCTCAAGAAAGCAGACTTGCCGTTATCATCACGCTTGTAAACGCCTGCGTGCTCAAGAACCTTGGCGAACACTTTGCCGATCTCGGACTTCAATATCTCATCAACATTATCGGCGGTGAATGTATAATCTGCTTTAAAGCCGTCGACCCAATCAGCATGCTTTGCGGTTATTTCATCTGCCCGCAGATCCTCGCCTGCAACTATTTTCTCGCCCAAAACCTTTATCTCGTTTTTAAGTCTTGCAGGAAGCACAGCCAGACCCATAACCTCAATAAGACCGATGTTTTCCTTTTTAATGTTGTGCAACTCCGAATGAGGATGGTAAACGCCCAACGGATGCTCATCGGTAGTGATGTTGTTTCTAAGCACCAAATCCAACTCAAACTTGCCGTCAGCGTTTCTTGCGATCGGAGTAATGGTGTTGTGCGGCTGACCTTCCGTTTCGGCAAAAATAAACGCACTCTCGTCGGTGTATCCTCGCCATTTAAGCAGTATCTTATCAGCCAATTCAATAAGACGGTCGGTGTCATCAGCTCTCAATCTTATTACCGACATCGGCCACTTGACGATACCTGCCTCAACATCAGCGAAGCCGCTGAATCTCAACTTGGTCTCGATAGGTGCCTTTGCCATAGCAAAGGTGTAATGTCCGCCCTGGAAATGATCGTGACTCAAAATAGAGCCGCCGACGATAGGCAGATCGGCATTCGAACCGACAAAATAATGCGGAAACAGCTTTACAAAATCGAGCAGCTTTTTAAAGGTCGCACGGTTAATAGCCATAGGTGTGTGCTGAGAATTGAAAACGATACAATGCTCATTATAGTATACATACGGACTGTACTGCAGCATCCACGGAGTGTTATTGATGATCATCGGAATAACACGGTGATTCTGTCTTGCAGGGTGGTTCAAACGGCCTGCGTAACCCTCATTTTCAACGCAAAGCAGGCACTTCGGATATCCACTCTGCTTGGCATTTTTAGCGGCGGCGATGGCTTTAGGATCCTTCTCAGGCTTAGAAAGATTGATTGTAATATCCAACGCACCGTACTCGGTATCGGTCACCCATTTAAGGTCCTTTTTGATTCTGTAACGGCGAATATAGTCGCTGTCACAACTCATTTTATAATAGTTATCAGTAGCCGTTTCGGGCGAAGCCTCATAATCCGACCAGAATTTCTTTATAACCTCAGAAGGTCTCGGCAGTAAAAGACCCATTATCTTAGTATCAAACAAATCACGCTCGGTGATATTATCGTCAATCAGACCCTTTTCGACCGCAAAGTCGAGAATATTCTTCAAAATAACCTCGAGTTCGGTTTCAGTCACTTCGGCAGGTTCTTCATATTCATCGAGACCTAAAACCTCTAAAACACGGTTGACGGTGTAAACCTTATCCTCGGTTGTTAAAAGGTCCTTTTCAATCGCGTATTCGATCAAATTTTTGATTTCATTATAGATCATTGATCTGCACCTCTTAAGGGGAAAACTTTATTGGAAATATTATCGCACAGCGGTCTCAGTTTGTCAAGAATTTAGACCGCAAAACACAAGAAAAAGCAGGTCTTTCGACCTGCTTTAAAATTATGTAATTAGTATGCAACGCCCTGAGCGACCATTGCTTCAGCAACCTTCTCGAAGCCTGCAATGTTTGCACCTGCAACAAGGTCATCACCCAAGCCGTACTTATTGGCGGCCTTGACAGAAGATGCAAAAATGTTGGACATAATGGTGTGGAGCTTTGCATCAACTTCCTCGCTGGACCAACCGTAACGCATCGAGTTCTGGCTCATTTCGAGACCCGAAACTGCAACGCCGCCGGCATTAACAGCCTTGGAAGGAGCAACGATAACGCCATTCTCCTTCAAATATGCAACTGCTTCATTGGTAGTAGGCATATTGGAAACCTCAACATAGTACTTAACGCCGTTATCGACGATCTTCTTAGCCTCTTCCATGCCAACCTCGTTCTGAGTTGCGCAAGGCATAATGATGTCGACCTTAGTGCCCCAAGGCTTCTGACCCTTGAAGAACTGAACGCCGAACTTGTCAGCATAATCCTCAACTCTGTTACGGCAGGAAGCACGCATTTCGAGCATATAGTTGATCTTCTCTTCGGTTGCAATGCCGTCGGGATCGTAAACGTAACCGTCGGGACCCGAAATGGTAACAACCTTACCGCCGAGCTCGTTGATCTTCTTAACAGTACCCCAAGCAACATTACCGAAGCCCGATACTGCAAAGGTCTTGCCCTTGATATCATCACCGAAATGCTTGAGCATTTCTACTGCATAGTAAACAGCACCGAAACCGGTAGCCTCGGGACGGATAAGCGAACCGCCATATGTAATACCCTTACCGGTAAGAACACCGGTAAACTCGTTCTGGAGTCTCTTATACTGACCGTAGAGGTAACCAACCTCACGGGCACCAACGCCGATGTCACCTGCAGGAACGTCGGTGTTAGGACCGATGTGCTTAGCAAGCTCGGTCATAAAGCTCTGGCAGAAACGCATAACTTCGCCGTCGGACTTGCCCTGAGGATCGAAGTCGGAACCGCCCTTACCACCGCCCATAGGAAGTGTGGTAAGCGAATTCTTGAAGGTCTGCTCAAAGCCCAAGAACTTAATAATACTCTCGTTAACGGTAGGATGGAAACGGAGACCGCCCTTGTAAGGACCGATAGCCGAGTTAAACTGAATGCGATAACCGCGGTTGACCTGAACCTGACCGTTATCGTCTACCCAGGAAACGCGGAACTTGATAGTTCTCTCAGGCTCTACCATTCTGTCGATAATGCCGAGCTTTTCATACTCGGGATGTGCCATAACAACGGGCTCAATAGACTCGAGAACCTCTTTTACTGTCTGATGAAACTCAACCTCACCGGGGTTACGCTTCTGGACAGTTTCGTAAACTTTATTGAGATATTCACTCTTAAACATAAATATACTCCTCCAAAAATTAAATTACAAGTAATTATACACCCAATCCGAATTAGTGTCAACGATTGTTTATTCGGTTTATTTTTTTAATCCATTATAAAGTTGGACGGCCGATTAAACGGCCGTTTCGACTTATTTTAATTGAGATTTACAAGTTTTTCCTTAATTTTGTAAAGTTCGAGGCGTTTCTTAACACCGACGCCGACAAAAATCCACTTTTTAATCCAACTCCCGCTTACCCGTGTAAAGCTCGTAATACCTGCCCTTTAACTCCAACAGTTCATCGTGAGTTCCGCGTTCGATTATCTCACCCTGCTCTAACACCATAATAGCATTGGAATTTCTGACGGTGGACAGTCTGTGTGCAATTACAAAGGTCGTGCGGTTCTTCATCAATCGGTCCATACCGTGTTCGATATGGCGTTCGGTCCTTGTGTCGACCGAGCTCGTTGCCTCGTCGAGAACAAGTATCGGCGCTTTGGAAACCGCGGCACGGGCAATATTGAGTAACTGTCTCTGACCCTGCGAGAGATTTGCTCCGTCACCGTCGATTTTCGTGTTGTAGCCGTCGGACAGTCGCATAATAAAGCTGTGTGCGCTGGCAGTTTTCGCGGCGGCGATCACCTCTTCATCGGTAGCATCGGGTCTGCCGTAGCGGATATTTTCCATAATAGTACCGCTGAAGAGATGTGTGTCCTGCAAGACCATAGCGATATTCTGTCTTAAAGTATCGCGGTCGATATCCCTGATATCGACACCGTCAACGGTAATACTGCCTTCATCAATATCGTAAAAACGGTTGAGCAGGTTGGTAATAGTGGTCTTACCTGCTCCGGTCGAGCCGACAAAGGCTATCTTCTGACCGGGTTTTGCGTAAAGAGAAATGTTCTTCAAAATAACCTTATCGGGGTTATAACCGAAGGTGACGTTCTTTACCTCGACATACCCTCTCATTTCATCAGGCTTCACGGCGTTAGGCCTATTGGGAGCCTCGGGTTCCTTATCCATAATGCCGAACACACGCTCCGCACCTGCCAAAGCCGAGAAAACGGTCGTCATCTGGTTAGAGAGCATATTGATAGGCATCGAAAACTGCTTGGAGTAATTGGCGAAAACGGTCAAGTCACCGGGACCAAAGTTGTTAGTCAATACCATTAAAATACCGCCGACGCCGACAGTAATGGCATAGCTTATCTGACTGGTATTACCCATTATAGGTCCCATAATTCCGCCGAAGAACTGAGCTTTGAACTGTTTATCGCGCATATCGTCGTTAAGCAGTTTAAACTCTTCAACGCAGGTGTCCTCGTGATTAAAGACCTTGACCACCTTCTGACCGGTGACCGTCTCTTCAATATAACCGTTGACGGCACCCAATGCGGCCTGCTGACCCGAATAATACTTCCTCGATCTCATACCGATGGCGGCACCGCCACGTGCGAATATCGGTATAAACAAAAGGGTTATCAAGGTCAACCACACGTTAGTGGTTATCATAAACGTGAACGTTCCGATAAGCGTGATCGTACCCGAAACTATTTCAGTCAACGAGTTATTGAGCATAACGTCGATATTATCAACGTCATTGGTAAAACGGCTCATGGTCTCACCCGTAGGTGTTGAGTCAAAATATCTTACCGGCAGTTTAAGCAGTTTGTGGTATAGATCGTTTCTTATAGCCTCGGTAGCATTCTGCGACACGGTCAGCATTATACGCCTTTGCAGATAGATGACAGCTATACTTATTAGGTAGATAGTAAGCATTATGACGATCGCGGCTAAAATATAAACGTAAACATCGCCCAAAGGCACCTTTTGTAATATCGGTAATTGGCATATTTTATTAATAACACTATCAACGACCTTACCGATAGGTGTATATTCTATCTGCAATCCGGGTGCAACCTCTCTGGTAATGCGGTTGATTATGGGCGACAGCATAAACGAACCGAACAAAGATGCCACCGTGCTCAGGATCATACAAACGAACACAAGCACCAAACGGAATTTATACTTTGAAACATAGCCCCAAAGCCGCCTTATTGTATTAGCGGTATTCTTCGGCTTTCCGCCAGAACCTCTCGGACCTCTTCCCGGACCGCCGGGACCTCTTCCCGGTCCACCCATCATTCCGCCTTTTTGGTCTTTTGCAACCTGATTATACTGTCTTTGGAGGTCTTGTAAGCTTCTTCCCATCTTCAATCAAGCCTCCTTCTTATCGGTCTGCGAGTAATATATTTCCTGATACTCGTCATTGTTTTTAAGCAACTCATCGTGAGTACCGACACCCGTGACCTTACCGTCATCAATAACCACTATCTTATCAGCATCAATTACCGACGAGATCCGCTGTGCGATAATGATCTTGGTAGCATCGGGAATATCCTCTTTAAAGGCTTTGCGTATCTGTGCCTCGGTCGCGGTATCGACCGCACTGGTCGAGTCGTCCAAAATCAATATCTTCGGCTTCTTCAAAAGCGCTCTGGCAATACAAAGTCTCTGCTTCTGTCCGCCCGAAACGTTTGAACCGCCTTGACCTAAGTCGCTGTCATAACCGTTAGTAAACGAAGTAATAAACTTATCGGCCTGCGCTCTTTCGGCGGCAGCCTTCATCTCATCCTCGGTTGCCGCTTCATCACCCCAACGGAGATTCTCAGCAATAGTACCGCTGAAAAGTACGTTCTTTTGAAGAACCATACTTACACCCTCACGAAGATTATAAAGCGAATAATCTTTTACGTTAACATCATCGACGAGCACTTCGCCGTCATCGACATCATAAAGCCTTGGAATCATCGAAACAAGCGTCGTTTTACCGCAACCCGTAGAACCGATTATGCCAACGGTCTCACCAGGTAGGATCGTCAACGAAACCTTGTCAAGTACAGGCTCGTCGCTGTTTTTATAGTAACGGTAGGTAACGTCGCGGAACTCGATCTTACCTAGCTCTACCTTTTTATCCTTAAAACCGGCCGACTCATCGGTAATGTCGACCTCTTCGTTTAACACCTCTTTAATACGCCTTGCCGAAGCCAATGCTCTGGCCGAAGTCATAAGCAGCATCGTTACCATCATAAGCGAGAACAGTATCTGGTTTACGTAGGTCAAGAAAGCCGAAAGGTCACCTATCTGCATCTCGCCTGCAATAACTATGTTTCCGCCAAACCAAATGACCGCCAAAGTAGTGAGATTCATAATAACGGTCGTCAGCGGCTGCATAAATATCATTATATTCATAGCCGACATTCCTGCGGCCTTTAAATCAGCATTTGATCTTCTGAACTTCGCATTTTCAAAATCCTCACGCACAAAGGATTTTACAACACGGATATTGGTAACACCCTCTTGAACCGTATTGTTAAGGTTATCGACCTTTTGTTGCATACGTTGAAAACGAGCAAAACCTGCAAAAATGAGCGAAAAGACCGCAATGAGCATCAACGGAACGGTAACAGCAAAAACGGTTGAAAGCTTAGGTTTGAGCATAATCGCCATTATAAGTGCGCCGATCATCATTCCCGGTGAACGGAGAGCCATTCTAAGCAGCATATTAACAAAGTTCTGCAACTGGGTAACGTCGTTGGTAAGTCTTGTTACCAGCGAGCCTGCAGAGAATTTGTCGATATTTTTAAATGAAAAAGACTGAACCTTTTTGTAGACATCAGCTCTCAGATCCGCGGCAAAATTGACCGATGCTTTGGCACCGAAATAGGCACCGCCGACACCGCCTGCCATCATCAAAACCGCTACAACTACCATTAGCACCGAATACAGTATGCTGTTAGGTACAGTCAGCGTTTCGGCAGTACCTGCGTTGATGACCATCGACAACAGCTTCGGCATCAGCACCTCACCGATGACCTCGACTATCATACACAAAGGACCGATTATAAAGTACGGCAGGTACGGTTTTACATATTTAAACCATTGTTTCATTCTAAGTTTCTCCGTTCCGGATAAAATTCACACAAATAATATCGCTCAAATACAAAAAAATGTCAAGACTTTAAAGTCACTTAAACCGCAAATTTACACTTAATTAACAAATCCACGGCACAATATCGGCAGGTCGCGCCTCAAAGCACAATTTCTCGCAGGTCAAAGGGTGATTAAAAGAAAGGAAACACGAAAACAGACAGAACTCACCTTTAAAAGAAGAGCCGTACTTTCGGTCGCCGAAAACCGGATGTTTCCTACTGCCGAACTGCACTCGTATTTGGTGTGTTCGACCCGTGTGAAGCCTTATTCTCACCTTTGAAAGCGGTGTTCCCTCAAATTCCGAGACGCTCAACCGCTCAAAATCCAGATCCGCTTCTTTAACACCCTTGCGTTCCTTTTTTACTACAAAGGTCTTATTCCTCTGACGGTCGTGGAACAGAAGATCCGAAAGACTGCCCCGTTCTTCCACTTCACCCTCAACAACAGCCAGATACTCCTTTTTGAACTCACCGTTTTGTATCTGTCCGGACAGCAAAGCCGCCGCTTTTTGGTTTTTGGCAAGCACCATCAGCCCAGAGACCTCTTTATCAAGTCGATGCACGACCAGCGGCTTTTCATCGAGTTCCAACAAGTCAGTGATGTTCTCACCCTTCCCGCCTTCTGAACTGACACCCGACGGCTTTATTATGACAATAATATGCTCATCTTCAAACACTTTTTCTATAGTCACTTAAAATCACTATCCTTGACAACTATTAAATAGGTGGTTATAATATATTTAAAATGTTATTTATCCATATACTGCTATCAGAATTTTAAAACCGAGGTGTGTAAATATGCTGTTAATCAGAAGAATAGACAGTCTGCAGATCGATGAAATGGACATTTGGCTCACCTATACACCGGCCGAACGGCACAACTTTGTCTACGCAAAGAAAATTGAGGTTGACCGTTTTCGCAGTATTTTAGGCGATGTTATGATGCTGACCTGCATTATGGAAATGACCTATTCCGACCTTCAGAGTATCAAGATCGAATATTCCGAACACGGCAAACCTTACTGCACCTCGCACGATGTTCAATTCAGTGTTTCCCACTCTGGTGAATACGTCATCTGTGTCGCCGACGATAAAAAGATCGGCGTTGATATTGAGAGGATCAAAACTGTTCCCGACACCCTCGTTAAAAAGATATTCAGTAAAGAAGAGGCTCTTTGGGTCGGCACTTCGGACGAAAGATTCTTTGAGATATGGACGGCTAAGGAAGCATATCTCAAACTGATAGGCCTTGGCATCAGTGGCGGATTAAAGACCGCACAAGTTGACCCCGAAGCCAAAACCGTCTGTGACCTTCCCTATGAAGTCACAGTCACCGACGACGGGTATGTTTACACCGTTGTAAAAGAGAACTGAACGAGTTGATTATAACACAAAAGCCGCAAGGAATCAATCCTTGCGGCTTTTTAAGTCGTTTAATTACTTAACGGGATTCTTCTCGGTATAGATAACGGTAACGTCAGGATGCAACTGCAAAATAGATGCAGGAACCTGCGGATCGATAGGTCCGAAGAAAGCCTTTTCCATAATCTCTTTCTTATTAAGACCGTTAGCAATAAGGATAACCTTTTTAGCACCCATAATTGCTCCCATACCCATAGTAACAGCCGAAGTGGGAACCTCGGAAATGTCATTAAAGAATCTGGAGTTGGCCTCGATAGTCGAAGCATCAAGAGTTACCTTGTGAGTAGGCTTTACAAAACAAGTGTCGGGCTCATTAAAGCCGATGTGACCGTCGGGACCGATACCGAGCAACTGAATGTCGATACCACCGAAATCCTCAATTCTCTTGTCGTAAGCGGCACACTCAGCGTCAATATCATCGGCAATTCCGTTGGGAACATAGGTGTTAGCCTTGTCGATATTGATGTGATCGAAAAGATTGGTGTTCATAAAGTAACGGTAGCTCTGATCGTTAGAAGCGTCAAGACCATAGTACTCGTCGAGGTTAACGGAAGTAACTTCGGAGAAATCGAGGTCGCCCTTCTTATTCCACTCGATCAACTGAGCGTAGGTGCCGAGAGGTGTACTGCCGGTCGCAAGACCAATAACACAGTTAGGTTTTCTGACGATTTCCGCAGCGATGATGGCAGCGGCTTTTCTGGACATAATTTCATAAGAATCTACTTTGATGTAACGCATAAAGTTCACCCATTCTTTAAAATTAAAATATTCTCAATACGTAAATTTTGTCCGGAAATTTACATATTAAAAAGCGTTGGTTTGATTTTTACCGAAAAATATTATACTACCGCAATTTCTTGATTGCAATAATTTTTTGTAAAAAATTATTACGATTTGTGAATTTTTTTACTGTTGAATTTAACACACAATCATATCACGTGACAAAAAATTCACCCGAGGATATTATGCCTCGGGTGATGCAAATTATTTTCTGTTTGCTTTGGTTTCGCAATAATAACAGCGATAAACTTTGTTTTCGCGATCGGTCAGTTTGAAAATTTGGGGTAATTCCTGCTCGGTTGAGGTAATGCATCTCGGATTCTTGCACTTGATAACATTCACTATTTTTTCAGGCAATTCCATATGACGCTTTTCGACGATTCTGCCGTCTTTTACAATGTTTACCGTCATACCGCTGTCTATAAATCCTAAAACATCAATGTCAAAATCAAAATCGCAGTCGATCTTGATAATATCCTTTTTGCCCATCTTACGGCTTGAAACATTTTTAATGATGGCTACCGAACACTCAAGTTTATCAAGTCCCAACAGAGAATATATCTCCATAGCCTTGCCGGCGGTAATGTGATCGATAACAATTCCATTCTTTATAGAATCTATATTCATTTCGTTACCCCCAACAGTTTCATAATGAGTGCCATTCTGACTATCTTGCCGTTAAAGACCTGCTTGAAATATGCGGCTCTCGGGTCTTCATCAATAGCAACGCTTATTTCATTTACTCGCGGTAGCGGATGCATTATCGTGAGATCTGTTTTGGCATTTTTAAGCTTTTCGGGAGTCAGAATATAACTATCCTTCAATCTCAAATAATCCTCTTCATTAAAGAACCGCTCTCTTTGAACACGGGTCATATAAAGAATGTCAAGTTCCGGCATAACCGATTCCAGATCGGTAGTCTGAACATACTCAATGCCGTGCTTCTTAAGTACATCCTTTTTGATATAACTCGGCAACTTCAGTTCCTCGGGAGAGATCAGCACAAACTTCACATTGTTGTAACGAGCCATTGCCTCGATCAACGAATGAACGGTACGACCAAATTTCAAGTCACCGCACAGGCCGATGGTAAGATTATCGAAACTTCCCTTTTCACGCTGAATAGTCAGAAGATCGGCCAAGGTCTGGGTCGGATGATTATGTCCGCCGTCACCTGCATTTATAACAGGGATTGTCGCATTATTAGCCGCTACGAGCGGTGCACCCTCTTTGGGATGACGCATTGCGATGATATCGGCGTAGCAGGAAACAGTCTTAGCTGTATCGGCTACGCTCTCACCCTTAGCCGCCGAAGAACTCTGCGCTTCCGAGAAGCCCAAAACATTGCCGCCGAGCTCGTACATAGCGGCTTCAAAACTGAGTCTCGTTCGAGTCGATGGTTCAAAAAACAAAGTTGCAAGTTTCTTGCCGCGGCAGAGCTCGCCGTAGCTCTCAGGGTCAGCGATTATATCATTGGCGACTGCTATAAGCTCGTCGATCTCTTCGACCGACAGATCCAGAATACTTATAAGACTTCTCATTTTCAAAAGTCCTTTCTTTTAAGCTTTTGCACCATTAACTTCCAAATACTTCTTTATGCGGTCGACGTTCTCGCGGTTGGCTTCGTCCTCCTCCAGATACTCGATGATGTCATAAACATCAACAACCGAGTATACAGGGAATCCGTACTCCTCGCCGACCTCGGCCATAGCTGACTTTTCGGTCTGACCCTTTTCCTTACGGTCGACCATAACGAATGTTGCAGCAACCTTGGTGCCCTCTAATTTGGAGAGGATAGCCATACTCTCTCTGATAGCAGTGCCTGCGGTGATAACGTCCTCAACAATGACGATC
Organism: Oscillospiraceae bacterium; assembly: GCA_015066395.1. Lineage (GTDB taxonomy): Bacteria > Bacillota > Clostridia > Oscillospirales > Acutalibacteraceae > UMGS172. The sequence continues at coordinate 48,494 of SVOL01000004.1, read as the reverse complement.
TCCTCACCGGCCTGCGGTTTGTAACCTACAAACACACCGCCTTCGCCGTGGTCCTTTTCCTCTTTACGGTTAAAGAAGAACGGAACGTCGAGACCGTTTTTAGACAGAGCACAAGCGACCGACACAGCGATCGGAATGCCCTTGTAAGCAGGTCCGTAAAGCACGGTTTTCTTGTTGCCGACCTTTTCGAAATAAGCTTTTGCATAAAACTCACCGAGCTTTGAGATCTGGTCACCGGTCTTGATATCACCCGCATTGATGAAATAAGGAATCTTGCGACCCGATTTTGCGGTGAAGTCACCGAACTTCAAAACTCCGGCACTTTCCAAAAACTTTATAAATTCTCTCTTATAACTTTCCATTTTAAATCCTCGCTTTCCGTCAATCACAGAACTCAGCGACACAACGCTCATATGCCGCAACGGGATCGTCTGCTGCGGTGATAGGACGTCCGACAACGATATAGTCGGAGCCGATCTTTTTGGCCTCGGCAGGAGTCATGACCCTCTTCTGGTCGCCGACATCACCGTCAGCAAAACGCACACCGGGAGTGACGGTCATAAACTTCTCTCCGCAGGTTTCGTGTACCTTGCCTGCCTCAAGCGGTGAGCAAACAACTCCGTCAAGACCTGCCACCATCGCATTGTGAGCATAGTGCATAACGACCTTGTCAATAGGCTCTTTAATAAGCAGATCGTTTTCCATTCTCTCCTGGTCGGTCGAGGTCAACTGAGTAACAGCGATAAGCAACGGTCTTGTACCGTCGGCTCTGGTCAGACCCTCAAGACCTGCTTCCATCATAGCGATAGTGCCGCCTGCGTGCAGGTTTGTCATATCAACGTCCAACCCTGACAAAACAGCCATCGACTTTTTAACGGTATTCGGAATATCGTGGAGTTTTAAATCGAGGAAGATCTTATGCCCTCTTTTCTTGATCTCTCTCACGATCTCGGGACCTGCGGCATAGAACAGCTCCATACCGATCTTAACAAACGGCTTTCTTCCCGTAAACTTGTCAAGAAATTCCAAGCATGCTTCACGGCTCGCAAAATCACAAGCAATAATAACGTCCTTACCCATTAGTGTGCTCCTCCTATTATATCCGTTAAATTATTTATACCGTACTTTTCCATAACTCTCGGCAGCTCGTTTATGATGTCACGCGATGCAAACGGATCAATAAGATTCGCCGCACCGACCTGCACGGCAGTAGCACCTGCCAGCATAAATTCGATGACATCTTCAGCAGTGGAAACGCCACCCATACCAATGATGGGAATTTTAACTGCGTCAAAGACTTGATACACCATTCTGACGGCCACGGGTTTTATTGCAGGACCCGAAAATCCGCCTGTCTTATTAGCGATAACGGGTTTGCGGGTCTTTAGATCTATCCTCATGCCGAGCAAAGTATTTATAAGACTGATACCGTCTGCACCCTCGGCTTCACAAGCCTTGGCAATAGATGCTATATCGGCAACATTTGGAGACAGTTTAATGTATATCGGCTTAGTTGTAACCCGTCTTACTGCCCTTGTGACCTCTGCGGCCGCCTCGGGAGTAGTTCCGAAACTCATACCGCCGCCGTGAACATTCGGACAGGAAATATTGACCTCAAACCAACCGATTTGGCTCTCATCGCTCAATCGCTCAACTGTATATACGTAATCATCAACCGCAAAGCCGCTGACGTTAGCCATAACCGGCTTGTGGAAGCATTTTTTGAGTTTAGGCAATTCTTCTGAAATTACCTTTTCGACACCGGGGTTCTGAAGTCCCACAGCATTGAGCATTCCGCTTGCGGTCTCGGCGATTCTGGGAGTAGGATTGCCGAATCTCGGGTCCTTTGTCGTGCCTTTAAATGAGAACGTACCTAAACAATTAATGTCATAAAGTTCAGCAAACTCATAACCGAAACCGAACGTTCCGCTGGCAGGGATAATGGGATTATCAAGCTCGATACCACTTAAAGTGACCTTCGTGTTTACCATATTATCTCCTCCCTTTCAAGAACCGGTCCGTCCTTGCAGATACGCTTGTTGCCATACTTTGTCTTGCAGGTGCAACCCATGCAAGCACCAAAGCCGCAACCCATACGCTCTTCAAAGCTATACTGGCCGCCGGTTGTAACTGTTCTTTCAATAGCTTTGAGCATCGGCTCGGGTCCGCAGGTAAAGAAGTAGGAATATTCCATTTCTTTTACAGCATCGGTTACAAAGCCTTTTACACCCAAACTACCGTCAGCAGTTGTAACAGTAACCTTAGCGCCCAAAGCCTCAAATTCATCCTTTAAGAAAACCTCATCAGCGGTATTAAAACCCAATACTACCGAAACAGATTTACCCTCGGCGATCAGTTTTTTTGCAAGTCCATATAACGGCGGAACTCCGACACCGCCACCGATAAGAAGCGGATTTTCGCCACTTTTAAAGGTGTCATAGCCATTGCCGAGGCCCACTAACACATCGACCATCTGACCGACGGTCATCATACTCATCTGTTCGGTTCCATCACCTACAACCTTATAAATAAGGGTAATGGTCTCACCATTCCAATCGCAGATCGAGATCGGACGGCGAAGGAATCTGCCTTCCAATTTCAAATTAACAAACTGACCCGGCGCGGTGATAGCAGACGTATCACCGCTAAGGATCATTTTATAAATATTTTTCGCAATTTTTTCGTTATAGATTATCTCATAAAATCCTTGAGTCATTTTATGCCTCCTGTGATTTTAAGGCTTTTACGCATCAATGGTAGATACGCAAAGAGTGGTCTCCTCCAAAACGTCAAGCAGAACCTTAACGGTATCAAGTGCCGTAAAGATAGTGACGTTATTCTCGGTTGCGATCTGACGGATCTGATGTCCGTCGTTACGCTGGTCGCTGTCGCCGATGTCCTTAGTATTGATAACATAAGCGATGTGACCCTGGCGAAGTGCCTCAGGGATCTCCTCACAACCCTCGCTGATCTTGCCCAAAATATGGGTGCGGATGCCGTTTTTCTTCAAGAATGCGGCAGTTCCCTCGGTTGCCTCGATGTTAAAGCCGAGGTTGTAGAAACGGCGGATAAGCGGCAATGCTTCTTCCTTATCGCGGTCGGCAATGGTAGCAAAAACCGTACCGTAGTTCTGCAAATGCATACCCGATGCCTGCAAGGCCTTATAAAGTGCGCGGTTGAGCTTGTCGTCATATCCGATAGCTTCACCGGTCGACTTCATTTCGGGAGAGAGATAAGCGTCAAGTCCTCTTATCTTATTGAACGAGAATACGGGAGCCTTGACATACCAACGCTTCTTCTCCTCAGGGTAAATATCGAATATGCCCTGCTCCTTTAAACTCTTACCCATAATGACTTCGGTAGCTATATCGGCAAGACTGTAGCCGGTAGCCTTGGAAAGGAACGGAACGGTACGCGACGAACGCGGATTAACTTCAATAATAAACACATTATCGTCCTTGTCAACAATAAACTGAATGTTGTAAAGACCTATAATGCCGATACCCAATCCTAACTTTTTAGCATACTGCAGAATAGTACCCTTAACCTTATCCGAAATACTGAATGAGGGGTAAACGCTTATCGAGTCACCCGAGTGAACGCCTGTACGCTCAACGAGTTCCATAATACCGGGAACAAACACATTTCTGCCGTCACAGATAGCGTCGATCTCGACCTCTCGACCCTCGATGTACTTATCAACCAGAACAGGCTTGTCCTCATCGATCTCAACAGCGGTCTTGAGATAATGACGGAGCTGCTCTTCGTTCGCAACGATCTGCATTGCCCGACCACCCAAAACGAAGCTCGGACGGACAAGTACGGGGTAACCGATCTCAGCGGCGGCCTTAATACCGTCCTCAATGCGGGTAACAGCCTGACCCTTTGCTCTCGGAATATCAAGCTCATTCAAAAGATTTTCAAAAGCGTTTCTGTCTTCTGCCTTATCAATAGCGGCACAATCGGTGCCGATGATCTTAACACCGCGGTCAGTAAGCGGTTGAGCAAGATTAATAGCTGTCTGACCGCCTAATGATGCAACAACGCCCTCGGGCTTTTCAAACTCAATGATATTCATAACATCTTCGGGAGTAAGCGGTTCGAAGTACAGCTTGTCGGCCGTTGTATAGTCGGTCGAAACGGTTTCGGGGTTATTGTTGATAATAATAGCCTCATAACCGGAATTTTTAATGGTTGTAACGGCGTGAACTGTCGAATAATCGAACTCAACGCCCTGACCGATACGGATAGGACCAGCTCCCAAAACAACGATCTTTTTCTTATCGGTAAGGACCGATGTGTTCTCATCGGAATATGACGAATAGAAGTAAGGAATATACGCACCTGTGTGACAGGTATCAACCATCTTGAACACGGGGAAAACATTGTTTTCTTTGCGGAAAGCGTAAACATCAAGCTCATTACACTTCCACATACGGGCAATGTACTTATCGCTGAATCCCATCTTCTTAGCGGCAATAAGAGTACTGAGATCACGGACGTTAGCCTTCAGGGTCTCCTCCATATCAACGATACGCTTGATAGATTCAAGGAAGAAGGAAGTGATCTTAGTGATCTCGTGGATCTTTTGGACAGTCTCACCGCGTGCCAGCAGTTCGGCAATAGCAAAAACATTGTCCGAACGGAACTCGGTGATATATTCGAGCAGTTCCTCGTTAGTCATATTATCAAACTTAGCGTGGTAAATGTGGTTGACACCGACCTCCAAAGAACGAGTGCCTTTAAGCAAAGCCTCTTCGAGGTTTGAGCCGATACCCATGACCTCACCCGTTGCCTTCATCTGTGTGCCAAGCTGATTGGAAGCACTTGTAAACTTATCAAACGGGAAACGAGGAAGTTTTGCGATAACGTAATCGAGTTTAGGCTCGAAAGCTGCGGTGGTGTTGGCGATCTTGATCTCGTCCAAAGTCATACCGACCGCGATCTTGGCAGTAACCCTGGCAATCGGATAACCCGAAGCCTTAGAAGCCAAAGCGGAAGAACGCGAAACTCTGGGGTTGACCTCAATGAGATAATACTCGCTCGAATCGGGGTTGAGTGCAAACTGAACATTACAGCCACCTTCGATCTTCAATTCACGAATGATCTTAATAGCACTGTCGTTAAGCATCTTAAGATCGTGGTCATTCAATGTCATAATAGGTGCTACAACCAAAGAGTCACCGGTATGAACACCGACGGGATCGATGTTTTCCATACCGCAGATAGTGATGGCGTGATCCTTGCCGTCACGCATAACCTCAAACTCGATCTCCTTGTATCCCTTTACGCTCTTTTCAATAAGAACCTGATGGACGGGAGAGAGTTTAAAGGCATTAAGACCGATCTCAACCAGCTCAGCCTCGTCATTTGCGAAGCCGCCGCCTGTACCACCCAAGGTGAATGCAGGACGGAGAACAACGGGATAACCGATACGCTTAGCCGCGGCCTTTGCCTCTTCGATGCTGTAGGTTATCTCGGAAGGAATGGTCGGCTCACCGATAGACTGGCAAAGCTCTTTAAACAGCTCTCTGTCTTCAGCACGCTCGATACTTTCGCTGTTCGTGCCGAGCAGTTCTACTCCGCACTCTTTAAGAACACCCTTTTTCTCAAGCTGCATTGCAAGGTTTAATCCTGTCTGTCCGCCTATGCCGGGAACGATAGCGTCCGGACGCTCGTAACGCAAGATCTTAGCCATATATTCAAGAGTCAACGGCTCCATATAAACCTTGTCGGCAATGGTGGTATCAGTCATAATGGTTGCAGGGTTAGAGTTGCAAAGTACCACCTCATAACCCTCTTCCTTCAAAGCCAGACAAGCCTGGGTACCTGCATAGTCAAACTCAGCCGCCTGACCGATAACGATAGGGCCCGAGCCAATGATCAAAACCTTCTTAATATCCGTTCTCTTAGCCATAATATCCTCCTATAAAAATCGTGAATTATTTATTAAAATATGCAACCTTGCCGTTGCAGGTGGTTAACTTACATCTGCCGAAAAGCCGCTCTCCTTTAAAGGGTGTGGCTCTTCCCTTTGATAAGAATTCATCAGGATCTACGTTAAATTCCTCGTTCATATCCCAAACCGTAAAATCTTTAGTCGCGGGCAAACCGAAGCGTTTTCTCGGATTGATACTCAACAGTTCAACCAGTCTTTCAAGACTGACTACACCTGTTTTAACAAGCTTTGTATATAGCACGGGGAATGCCGTTTCAATTCCGACAACACCCATCATACTACCCATTAGACCTCTGCTTTTTTCCTCTGCACTGTGCGGTGCGTGGTCGGTAGCGATCATATCAATAGTGCCGTCGATAATACCTTCTATCAGCGCTTCCCTATCCTCTTTCGACCTTAACGGCGGATTCATCTTAAACCTGCCGTCTTCTTCTAACATACTGTCGTCCAGCGTCAGATAATGCGGACCGGTCTCGCAAGTAACGTCAACCCCGCGTTTTTTGGCTTCACGTATAAGTTCAACACTTTCCTTGGTCGAAATGTGGCAGACGTGGTACTTACAGCCTGTCCTTTCGGCAAGTTCAAGATCCCTTTTGATGGGTCCCCATTCACTTTCGCTGCAGATGCCTTTATGACCGTGTGCCTTTGAATACTCACCGTCGTGAATATAGCCGCCGCGAAGCAATGAGTTATCCTCGCAGTGAGCCACGATCATAAGATCGTTTTTCTTAGCGATCTGCATCGCTTCTTCCATCATTTCCAAAGATTGCACACCGCGTCCGTCATCGGAAAACCACCTTGTGTACTTCTTCAAACTCTCAAAGTCAACCAGCCTTTCGCCCTTTTCCCCCATCGTAATGGAAGCATAAGGATGAACGTTTATCACGGCATCTCGTTCGATAATATCAAGCTGGACCCGGATGTTCTCCACCGTGTCGGGAACAGGATCAAGGTTCGGCATCGAGAAAACATCGGAATATCCGCCTCTGGCCGATGCACGAGTTCCGGTCAAGATAGTCTCTTTATAAAAAAATCCCGGCTCTCTGAGATGAACGTGAACATCGCAGAAAGTCGGAAGAATAAGACAATTTGAAAATGAGACAACAACACCGCTGTCAGTCGGAATGGAGTCGGCGAAAGAAACGGTGTGGAACTTTTGATCTTCATATTTTTTGCAGTTTTTAAAAGTCAATTCCATTCTTATCACCTCAAAAAAAAGCCTTGCCGAACGGCAAGGCTTTTTGGCTACACGAAAACACGCAAATATTGCGTTTTTTTCACATATTTTCATCTTGCCGATGTCACAGCATCGCTTTAAAGTTTCATTTTAGGTATTCTACCACAGCGGCATCGGTTTGTCAAGAATTTATAGTAGTTTTTCTGTGAAAAATGTCGGAAATTTTTAGATAGAAAAATACTGACCGACAGTTCGCAAAACTGTGTTTTTTCTAAAGTCATATTTTCTGATGACCTTTATCTTTTTCCACTTAGAAGCGGTACGAAGCGAAACAACAGCCTCTACCGTCTCCCTCTGCTCTTCAGATAGTCTGTCACCGTACATTTTAAGCAACGACTCAGCCTGCGAATAAAGGTTCAGATAGTTCTGCTTGACGTTCTTTCGGGTCTTGAACTTATTTATTATAAAGGTCAATCCCGTCGCTTTTTTTGCACCGACCTGGTTGTTACCGTGCTGGCGGTAAAGCATCAACGGCTCTTTTATATAAGACGATCTGCCGAAGGCGGAAGCCAAAAGTCCCAACCACCAATCATGCATAACACAGGTGTCGGGTGCTTCCTTTGCCAGTTTCAGCATTTCGCGGTTTATCATCACCGTGCAACCCGTGACATTGTTCTGCACAAGCAGATTGTTGAGCTTGTCCCTCTCGGGCGAGATGGCTTGAAACTCAAAAAATGACTCCGACAATACGTTAAGACACCCATCGACCACTTTTAAGTCGCTGTGAACGAGCAACGGTTTTCCTTCGTTCCCTGCCTCGAGCTCCTTCATTTTAGAATAGGTCTTTTCGATCTTCTCGGGCAACCAGACATCATCCTGATCGCAGAACATAACGTAGTCATCATCGGTCGCTTCAACGAGTTTAAAAAAGTTACGGCAGGCACTGCCCGTTCCCTCACCCTTTATGGCACTTACCTTATCGGGATACTTTTCGCAATACTCTGCAATAATATCCCATGTCAAGTCAGTCGAAGCATCGTCGCGTATTAAGATCTTAAAGTCATTAAAGCTCTGTTTGAGCAGCGAATCGAGCTGTTCGGACAGATATTTTTCGCCGTTATACGTAGCAAGTAAAACCGTAATCAATCATTACACCTGCAATCAATACTGAAATTTGCCCTCTGCAACATTTTTAAGATGTGCGCCGTAGGGTGATTTACCGTACTTCTCGGCCGACTTAATAAGCCTCTCCTTATCGATCCAGCCGTTCTTATATGCGATCTCCTCAATAGCGGCGATCTTGACCGACTGTCTGCTCTCAATAACTCTGACATACTCGGCGGCCTCGTTCAAAGCGTCGACTGTACCCGTGTCGAGCCACGCAAAGCCACGACCCAAAGTCTCAACATTCAAAGTGCCGTCTTCCAAATACATCTTATTAAGATCGGTGATCTCCAACTCACCTCTTGCCGAAGGCTTGACCTTTTTGGCAAAATCGACAACACGGTTATCGTAAAAATAAAGACCGGTCACACAATAGTTCGACTTAGGATTCTTCGGCTTCTCTTCTATAGAAACGGCACGACCGTTCTCGTCAAACTCGACAATACCGAAACGCTCGGGATCGGTAACATAATAACCGAAGACGGTCGCACCGACCTCACGTGCCGATGCCGCTTTGAGCATCTTCGCAAAGCCGTGACCGTAGAAAATATTATCGCCCAGCACCATCGCACAGCTGTCGCCGTCGATAAATTCCTCGCCAATAAGGAAAGCCTGAGCCAGACCGTCGGGAGACGGCTGAACCTTATAGGAGAGATTGATGCCGTAATCCGAGCCGTCACCGAGCAAACGCTCGAAATTCGGCAGATCGGTAGGAGTTGAAATAATAAGAATGTCTTTAATACCTGCCGTCATAAGGGTCGACAGCGGATAAAAGATCATTGGTTTATCGTAAACCGGCAACAACTGCTTCGAAGTCACCATGGTAAGAGGATACAGTCGTGTTCCTGAACCGCCTGCAAGAATAATACCTTTCATAATAAAGCTCCTGACTGCCCAATGGCATCAATTTTTATACATATATTATATCACCATAGATACAACTTTGCAAGTAGATAAAGATAAAACAAAATTCCCGAAGTGCATCACACCTCGGGAATTAAAAATTCAAGACAACATATCTGCTGTAACTGTTGTAACGACCGTTTTTTCAATGATGACCGTGTCGACCGGCTTGTTGTCGCTGTCAGTAGCTGAAGCGGCAATAAGGTCCACTACCTCCATACCCTTAAACACCTGTCCGAAAACAGAGTGACCGCCTTTTTCTCTAAAGGCACCGTCAAGGCTTATGTTTCCGCCGACTCTGGCATAAAGATCCCAAACCTCTTGCGGGACCTTGTCAGGATCAATGGTCGTCTTTTGCTTAATGGTATACTCAATGCTTTCCCTGATATACTCTTCGGCTGTAGGATACGCCCTCTTAAAGCTGTCTCCGTAATATGAAGCATAAGCATCATACTGCTGAGTCAACTGATCCTTATAGAACGAATACATATTGTTATACATAATATCGTGATCGAAATCAGCCTTTGTGTCGCCTGTAGGCTTCTGGTTTATAAAGAACTGACTGCCGTTGGTAGCGGCTCCCGAATTGGCCATCGAAAGCGAACCGCGAAGATTAAGAAGATTTGCATTAAACTCGTCTTCAAAATCTGCACCCCATGTGCTTTCACCGCCACGGCCCGTACCCTCAGGGTCTCCGCCCTGGATCATAAAGTCATTGATAACACGGTGGAAGATAAGACCGTCATAATAACCGTTCTTACAATGTGTCACAAAATTAGTTACCGTGATCGGCGCACTTTCAGGGAAAAGACGAATATAGATGTCACCCTTATTCGTCTTTAAAATAACGATCTCCTCACCGATCTCCGGTTTTTCCAACTGAAAACCGACTGCGTCATCAGTTCGCGAACCGTTTTCACCGACCGCAACGAACTGAGGCTTCTCAACAACTATTTTAGACACGGTATCCTTTGGATCACCCTTGCAGCCGCAAACGCCGGCCACCATCAAAACACACAACAAAAACGCAAGAATCCTTTTCATTTTTGTCCTCCGATTTAAACAATTTTTATATCAATTGAATTAATAACAACATCGGTCTTGGGGCGGTCGCCGTAAGCCGTCTCAACATTGGCTATAGCGTCTACAACGTCCATTCCCTCAAACACCTGACCGAATACAGAATGTTTGAAATCAAGCCAAGGTGTACCGCCCAAAGTCTTATAAGCCTCGACGGTCGATTCAGGGAATGAATCCGACAGCAGTTCCATCTGGCCGATAAGACTGTCGGGAACCTCTTTAGCCTGCACGATAAAAAACTGACTGCCGTTAGTGTTAGGGCCTGCATTCGCCATAGACAAAGCACCGCGAAGATTATGAAGATCAACGTCAAACTCGTCATTGAACTTGGGACCCCAGATGCTCTCACCGCCACAGCCCGTACCGGTCGGATCACCGCCCTGAATCATAAAGTCCTTAATAACGCGGTGGAAAATAAGTCCGTCATAATAACCGTTCTTCGCATGGGTCACAAAATTCTCAACGGTTTTAGGAGCCTTGTCGGCAAACATTCTTATAGAGATATCACCCATATTAGTGTGCATTACTGCCACTACTTCACCCGATTGAGGTTTATCGATCTGATTAAAAGCCATATTATTTCTCCTTAATTTCAAAATGCACACCTATTTTACTAAATTTTCGCGTCATTTACAATAGTTAATTGCAAATTAGGTAATTTTTTCTTGTAATACGCTACATATTGTGGTATAATGTTTTCACGGTGGCGGTTGAAAACCGCCAAAACGCATTAAGCGTTTCAAAAATCGGAGATTTTTACCGTGAAAACCGCGAACGATCGCTAAATCAACAAGGAGTGTATTTAGTATGAGATGTCCGTATTGTTCTAACGAAGAAAGCAAGGTTATCGACTCGAGACCTACCGATGAAGGCGAGCGTATCCGCCGCCGAAGAGAGTGTCTTAACTGCCAGAAGCGCTTTACTACATACGAGATAATCGAGAGCCTGCCGGTCATCGTTATCAAAAAGGACAAGTCGCGTGAGGTCTTTAACCGCGAGAAGCTCATCAGCGGTATGCTCCGTGCCTGCGAAAAGCGTCCTGTTTCTATCAATGAGATCGAGAATGCGGTTGACGATATCGAAGCAATGCTTCAAAACTCACTTGACCGTGAGGTTACAAGCACCAGGATCGGCGAGTTGGTGATGGAGAAACTCAAAACGCTGGACGAGGTTGCATACGTACGTTTTGCCAGCGTTTATCGCCAGTTTAAAGACATCAGCACCTTTATGGAAGAGTTGAATAAACTCCTAACCGATAAATAATATCAATTTATTTAAAAAATTGAAAATTCCACTTGACAACTCGTGAGTTTTGTTGTAAAATACACGATGTTGTCAGTAATGCTGTTATGGCTCAGGTGGTAGAGCACATCCTTGGTAAGGATGAGGTCGGCAGTTCGAGTCTGCCTAACAGCTCCAATCCCCGTTCGTTTGAACGGGGATTTTTTTATTCCTTGCAAAAGCAACGGCATATTACCAACAACAGCAGACTGATTCTGCCATTGTTGTATATCATCACGTTTTAACGTGCATATCATCAGCCGCAGGCTGTATGCCACTTTACACCCGCTCTACTGTCGGTTCCGATAGTAGGGCTTTTTATTACAATTTGTAACCAAATGATTACAATTTTGTTACCTTTGGTTACAATGTTGTTACAATTATTGACAAAATTGTTTCGAAAATGATACTATGTCAATGTAGCAAACGGCTATGAGTTTTTAAATAAAGAGGTGCTATTTGTGAAATCATTTAAATGTATTGCAGCAATGCTGTTAACACTGTCGCTGTTACTGAGCTTCGCCGGTTGCAGTAAGGGAACACTTGATACAAAACAGACGGAACAGCCCGCTTCTGCCAATACATTATCATCTGACGACAAAACGAACTCTGAAACACCTGTTTCGTTAGAACAGCTTCGTAAACTCACCGCCGATAAAGGTGCCGTTTGTGCCACAGCATTTATAGGCGACATTGAGGAAGACCGGAAACCTCAAGATATTATAGCGGGCTCGGAACACGCTCGAAGATACCCTTTCTTGACTGAAATTTCCAACGAATCGTTTGCACGTCAACCGGGACACCATCTTTACTGTATCGTACCCGTTGACGGCAACACCTCGATTACCGTTTCGGATTACGACGAAGCTGATGCTCCGACCGTTTTGGGCACTATTTATGAAGGCAAACCCGGAGAAGCTGTATTTGTTTGCGGTAACGAAAGTGATGCTGTTTCCAATATTCACATCACCGTGACCACCGCCGATAAAAAGACTAACACCTGGGTACTCAGTGTTTCGGGCACGGGTATTGAAGTGGACGCGAACCCCGATAATATAGTTTACGACTTTTCTTTTTCACGTTGAGTCTAAAGCACGATCACAACGCGTATCCCCTCTTGAGCTTTTTGCTCAGAGGATACTTTGAGGGAGAGACTCTGCCTCTCTCATTTCTCTCCCTCTTTTTCTTTATTATAGCAATGCGATAATTGTCGATATCGGTTAAATTGGATCGCATTTTTTATTTTTTTGACTTCCTTTGTCGAATTTTGTCGTTTTCAGCGATTTTTTGTTGACTAATATGAAATAAAAATGTATAATATAGAAGAATAAGTGTTGGAGGATTAATTATATGAAAGCAACAGGCATTGTTAGGAATATCGACTCATACGGCAGATTTGTTTTCCCTTCCGAACTTCGTGAGCGCTTGGGAGTTAAGGAAAACGGCGGCGCTTTTGAAGTTTTTGTTGAGGACGATGCTATCATTCTTAAGAAGTATGAACCTGCCTGCACCTTCTGCGGCAATGCAAGCGATATTGTTGAATATTCGGAGCGAATCATTTGCAAATCCTGTGCCGAAAAAATTATGGGACTGTTCAAATAAAATTGAATAAAATCAATATAAAATCAATGACCCTTGGGTGAAAACCCAAGGGTCATTTTTGTACTTGATCAAGCTTCTAAAATAGCATCGATGCAGGCGTTGGTACGGCTGTCATAAATAGCCGAAACTATACCGTCGGGAATAGTCACTTCCCTCTGCTCACCTGTCTGCATATCCTTTAAAACACATTTGCCGTTTTTCAACTCATCGTCACCGATAACGGTACTGTAAGCCGCACCGATCTTATCGGCATATTTCATCTGAGCCTTTACAGAACGTCCTGCAACATCGGTCAACGCGCTGAAGCCTTCGTTGCGCAACGCCATACATATCTTAGTAGCCTCGACCTTGGCGGCCTCGCCCATCGTGCCGACGTAAATATCGGGTTTCTGAACACACGGGAATTCGACGCCGGTGTTTTCCATAACCATCAAAAGTCTTTCAAGCCCCATTGCAAAGCCCAAAGACGGCAGGCTGGGACCACCCATCTGACCGACAAGTCCGTCATAACGTCCACCGCCGCAAACAGTCGACTGAGCACCGATGTCTCCCGAGATAAGTTCGAAAACCGTCTTGGTATAGTAATCGAGACCGCGAACGATCTGCGGATTGACTTTGTAATTAAGACCGACCGCACTCAAGTGCTTTTTAACGCCCTCAAAGTGCTCTCGGCACTCATCACAGAGATAATCGAGCATAACGGGTGCATCGGCTGCGATCTCTTTACAAACGGGCGATTTGCAGTCTAAGATTCGCATCGGATTTCTCTCCAAACGATCCTTGCAGGTGTCGCACAGTTCTTCGCTTCTTGCCTCAAAAAAAGACTTTAAAGCATCGTGATACCTTTTGCGACACTCAGGGCAACCGATAGAGTTGATCTCCAGCGAAAGATTATTGATTCCTAAATTCGAAAGCACGGTGTAGGCCAGCAGGATCATCTCAGCATCAGCCGCAGGATCGACCGCACCGAACATCTCAGCACCAAACTGGTGGAATTCTCTCATTCTTCCCGCCTGCGGTTTTTCATAGCGATAGCAACCGCCGACATAGCAGGCCTTTACGGGCAAAGCACCGTTGACAAGCCCGTGCTCAATGACCGAGCGGACAACACCGGCTGTAAACTCCGGTCTCAATGTTATCGAACGGTCACCCTTATCGGTAAAGGTGTACATCTCTTTCTGGACCACGTCGGTGGTTTCGCCAACGTTTTTGGTAAACACCTCGGTGTGTTCAAAAACCGGCACTCTTATTTCATTAAAGCCGAAAAGCTTAGCAGTCTCGAGCATTTTGCCCTCAACATACTGCCATTTATAACTCTCATCAGGCAGAACGTCAGCCGTTCCCCTGATGGCGGTATTATATTTTGCCATTTGAAGTTCTCCTCTTAAAGGTTTCAATAAAATCCTCGCCATTTAGCGAGGATTTTTGATTTATTTGGAATTTCTGACGATCTGACGCCAATCAAGATCACCGCGTTCAAGACCGTGAATCAACATTTCAGCAGTCGCAATATTGGTAGCGATAGGAATATTATGAACATCGCACAGACGCATAATTCCGTTTTCGTCCGGCTCATTTGACTTAGGATTCAACGGATCGCGGAAGAAAAGCACAAGGTCGATCTCGTCACAGCCGATACGCGAAGCGATCTGCTGATCTCCACCCTGCTCACCGCTTAAGAATTTAACTATCTCAAGTCCCGTTGCTTCGGCAACCAGTTTGCCCGTGGTTCCGGTAGCAAGTATAGTATGTCGGCTTAAAATACCGCAATACGCAATACAAAACTGGACCATGAGTTCTTTTTTCGCATCGTGTGCAATTAACGCTACATTCATTTGACTACCATCTCCTTAAATTATTTGATATCTTTAATTTTAGGAAGCGGAACCGCTTGACCCTCAAGTCTGGCCGCTATCCTATGTATAGCTTTAGCCGCCGAACCGAAAACTATCGGTCTGCCGGCGTATACACTCATTATTTTATCCTCAGGCACTATTCCCAAAAGCGAAGCCTGACAGGTGTTTATCATTTCATCGATGTTATTGATCTTCTTATTCTGACCGCGAGGCTTGTAGCGATTGATAATGAGTCGGCACTCTATCCCCTTTTCGGCCAATCCCCGGCACAAGACACCGGTGTTTTTCAATGCCACGGAATTGTCGGTGACCACGGCAACAAACTTAGCCGCACTTTTGAGCTGTGACAACCTATCGGCAGGAAGCTGACCCTTAGTATCAAGAATAATATAGTCGAACTCGTCCGAAACACTTTGTGTAAACTCTGCCAGTTTTTTGAAATCCAGCGGTTTGTTCTCATAGGGTGACGGAATGACCGCGACATTGGGAAGCGCACTAACGCTCAAAGACGCATCCTTGTAATCAACATTACCTAAAAGCACATCGGCAATATCGAAAACGGTATCGGCATTGATGGACAGCATCGTGTCCAGGCATCTTGCACCCTCATCAATATCGATCAGTAATATCCTTTTGCCCGAAACGGACAAAGCCGCAGAGAGCCCGACGGCAACGGTCGATTTACCGCTTCCGCCCTTTGAGGATACTAAAACTATTGTCTGTCCCACAAAAAGCCCTCCCGATTTTAAAATTTATACTGCCATTTTAACACATCTTTAAACAATTGTAAAGAAATTTTAATGCATTAAACCAATAAATTGCTTATTTTATAAGTTGATTAGGGGTGTTTTCCTCATAAATATCGCTTGAGCCAAAGAAATATTCATCCAAAATAGCCTTAGCAACAGGACCGGTAGACGTACTGTGCTGACCGTGCTCTACAACTACCGAAATAGCGATTTGAGGATCATCATAAGGTGCGAAAAGAATAAGCACGCTGTTATCGGCACCTTTGGTCTGCGCAGTACCGGTCTTACCGCCGACCGCAATGGGATAATCGGCAAAATACGCACTCGCAGTACCTTCGGACGTTACTGACCTCATACCTTCCTTGGCAATATTTATGACCGATTCACTGACACCTACGGTGTCGAGCACTTCGGGTGTCATACGGTAAGTATATTCTGTACCCGATGCTTTTTTGACGCTGTTCAGTATAGTAGAACGGTATCTCGTTCCGCCGTTGGCAACAGTAGAGGTATAGGACGCCAACTGCAACGGAGTAAAGGAGTTATCCGACTGACCGATAGCAGCCGCCAGAGTAGAGCCGTCATACCACGATTTGCCGACCGAAGCGGAGTACGCAGGACCGGCAATAGTACCTATCTTTTCGGGCAACTCGATCCCCGTTTTGACACCGAGACCGAACTTCTGAGCATAGGTGTTGATGTTGGTAATTCCCAAACGCCTACCAACGTCAAAGAAGAAATAGTTACACGAATAACCGATAGCCGAAACGACATTAAGACCTTTATGATAATGCATACAGCTCGGCTGATAATCTTTATAATAGGTATACTTTTGCTTGCAGTAGATAGAATCGTAACGCTCTATTATACCCTCCTGCAAGGCCGCGATTGCAATCATCGGCTTTATAGACGAACCGGGTGGATAAAGACCGCTTAAAGCCCTGTTATAAAGCGGATTATTCTTGCCGTTCAAAACCGACGGATAATCGCTGTAATAATCATTGACATCATAGCTCGGATAATTGGCGCTGGCCAACACCTCACCTGTTTTGACATTAACAACATTCACAGCACCGCCGGTAATAACACCGCCGCGGTCATTAAGATAATCTATGTTCTCGGCCAACGCGTCCTGAGCCACCTTCTGAAGCCTTGAGTCTATCGTCAGAAAAACGGTATCGCCCTGTACCGAAGGCTTTGTGACCTCGGTAAAAGCAACCTTGCCCGACTTATCGAAATAGTAAGTTAACTCACCGTCGGTACCCTTGAGATAGCCTTCAAAAGCACTTTCCGCACCGCTTTTACCGACATAATCGTTATAGGAATACCCTTGATCTTTAAGGCTTGTCCATTCTTCAGCGGTAATTTTGCCTATAGTACCCACCATATGAACCGCCAGAGTCGGATCGGCGTACTCGCGGTAAGAAACAACACTTATCTCAACACCCGGCAGCCTTTGATACGACTCGGCAATGACAATCATAAGCTCGGATGATATATCCTCTGCAAAGGTGTAGGGGTTGGAGACCGAGAAATCGTTTCGCTCCATAGTGTAACGCACACCCATAACAGTACGCCTGTCCTTTTCATTCAAAGACTCAAGCGAATAACGGGACACCATCTCGTTATAGCAATTAAGTGCCGTGGCATAGGTGTTCATACCCAGCTTTGATTTAAGCTGAGAAACGGCCGAATCACTGCCCTCAAAAGCAACCGTTCCGTCCTTAGTCATAGGCAGTGAATCGTTCCACTCAAAACCGTATTTTTCGAGCAGCGATGCCAGCGACAAAATATTGCTGTTATAATCAGCCTTCTTCATATATGCGCTGTTGAAAACGACGTTATAACCCTCGCGGTTATAAGCGATCGGACGGCCGTATCGGTCAACAATGATTCCGCGCGTGGCCTCAATAGAGGTTTTTATCGCTGTGAGATCGGCGTTTTTAGTTGAAAACTCATCAGCAGTGACCACGGAAAAATCGAAGGTGCGGAAGCTGAAAACCATAAAAATTGCCAGCATCAAAGAGATAAGAAAAACTATTCGGGGATTTTGTTTGCGCTTGGCACGCATCGGTGGTCACCTGCCTTTCATAAATTCAAGTCTTAATAGTTGTCGTACTGCTCCGAGCGGTCGGGTACGGGCATCTTCTTGTAAAACGGGTTTAGTGCGAAATATACTGCAAAGCCGAAAAGTGACGTCAAGACAGCCGATGTCAACATATAATTCATCAACACATAGCCGCCGGCGGGATCGGAAAACGCGTAAAACATCAGCCATTTCGCCAAAAAGTAGACCGCCGCACCGCCCGAATTGATAACTATAACAGCCGCCAAGTTGCGATTAAAAAGATGGGTAACAAGCATTCCTGCGGTAAATCCCAAAACGCTCAAAGCAATGGTATTAAACACTAAGGTAGACGAGTAGACATCGGTCAATGCACCGAATACAAAGCCGAACAACGCTCCGTGATACGCTTTAAAATAAAAGCCTGCCAATAGTGTGAAAATGAGCATAAACTGCGGAACGGCATTGACGATCTTAAAGGTCAGCAACCCTGTCGACTGCAAAAGCCAAAATGCGAATGTAAGAGCGCAAAATACCGCAAGATATAAGAATCGTTTGAATTTTACTGCTGTCATTTTTCATCACCGTTGATCTCGGCCATACCCTGACCCGAGAAATAGGTTATAACCATAACCTCTCTTAAGTCGTCAAAATCGACCTCGGTCTGTACTATGGCATAGAGCGAAGCGTCCTTCAATTGTTGTTTAAGACTCAACACCTTGCCAACGATCAAACCTTTCGGGAAAACACCGCCACCGGCCGTAACAACGTAGTCATCGACCGAAACGGCACAGTTTCTTTGAAGATTATAGAGGTAGCATTGATTTTTAGCCGACAGATCCCCACGTCCTGAAACAACACCGCTGTCGCCCGTTCGGCTATCGGTACCGCCGGCCTTTAAGTTGGGGCTAAGCACGGTTGTCACCTTTGAATAGGTCGGTGCAATTTCGGTGATATAACCCACCAGCCCGTCTTTGGTGACGATCGGATCATAAAGTGCCACACCGTCGATAAGACCGACGTCAATGGTGAAACCCTTATATGGGTCAGACGCGTCCCGCGCAACCACCGTGCCCGATCTGAACAGCATATCCTTATTATCATCTTTAAGTCCCAGATAATCCTTGTAGAACTCATTGTCCAACTGCACCTTTTCAAGCTCGGTCAGCTTGTCTATAAGCTGAGCATTCTCGACCTCCAAACGGTCGATCTCGGCCTGCAAAGACTCGTTATCGCCTATGGTTTTCTTAAAGTCGGTAATACTCTGCGATATTGAGGTGATGGCCTTTTGAACCGGGGTCGTAACAGTGCTTAAAAAACTGCTTATCGGCGAGGAAACATTCGATATAAGCGACACCACGATAACAACTACCAAAAGAGCGGCAACCGAAGCCAACATTATTTTAAATTTTCTGCTTCTTAAAAAGAAACGCAACGGTTTCACCCGCCTTTCAGTTATCTGTATTTTTTACCTCTTTTGAATACGTATGTATCAAAGGTAAGATTGGTTTCAATTCTCTTACCGATGCCTAAAGCTACACAGTCCATAGGATTGGAAGCAACACGGACCCTCATACCGGTCTCGGTTGCAATAAGTCTGTCAATATTGCGAAGCTGAGCACCGCCACCGGTAAGCACAATGCCGCGGTCGATAATATCAGCAGCCAGTTCCGGCGGTGTCTTTTCAAAAGTCGAACGAATGGTATCAATGATCTGATAAAGCGGATCGGATAACGCTTCTCTCACATCGGCGGCCGTGACCTCAATGTTCTTGGGCAAACCGTCAACCAAGTTGCGGCCTTTGACCTCAAGTGAACCTTCTTCCTCATATTCCATAGCCGAACCGATCTCGATCTTAATATGCTCGGCAGTACGCTCACCGATAAGCAGATTGTGCTTTTTACGAATAAAATTGATGATAGCATCGTCAAAGCTGTCGCCCGCGGTTTTGGTGGACGACGAAGTAACGGTATCACCCAACGCCACAACGGCGACCTCGGTGGTGCCGCCGCCGATATCAACGACCATTGTACCGGCCGAATCAGCAACGTCAATTCCTGCGCCTATAGCCGCAGCCAAAGGCACCTCAATAAGGTCAACAGCGAATGCACCTGCATGGCTTGCCGCATCAAAAACCGCACGGCTCTCAACCTCGGTAACACCCGACGGGATAGAGATCATAACTCTGGCACGGGAAAAGAGCGAACCCTTTAATGCAGACTTTATAAAATTTCGAAGCATAGCCTCGGTAACGTCAAAGTCAGCGATAACGCCGCCCTTAATAGGTTTTACAGCAACGATCGAACCGGGAGTCCTGCCTATCATCTCCTTAGCGGCCGAACCAACAGCACGGACAGCATCGTTGCGAACATCATACGCCACGACCGAAGGCTCACGCATAACGATGCCCTTACCCCTTATGCCGACCATAGTATTATCGGTTCCGAGGTCAATAAAAATATCTCTTGTAAACATAACGGCCTCCTCAATTTCAGTAAACCATAATATATAAATATAATAAACCTATATTAAACCATTATCTATTATATAGCATATCTCTCTTCCCTGCAAGAACTTTAATCGACAAATTATAAAAATTTACAATTAAAAAAGCGGTACCGAAGTACCGCTTAAAGTTTTTAGATCGAAATTACATTTGCCATATTGTACATATCGACGTCGAAAGGCTTGGTCATATTGAGTGCCTCGTAAATATCGGTGTCGATAAGCATACCCGAACGGTAGCAGACAACACGGTTGCCGACACCGCGGCTCAGAAGTTCAACAGCATAGTATCCCATACAGCTTGCCATCTGGCGGTCACGAACGGTCGGTCTGCCGCCACGCTGAACATGACCCAAAACCGTCGCTCTCGCTTCGATGCCCGTCAAAGCCTCAAGTTTAGCGGCAATTTTATCAACATCACCGACACCCTCGGCAACAATAACGATAAAATGCTTTTTGCCCGACTTCTGAGTATTAAGGATCTTCGGAACAATTTCATTCCTCAAATCATACTCGATCTCGGGAACGAGGATAGCAGTAGCACCTACGGCAATACCTGCCTGCAGAGCGATCCAACCGGCGTGTCTGCCCATAACCTCAACAACACTGCAACGCTCGTGAGACTGGGTAGTATCACGCAAGCGGTCAACCATTTCCATGGCGGTGTTCATAGCAGTATCAAAACCGATGGTATAATCGGTAGATGCGATATCATTATCAATAGTACCGGGAATACCGACACAGGGAATGCCTCTCAAAGACAGGTCTCTTGCACCTCTATAGGAGCCGTCACCGCCGATAACGACAATACCCTGAATACCGAATTTCTTGCAGTTGTTGATAGCCATCTCCATGCCCTCTTCAGTCTTGAACTTAGGGCTTCTGGCGGTATAAAGAATAGTACCGCCGCGATGGATAGTATCGCTCACATCACGGAGAGTGAGTTCAAAAATATCACCCTCGATAAGTCCGTTGTAACCACGTCTGATACCAAAACACTTAATGCCCATTGCAATAGCAGTTCTGACAACGGCACGGACAGCCGCGTTCATACCCGGAGCGTCACCGCCGCTGGTAAGAACACCGATTGCACTCATATTTCCCATAATATATCATTTCCTTTCCGGAACTACCATTTATTTAATCAATGGTAATAATACAACTTTTTAATAACAATGTCAAGCAAATCCGATGTTTATTCGACATACTTTACATTATCTTGCCCCAAAAGTTCCTCTAAATCACGAAGCAGAGACTCACCGACCGTGACCCATCGGTTTTCAGGTGCAACCAAAGCCTTGCCGATATCGTTAACCTTGACGATGACCGGCACATCTCCTTTAAAAATATCCATCATCCTGCGAGCCTTTTTATACTCATCAGAGTCGAGCGACGGCAACTTTAAATAAAGACCTTTACGGATCTTACGTTTAGTCTCATTCACCGTGCCCTTTTTGACCTGCTCCATCTTAGAACAGACCAAGTCCACCTCACCTGATTCCTTTACCGAGACTCGTCCGGATATTTTCAACACCGAGCCAACATTCATCAAATGCTGATGTTCAGCATAAAGCTTAGGAAAGACCAACACATTAACCGAACCGTACATATCCTCAACCTCTAAGAAAGCCATAGTGTCATTGGATTTTGTCTGCTTTCTTCGAAGTTTCGACGCCATTACAACCATTGACACAAACTTGCCGTCTAATTTATGGTTGGTCTCAGCATCTAAAAGATCAAACGTCTTGACCAGACCCTTTTCGCTCATTGCGGCAGAGTATTCATACAAAGGATGACCCGAGATATACATTCCCGTGACTTCCTTTTCACCTTGCAACAGTTCAAACTGCGGCATTTCATCACATTCCGGCAAGGTGTAGCCAATATCGACGACCGTTTCCTCAGCAGTATCAAACAGTCCCATCTGACCGCCTGCAGAATAACGCTTGACACCCTCGACCGCCTTCATCAAAGGCTCTATGCCCTGCAAGAGTTGGCGGCGTGTGTTGCCGAAGCAATCAAATGCACCACACTTGATAAGACTCTCGGCGGCACGGCGATTCAGGTCATTACCGTAAAGTCGGGTGCAGAAATCGTAAACAGAAGAAAACTCACCGTTTTGGCGTTCGGCTATCAATTTTTCGACTAAGTTCACACCGATATTACGAACTGCCAGTAAACCGAAGCGAATACCCTCTTCGGTCGCGGTAAAACCTCGGTTACTGCGGTTTACATCGGGCGGCAGAACCTTGATTCCGTTCTTCTGACACTCGGCAATGTACTTCGACAGTTTCACACCGTCATCAAGCACACTCGTAAGGAGCGCCGACATATACTGCTTTTCATAATGGCACTTTAAATAGGCCGTCTGATAAGCAACGTAAGCATAGGCCGCCGCATGAGATTTATTAAAAGCGTAAGAACTGAACGCCGTCATTTCATCGAAGATACTCTCCGCCACCTTCGGCGAAATTCCACGGCTGACACAACCCTCACAAGCAACGGTTCCGTCGGGATTCTTGTCACCGTAGATAAAGGCGTGACGCTCTTTTTCCATAACGTCGTGCTTCTTTTTAGACATCGCTCTGCGAACGATGTCTGCACGTCCTAATGAATATCCCGCCAATTCACGGAATATCTGCATTACCTGCTCCTGGTAGACAACGCAACCGTATGTGACCTCTAATATCGGTCTCAAAAGTTCGGTCTTATACTTTATCGCTGACGGGTTATGGCGATTCTTTATATACTTCGGAATCGAATCCATCGGACCCGGTCTGTAAAGCGAGATTATCGCTATCAGATCTTCGATTTTTTCGGGCTTAAAGGACTGCAGAACCGACCTCATTCCGCCCGATTCAAACTGGAAAACGCCGTCGGTAAGACCTTGCGACATCATCTTCATCGTAGCCTTGTCCTGAAGATCGATTTTAGTTATATCGAATTCGGGGTTGTCCGCCTTTATCATTTTGACGGTATCGTCGATAACGGTAAGGTTGCGAAGTCCCAAAAAGTAGTGATAGGTAACGAACACCGTCAGCATTATCTGTTACGGGTCGTTTTCCCCCACTTCGAACCGTGCGTGCGACTTTCACCGCACACGGCTCTCCATCGAGAATCAGTAGGCTTCGGTAACCTACTTTCGAATGATGTCAGAATACATTTCTATACATTACTTAGCATTATTAAAATTAGCATCAAAGGACTCGCAATCACGGATTGTGCTGTCCTGTACTGCCACTGTAATAAACCAACCTGCCATATCTTCGGTTGCAACTTCTGGATTGTTTGTTTGTTTCACATGAACTGTAAACGACTTCATATCATTTTCAACTTCACTTATTCCATATCTTTCTGAACCGCTACTCGTAGCGACGTAGATGACAAGCAGTGAGTTTACCTCGAAGAATGCCTCATCGTATTTAGATGTAGCATCTTCAAAGGATGGTATTTCGTTGTAACTTTGATTCATGGAAAGGATTTCGCCATATTTGGCCTTGAATTGCTTCAGGTCATTCATGGTGTCAATCTTATAGATGGGACAATGTCCTGTGTTGCTGTTCAGTTTTTCGCTGTTCAATGCTCCGTTGGAGATTGATGCATCATCTGACCAGTTCGCATAGGAGATTGTTGTTTCCCATCCATCAATCGGGAGTTTACTTCCGTCTTGACCAGGTGTGATTACTTGATTGCAACCCACCATTCCAAGGACGATTAGCATAGTTAAGATAATAGCAATTATTTTTTGCATATTGATTTCCACCTTTCATCTCATTTGTATTAAGTATGACAGGTTGGAAATCTGCTTTTGTGTATAGAAAGTTAGTTCAATTTCTTGCGATATTTCGCAAGTCTTTTGACAGTTTCTTCTGACAGATTTACTGGCTCTGTATCGTTGTGAATCAATTGGTGACAGTAGATATGAACTGTAATTAGGTTCTTGACCTTATTCACTTCATTCCATGGTAACTTCGGGTCTACATGATGAGTGTGTACCTCATATGGTTCGACATATCCATTACAGATTTTGCATTTACCTTTATCACGGTTGTATGTGTACGGACGATTCATAAAGTATTCGAAATTGTAGAGGCGACTCTTATTTGTTCTAAGGAACAAAGCATGCTCCGAGGAGTTTACTTCATCCACTCGAACTTTAAGTCCTCGTTTTCTCATTCGCTGATTGTAGAGTTCTCTACCCTCAGCGGTGAACGGATTTTCCTCTTGCTTTTTAAGTTTGGGATTGCTCCACTTAGCAAAGTTTATATCCGTAATTCCGATGTACATTCCTTTATATGAGATTGCAGGGATGTGAGCACGATGCCCACTGTGCAATCCTATAAGGTTTGATACTCTATTTGCTCGTATCCACTTACCGCCGTATCGTTTTAGGGATTTATATGCTGTGTACTTGAGAAGCCAAGCATATTTCCTCACCACGACACTAATTTGGTCGCACATACTGTAATAGTTCATTAGTCCTACGATTATGGAGTTGACTCGTGTGATGTTCTGAACTAATCGCTCCGTGTCCCATGTTGCCGTTTTTCGCAACATAAACAGTTCTCGTTTTAGTTCTTTCATCTTTCGGTCAAATCTCACCATATCGGGAGACACTTTGTTGACCATTCTTCCGTTCCGATAGTCCATCTTAATTTCGACCCCCAAAAACTTGATGGGTCTACTTGTGACATTCGTTATTAGTGTCTTTTCTTCTGAAAGTTCAAGTTTGAGTGTATCTCGAAGATATCTCTTTGCCTTGTATTTCAGTCGTTCAGCATCTTCCTCGTTATCCGTGAGGATAACCCAGTCATCAGCATATCGGACATAATAACAGGTTTTTAGGTTGCTTTGCTTTCGCATAGCCGCCAACCTTTGGTCGTTACGGTTGAATGTTCGCCTTAGTTCTTTTCGCTCGAAGTCCCCAGTTATAAATCGGTCGAATCGGTTCAAATAAATGTTTGCTAATAGCGGTGAAATTATTCCACCTTGCGGTGTTCCAAGTTCACTTGTTTCGCATTCATTCATTATTCCTGCTTTGAGCATTTGCTTGATGATACTGAGTATTCGTCTATCACGAATGCCGATTTGCCACAAACTTTCAATCATAACATTGTGGTCAATGTTATCAAAGAAGCCTTTAATGTCGCCCTCGACTATCCAGTAACATTTTGCTGTGAAGTTGAGTCTTTTTATTCTTGCCACTGCCATGTCAGCAGACCTCATCGGTCTGAATCCATAGGAATGTTCAAAGAACTGACCCTCGGCGATTGGTTCAATCACTCGCCTCACACACTCTTGCACAATTCTATCCGATATTGTGGGAATTCCAAGTGGTCTCTTTTCAGACTTACCTGGTTTGGGAATCCATACTCTTCGCACCTTATCAGGGTGATAGTCAGACAATTTCTTTCTGACTAATTCGATTACCTCTTCATATTTCAGGTTCAAGCAGTCATCAATAACCTTTCCATCAACACCAGCGGTGTGACTTCCTTTGTTACCTTTGATTTTATGAATTGCTGAAACTATGTTGGGTTCAGATGCGACGATTTCAAGTATTCCAGTGAAGTTACATTCTGTTCTTGATTCATAACAATCTTTTGCCGTGGAATAAATCTTTTGTAGTAGTTCGTTGAGTTCCTTCTCGGTGGAGGGAACTTTGTTAAGTTTTGTCCCCATAGGCAATCACCTCCTATGGTTAGTTCGTTTCGCTCAGCGGCTACCTTAACAATTGAACTATTCTACATCATTCTAATTCCCGACTATGCCCCTTCGCCATGTGGTAGGCTTTCCCTACCTCAGACTACTACGGGCAGCCGCCCCTCGAATTCATAGGTCATTTCCTACCTATTAGAGACATTGGCACTCAAATGCCTTATCATTCTCTTTCGAGGTTCTCTTGTTCCGATAAATCTATCCTTTAATTATTGTGACTTAGCCTTTGTCTTTGACCCGTAAGCCGTTCTTTTTTCCGCTGTCGATGGAATCAGAACACCTAACCTCTTTGGGATAGGTACAGTAACCGTAATGGACAATGCTGTTACTGCGACTTAAACTCCTACAGGAGCCCCCCAACTTTCGTCGGGGTCTCGAAAAATTACGAGCCGTACATACGACAATTCATGGTGATTAGACATATCACATTTTACAGGACCCCCGACTTACCTTCGCAACCATGCAATTTACTTTATACTTTCTGAGCAGGCGGGTTCTAACCACTTTTGAACCAACTCTTACTTGTATATTTCTTTTGTTTAGGTCGCTTTTCAGCCGACTTCACCGTGCTCTACACCATAACATTTTGAGATGTTACAGCATAACGGAGTCTTAGGGGATTGGGTATCGACATTTACCCAACAAGTGGAGTTGCACCACTCTAATCAATTTATCAGTTAAGTAAATCTTTACTTGATTTACTCCGCTAACTTGTTTTCTTTTCAGAAGTTTTTCGTTAGCGAACAAGACACACGTCCATTTTAAGTAGTCCCAACTCATCAAGAGTGGTCATTGTGTACTGAGTGACAACAGAACCGTCGTTGGTGGCCAACGGCACGTACTCTGCCACAGGTTTATCGGTTATAACAACACCTGCGGCGTGGGTAGATGCGTGTCTCGGCATACCCTCGACCTTTATCGCATTGTCAATAAGCGATGCGATGGCCGGATCCGACTCATACTCCTTTTTCAGTTCCGGTACACGTTCAAGGCTCGAGCTGATAGTGACCTTTAATTCTTTAGGAATGAGTTTGGCGATCCTGTCGCAGGTGGCATACGGAATATCCAATGCTCTGCCGACATCACGGATAGCGGCTTTAGCCGCCATTGTGCCGAACGTGACGATCTGCGCAACGTGGTCACTGCCGTACTTCGATACAACATAGTCAATGACCTCTTGACGGCGGACATAGCAAAAGTCGATATCAAAGTCGGGCATCGAAACACGCTCGGGGTTTAGAAAACGCTCGAAAATAAGATTATATTTCAATGGGTCAATTCCGGTAATTCCAATGCAGTATGCCACAAGACTGCCTGCACCCGAGCCTCTTCCCGGTCCTACGGGAATATCGTTACTCTTAGCGAAATTAACAAAATCCGCAACAATAAGGAAGTAGTCGATATATCCCATTCGGTCGATGACCGACAACTCGTAATTAAGGCGTTCTGTCACCTCTTGCGGCAAATCTTTACCGTAAATACGATCAGCACCGCTGAAACTAAGCTTCCTTAAATGCTCGGTATGGTTCTTATCGCCGATATCGAAAAACGGCAGTTTTGTGTGACCGAAATCGAAATCAAAATCACACATTTCGGCAATCTTTACAGTATTATTTATTGCTTCCTCGGGGAAAAGTGACGCCATTTCGTCACCTGTTTTAAGGTAAAATTCGTCACTTCCGAACTCTAACCCCGAATCCTCATTGACAGTGTGGTTAGTGCCGATGCAGATGAGTATCTTCTGCATCTGAGAATCCTGCTTTTCGATGTAATGCACATCGTTGGTCGCGACTAACGGTATACCCGTTTCCTTGGCGATTCGTTTTATCTGCGGGACAACACGAAGTTCCTCATCAAGCCCATGATCCTGCAGTTCGAGATAATAGTTACCCTTTCCGAACATCTTTTCATAGCGAATTGCGGCTTCTTTAGCGGCCGCATAATCATTCCTCAAAAGACACTTCGGCACCTCACCCGAAAGGCAGGCCGACAAGGCAATAAGACCTTCGGTATGCTGTGCAAGCAGTTCCTCGTCGATTCTCGGACGGGAGTAAAATCCTTCTGTAAATCCGCGGGACACAAGCTCTGTTAAGTTACGGTAGCCCGTGGCATTTTTGCACAAAAGTACAAGGTGACGGTACTCGTTATCCGCGCTCTTGACCTTGTCAAAACGGCTTTTCGGTGCAACGTAGACCTCACAGCCGATGATCGGCTTTATCCCCTGCTTTTTAGCCTCTTTATAAAACTCTACCGCACCGTACATAACACCGTGATCGGTGATGGCAATAGCGGTCTGTCCTTTTTCTTTGGCGGCGGCAACAAGCTGCTTTATGCGGCACGCGCCGTCTAACAAACTATATTCCGTGTGTAAATGTAAATGAACGAACGGTGTCACAAAAAGCACCTGCCTTTCAGTTGATCTTCTTTAGTTTTTCCTCGTTGGCAAAGTCAACGATCCTTTGCAATCGGTGATTGATTCCCGAACGCGAAATGCCGTTTCCCGACAGTTCACACAGTTTGGCCAACGATGCGTCAGGGTTTTCTCTTCGCAAAACGGCGACTTCATAAAGTTCCTCTGGCAGCATTCCTATAAGATTTTCTTTTATAAGATACTCTATAGCTTGAGTTTGCCCAACCGCGGCATTAACTGTTTTTGAAATATTTGCGGTCTCAAAGTTATTGCGGCGATTAAGTCGGTTTCGCATACTTTTAACGACCTTAAGTTCCATAACCTCCAGGCTCTCCCGCAAAGCACCCATACCGCCCAAAAGTTCTTCCAGCGTTTCGCTGTTGTTATAGTAAAGAGCGGTGACCGAACTGCGTTGACTGTGTTTCGGCTTATGACCGCACAGTTCTAAAAAAGCCGCAAAAGCAAAGGCTAAGGTCGGGTCCTTTACTGCAAACTCCAGATGATAACTCTTATCAGGGTCATTGATGCTTCCGCAAGCGAGAAACGCGCCTTTAATAAATGCCCAGCGGCAACAACTGCGTTTTAAAAACTTCGGATTCATTATCCAATCCTGCTCACCGGAATCGTAGTAATTTATGATCCTCGCCCTATCAGCTTCACCCGGCACCGTAACGGCATAACTCTTCTTTAGGTCACCGCTTTCCGTAATAACAGTATGCACACCAAAGCATAGTTTTACAAGCGACGCATAATGCTCAGCAACCGATTTAACAGCGGTCCTGAGTGCGATCTCATAATTGCAAAAAGACCGACCGAACAGCAAAAGGCCATAACACTCGGCAACTCTGCAACAACCGGTCGGTTTAACTTTTGAAATCTCGGTTTTAAGCGTTGCCGAAAAAGACAGCTTTTCCACCATTTACTCCTTCCCGATATCTCGGTGATTGACCGAAGAACGGTAATTATTCTCTTCCAAATGCTTATGTATAAGCTCCGCAAAAACCACCGAACGGTGCTTTCCGCCGGTGCAACCTATCGCAATGACCAACTGGCTCTTTCCCTCTTTACAGTAAAGGGGAACTGTATAATCGATAAGCGACAGTATCTTTTCTTTTAACCCTTTGGCCTCGGGCAGATCCAAAACAAAATCTTTGACCGGCTCCTCTAACCCCGTGCGATGCTTCAGATCAGCCACATAATAAGGGTTTTTAAGACATCTCACATCGAGAACAATATCAGCCTCAGACACACAACCGTACTTAAAGCCAAACGAGATGCACTGAATGGGCATACCCTCGCTGATATCCCCTAAAAACAGATTGGTAATACGCTCCTTCAAGATCGATGTCGAGGAAATGGTAGTGTCGATAATATAATCAGCCATATCCTTTAACGGCTTCAACATTTCCCTTTCCTTTTCGACCTGCTGAGCAACGCTCAATTTTGAGTATCTGGCCATAGGATGGCTTCTGCGGGTCTCTTTATATCTTGTAACTATCTTATCGTTGGAGGCTTCCAAAAAAAGGATCTTATATTCAACACCGCTGTCACGCATATTTTTCAAAACGGGAACCAGCTCGTTGAACATTTTACCGCCTCTTATATCGGTAACTATGGCAACACGGCCAAGGTCAGACTGACCGCGGTGCGACAACTCGGCAACAGGTCCTATCAAAGCCGGCGGCATATTATCGATACAGTAAAAGCCGATATCTTCAAGAGCGTTTGCCGCTACGGATTTACCTGCTCCCGACATACCCGTTACAATTACTAACTCCACTACAGTCACCTACCTTTAAAAATAACTTCCATTTCTAAATTCACTCCCGTTTGTTCAAAAACGGTCTTCTTTATATCCTCTATCAACTGCAAAACGTCTGCGGCAGTTGCATTACCCTTGTTTATAACAAAACCGGAATGCTTGACACTGACCTCAGCGTCACCTACCGAATAGCCCTTAAGACCGCATTGCTCAATAAGTGCTGCGGCAAAATAGCCCTCGGGACGCTTGAAGGTACTTCCCGCACTCGGAAACTCTACCGGCTGTTTTGCCTTGCGCTTTTGCAAAAGGTCCTCCATCGTACTGCGGATAGTCTCCTTATTACCCTTTATAAGTTTAAAAGCAGCCGACAGAATTATCTCACCGTTCGTTTTGAAAATACTCGTTCTGTAACCTAAAGCCAGTTCGTCTGCTGTTCTTGTCACGACCTTGCCGTCCTGAGTCAGCGATGTACAACTTACGATAACGTCTTTGATCTCACCGCCGTAGGCACCGGCGTTCATATATACAGCACCTCCGACAGTACCGGGTATTCCGCAAGCAAACTCAAAGCCCGACAAAGATAACACCTTAGCCTCAACACACATTTTAGTGAGTTTAACGCCTGCCGCGGCAGTTACCGTTTCGCCGTCAAAATTCAAACTTTCATCAGCCATAAAAACGACAGCACCGCCGATTCCTTCGTCGGACACGAGCAGATTAGTACCCCGGCCTACAACGGTAAATGGCACGTCGCATTCCTTTAAAAGTGCCAGCAGTTGCGGCATTTTGTTGACATCGGCCACCTCAATAAAAAGGTCGGCCGGACCGCCGATGAGAAACGATGTATGCTCTCTCATCGGTTCGTCTAAAGTACACCTAAATCCGAGTGCTTCCGCACCTGATTTTAAACTTTTTATATCCACGAAAGCACCCCACTCTCTTATCTGTAAAGATTTCCTAAGAACGCGGCACCGATTATGCCGGCGTTGTTGCCGAGTTCAGCCGCTTTAATAACGGTCTGCTTGTCTGAATTTTTAGAGTATACTTCGCGGTTGATATAATCTCTGATCGGTGCAACCAAAGTTTCACCCTCTTTTGAGATACCGCCGCCGATGCAGGCGACCTCAGGCTGGAAAATATTGATGATATTAGTAAGACCGCAGGCAACATAATCACAGAATTCCTTAACGACCTTTGTTGCGGTCTCGTCACCGAGACGCATAGCATCAAAGGCGGTTCTGCCGCTTATGTGCTGACCGTTATCGGAGACCTCCCACATTTTGCTGTTCTTATCAAGTTCCATAGCCGCTTTGGTCTGACGAATGAGAGCGGTGGCCGAAGCATACGACTCCCAACAACCGTTCCTTCCGCAAGAGCAGGGTTCACCGTCTTTCACAATAACAATATGACCCAACTCTCCACCGGCATAATTCATACCCGAAATGATCTGACCGTTGACGATAACACCGCCACCGACACCTGTTCCCAAAGTGATGGCAACAAACTGCTTGGCACCGCGACCTGCACCTGCCAAAAGTTCACCGTATGCCGCGGCGTTGGCATCATTTTCCAAAAACACTCTGCGACCGAATTTAGCTTCCAGCATATCACCTAAAGGCACATTATGAAACCCAAGATTATTGGCAAAGCATATAAAGCCCGTATTATGGTCAACACTACCGGGTGAACCGACGCCGACCTCGGCAATATCATCGAGCTTTAAACCGCTGTTTTCTATAGCCAGCACACCCGCTTTATACATATCCTCGGCAATTTCTTCTGCAGGTCTCGGACAGTTAGTCTTTAACGATGCCTTGCCGACGATCTCATACTTTTCATTAACAACTGCGGCCGCGATATTTGTACCGCCCAGATCTATACCCAAATAATACATAAACAACTCTCCTAAGTTTACAGATAAACGTCTACTTCTCCCTCGTTATCGGGAATATCATCGGTCATACCGAGTCTCTTCAACAACTCGTGAGCCGCATTGTAACCCATCTTCTTCTGACGGTTGTTCATAGCGGCAACCTCAATAATAACAGCCAAATTTCGACCGGGTTTTACAGGGATAGTAACCGAGGTCACCTCATTGTCCAAAATATTGGTGGTATGCTCCTCAAGTCCCATTCGGTCGTAAACCTTATCGGACTGCCATTGTTCAAGGTTTATAACAAGGTCGATCTTCGAGGTCAGATTAACAGCACCGACACCGAAAATGCGGCGTGCATTGATAATTCCTATGCCGCGAAGCTCGATAAAATGACGGATGTTCTCGGGTGCGGAACCAACCAGCGAGCGGTTAGAGACCTTGCGTATCTCAACCGCATCGTCAGCAATAAGACGGTGACCGCGTTTTACAAGCTCAATAGCAGTTTCACTCTTACCAACGCCGCTTTCACCCAAAATGAGCAAGCCTTCGCCGTAAACCTCGACCAGAACACCGTGACGGGTAACGCGAGGTGCCAATTCGACGTTAAGGAACGAAATGAGCGAAGCCATAAAACTCGAAGTCGCATCAGCAGTGCGAAGCAGCGGCACCGAGTACTTTTCGGCGGCGACCTTCATCTCAGGTATGTCCAAATTGCGAGAAATGATGACCACCGACGGTTTTTTAGAGAAAAACTCATCAATACGTCTCTTATGCTCGCCGTTGTCCAGCTGCTCTGTCAAAAAGCCTTCTTCACTCTTGCCGATGACCTGAATACGGCCCGCATCAAAGTACTCATAAAATCCACTGAGCTGCAGACCCGGACGGTTGACCTCAACATTACTGATATAAATATTCTCTGCAGGTGCAGGCATATGAACCGTTTCAAGACGGAAATTCTTAATGATTTTTGCCAGTGACACCGAATAAGGTGAACCCATTTCAATTCTCCTTTCATTACTCGCAGTACATACTGCTCCTAATATACACAATTATTATACTATATCTTTTAAAGAATTTAAAGGATTATTTTATATAAAATGGATTTAATTTTGACTATTTGTAATTCGCACTTGCAAAACAGTACCGAAAACTGTATAATTAGGTAAATTGTTTAAATTATCCGGAGTGAAAATTATGAAATTAGGTATCGTCGGACTGCCGAATGTCGGCAAGTCAACACTTTTTAATGCTATTACAAATGCCGGTGCTCAGTCGGCCAACTATCCATTCTGCACTATTGAGCCGAACGTCGGTATGGTCTCCGTGCCCGACGAGCGATTGGACAAGCTGGCTGAAATGTATCATCCTCAAAAATTCACACCTGCTGTTATCGAATTTGTCGACATTGCAGGTCTTGTTAAAGGCGCTTCCAAAGGCGAAGGCTTGGGCAACAAATTCCTCTCTCATATTCGTGAGGTTGACGCCATCGTGCACGTTGTCCGTTGTTTTGAAAACGATGACATCATTCACGTTGAAGGCTCGGTCGACCCTGCCCGTGACATTGAGACAATCAACTTAGAACTTATCCTCTCCGATCTTGAGATCCTTGAACGCCGTCTTGATAAAGCCAACAAGGCTCTGAAAGGTGACAAATCATATCAAACAGAGGTTGATTTCTTAAAGCGTTTGATCTCAGAACTTGAAGGTGGGAAAACTGCTCGTTCAGTCGAGTGCAACGATCAGGAAGCCGCTATTCTTTCCACCATCGAGTTGCTGTCATCGAAGCCCGTTATCTACGCCTGCAATATGAGTGAGGACGATTTCCAGAACGGTATCGACACTAACGAGCGTTACAACCTCGTTAAGGCGCAAGCTAAATTAGAGGGTGCCGAAACCCTGCCCATCTGTGCATCGTTAGAGGCGGATATCGCCGAAATGGAAGAGGACGAAAAGGCCGTTTTCTTAGAGGAATTGGGGTTAGAGCGTTCGGGTCTTGACCGTTTGATCCAGACCTGCTATTCATTACTTGGACTTATCTCCTACCTTACCGCAGGTCAGCCCGAGGTCAGAGCCTGGACCATCAAAAAAGGCACCAAAGCTCCGCAGGCCGCAGGCAAGATCCACAGCGACTTTGAAAAAGGCTTTATACGAGCCGAAGTCGTTGCCTACAAGGATCTTATCGCTTGCGGAAACGATGACAAGGCTTTGGTTGCAGCCAAAGAAAAAGGTCTTGTCCGTTCCGAAGGCAAGGAATACGTTATGCAGGACGGCGACGTTGTTCACTTCCTGTTTAATGTTTAAAGAGTAATAAGCGTTTTTAAAAAAGGTGCTCACCGAATGGTGAGCACCTTTTCATTTTTATTTTAGAACAATCCGGAAATTTTACCGTTATCATCAACATCAATTTTCTCAGCCGCAGGGACTTTGGGCAGACCTGGCATAGTCATAATATCACCGGTTAAAGCCACAACAAAGCCTGCACCTGCAGAAACCTTGACGTTTTTAACAGTTACTGTAAATCCCTCAGGAGCACCGAGCTTTGTCTGGTCATCCGAGAAGGAATACTGAGTCTTTGCAACGCAGATAGGACACTTGTCAAAGCCTAACGCTGTCAACTGAGCGATCTGCTTTTTAGCGTTCGGCAGGAAGGTAACGCCCACACCGCCGTAAACCTTTTTGACGATCGCCTCGATCTTCTCTTCGATAGTACCGTCGAGCTCATAGGAATAGGTGAAATCGCCCTTTTCCTCTTCGCAAAGACGGACGACCTCGCGAGCCAATTCCTCGCCGCCCTTACCGCCTTCGGCCCAAACGTTGGACAGAACAACATTAACGCCCAATGCCCTGCACTTTTCGATAATGAGTTCAACCTCCATATCGGTGTCGGTCGGGAAACGGTTAATAGCTACAACAGAAGGCAGCTTGTAAATATTTTTAATGTTGGAAACGTGACGAAGAAGATTAGGAATACCCTTTTCCAAAGCCTCCAAGTTCTCTGTACCCAAATCGGTCTTTGCAACACCGCCGTGCATTTTCAATGCACGAATAGTAGCAACAACGACCACCGCCGACGGAGTAAGACCGGCCATACGGCACTTAATATCAAGGAACTTTTCAGCACCGAGGTCAGCACCGAAACCTGCCTCAGTAATGGCGTAATCACCCAAGCGCATAGCCATTTTAGTAGCCATTACAGAGTTACATCCGTGGGCAATATTAGCAAACGGACCGCCGTAACGAAAGCCGGAGTTCCCTCAAGAGTCTGAACAAGATTAGGTTTAATGGCATCCTTTAAAAGTGCAGCCATTGCACCGACAGCCTTTAAGTCCCCTGCGGTAACGGGCTTTTCGTCATAAGTGTAGCCAACAATTATCTTAGAAAGACGCTCTTTTAAGTCAGCAATCGAGGATGCGAGACAGAAAACAGCCATAATTTCCGAAGCAACGGTAATATCATATCCGTCCTCGCGCGGTACACCGTTAACGCGACCGCCAAGACCGTCGGTAACAAATCTCAACTGACGGTCATTCATATCTACGCAACGCTTCCAGGTGATACGTCTGGGGTCAATATTAAGAGCGTTACCCTGATAGATGTGGTTATCAAGCATTGCGGCAAGCAGGTTGTTTGCCGCACCGATAGCGTGGAAGTCGCCCGTGAAATGCAGGTTGATATCCTCCATCGGAACGACCTGAGCATAACCGCCGCCTGCGGCACCGCCTTTGATACCGAAAACGGGTCCCAAAGACGGCTCACGAAGAGCAACCATAACATTTTTACCGATTCTTCTCATACCGTCGGCAAGACCGATGGTAGTGGTGGTCTTTCCCTCACCTGCCGGTGTGGGAGTAATAGCAGTGACAAGTATCAGCTTGCCGTTCTTTTCGGGAGTTTCGTCTAACAGAGCATAATCAACCTTTGCCTTGTACTTGCCATACTGCTCAAGGTATTTTTCATCGACCTTCGCTGTCTTTGCGATCTCAGTTATCGGCTTCATTTGAACCGACTGAGCAATTTCAATATCTGTCAACATCTTCTAAACACTCCTCATTTAAAGTATTTAACAGCCGACTCAAACATCTTAATGTCGTAGTCGCCCAAAACATTTTTATAAAGTCCGTTACCGACACGCTCGCTGTGACCCATCTTACCAAACACACGACCATCGGGTGAAGTAATACCCTCGATAGCGAATGCGGAGTTATTGGGGTTGAAGCGTACATCGGTAGTAACATTGCCGCCAAGGTCAACATACTGAGTAGCGATCTGACCGTTTTGAGCCAGCTTTCTGATAAGCTCCTCAGATGCTAAGAATCTGCCCTCACCATGCGAGATCGGCACAGAATAAACATCGCCGACGTTAGTACTTTGGAGCCACGGAGATTTATTGGAAGAAATGCGGGTTCTGACGATCCTTGACTGGTGACGTCCAATGGTATTAAAGGTCAAGGTCGGGCAGTTTTCATCGGTATCGATGATCTTACCGAAGGGTACTAATCCTAACTTAATAAGTGCCTGGAAGCCGTTGCAGATACCGGCCATAAGACCGTCTCGCGACTCTAAAAGATCGGTTATCTGCTCTTTTATCTCGGCATTTTTTAAGAATGCAGTAATGAATTTACCCGAACCGTCAGGCTCGTCACCACCCGAGAATCCGCCGGGGATAAAGACGATCTGCGACTCTTTTATTGCCTTTGCCATTTTTTCGACCGAGCGCGAAATACCGTCAGCCGAGAGATTATTTACCACGATAATTTCGGGGTCGGCGCCCGCATCGCGAAGTGCTTTTGCGGTATCGAACTCGCAGTTTGTTCCCGGGAAAACAGGGATGACTGCTTTGGGTCTTGCGACCTTTAATTTAGGTGCGGGATAAGCGGTTGCCTTATACTCAAAGGCTTCAATAGCACCCTGGCTCTGCTCGATATTGCAGGAATATACCGGCTCTAACTTCTGTTCCCAAACGTCACAAAGTTTGCCTAGATCAACAACCTTGTCACCGTACTTAATAGCCTTTTCTTCGATTGTTTTACCGATAGTAAGACCTAATTCTACATCGTTGGCAACCTCTAAAATGAATGCACCGTAGTTATAACCGAAGATATCTTCCATCGAAACAGTGCTGTCAAACTCAAAGCCTATCGAGTTACCGAAAGCCATCTTCATAACACCCTCGGCAACACCGCCGCGAATAGGTGTCCAAGCGGCATATACCTTACCGCTTCTCATAAGAGCGGTAGCATCGTTAAACACCTTGAGGAGTGACTCTGTCTTAGGCAGACCGAATTTATCGGTTTCGGGTTTTACGAGCACGACCTTATGGTCAGCACCCTTAAACTCACCGGTAATGACCTCGTCGACCTTTCCTGTAGTGACAGCGAACGAAACGAGAGTCGGCGGAACGTCCAGCTTTTCGAAGGTACCGCTCATAGAGTCCTTACCGCCGATCGCGGCAATTCCTAATTCTTTCTGAGCCTTGAATGCACCGAGCAAAGCAGCTAAAGGTTTACCCCAACGCTTGCCGTCCTGCATCGGCTTTTCAAAGTATTCCTGGAAAGTTAAATATACGTCCTCAAAAGATGCACCTGCGGCAATGAGCTTTGCGACCGACTCAACAACCGCCAAATACGCACTGTGATAAGGCGACTTCTCGGCAATAGCAGGGTTATAACCCCAAGCCATATACGAACAGTTATCGGTGTGCTTACTCTCGACTGAGATCTTATTGACCATAGCCTGCGACGGAGTAAGCTGATTCTTACCGCCGAAAGGCATCGTGACGGTACCTGCGCCGATAGTCGAGTCGAAACGCTCGGAAAGTCCGCGTTTTGAGCAGATATTAAGGTCGTCGGCTAAAGCGAACACACCGTCTGCAAAATCGGAGGGAACGTTTGCCTTATACTCTTCGGGAGCGGCAGGTGTAATATCAATGTGCTTTTCAGCACCGTTGGAATTCAAAAACTCGCGCGACAGATCGACAATAGTCTTGCCGTTCCAGTGCATCTTGAGTCTCGGCTCTGCCGTAACAGTTGCAACAACGGTTGCCTCTAAGTTTTCACTTTCGGCTATCTCGCAGAAGCGTTTAACATCTTTAGGTTCAACAACAACAGCCATTCTTTCCTGCGATTCGGAAATTGCGATCTCAGTACCGTCAAGACCGTTGTACTTCTTAGGAACGGCGTTAAGGTCAATGGTAAGACCGTCAGCCAATTCACCGATAGCAACCGAAACACCGCCTGCACCGAAGTCATTACAACGCTTGATGAGACGTGAAGCCTCGGCATTGCGGAACAATCTCTGCAGTTTGCGTTCCTCAGGAGCATTACCCTTCTGAACCTCGGAACCGCAGGTCTCAATAGAACTCAAAGTATGCGATTTAGAAGAACCCGTTGCACCGCCGCAACCGTCACGGCCTGTTCTGCCACCCAGCAGTATGACTACATCTTCGGGTGCGGGAACTTCACGGCGGACATTCTCAGCCGGAGCAGCCGCAATAACAGCGCCTATCTCAAGACGCTTTGCAGCATAACCGTCGTGATAAAGCTCATCCACCTGACCGGTTGCAAGGCCTATCTGGTTGCCGTAAGACGAATAGCCTGCGGCGGCAGTTGTAACGATCTTTTTCTGCGGCAGTTTGCCGGGCATAGTCTCGCTTAATGGCTTCAAGGGATCGGCCGCACCGGTAACACGCATTGCGGCATAAACATAACTTCTGCCCGACAGCGGATCGCGGATAGCACCGCCGATACAGGTTGCGGCACCGCCGAACGGCTCAATTTCGGTCGGGTGATTATGTGTCTCATTTTTAAAGAGCAACAGCCAGTCCTCAACACCGTCCTCGGTCTCGATCTGCATCTTGACTGTGCAGGCGTTGATCTCCTCAGACTCGTCGAGTTTAGGCAACATACCCTTAGCCTTCAAATATCTTGCACCCAATGTACCGATATCCATAAGGTTTATCGGCTTAGTGCGTCCAAGCTCTTTTCGGGCTGACACATACTCATCATATGCCGACTGCAACAGCTCGTCTTCGAATTTGACACTGTCAATAGTCGTTAAGAAAGTGGTGTGACGGCAGTGGTCAGACCAATATGTATCGATCATTCGGATCTCTGTTACCGACGGATCGCGGTTTTCAGATCTGAAGTAATCACGGCAGAAACGAAGGTCATCAAGATCCATTGCAAGACCCATTTCACGCACAGTGCGTGCTAATTCTTCGTCCTCCATCTTTATAAAACCGTCTAAATTTGCAACGGTTTCGGGAATATCATATTCGGTGTGAAGTGTGTCATAACGCTCTAAAGAAGCCTCTCTCGACTCAACGGGGTTGATGACATACTTCTTGATTTTTTCGATCTCTTCAGCCGAAACATCACCCTCAAGCAAATAGACTTTGGCGAACTTAACGGTAGGTCTGTCAAGGCAGGAGATCAACTGAATGCACTGCGAAGCCGAGTCGGCTCTCTGGTCAAACTGACCGGGCAAGGCCTCAACAGCAAAGACCTTGTAGCCGTCGGTTACTATCTCGTCGGAAATGACGTCCAACTGCGGCTCTGAGAATACGGTCTTGCAGGAGTATTCGAACAGTTCCTCTGTAATATTTTCAACATCATAACGGTTGATTATACGAAGAGAAGTAAGTCCCTTGACCCCTAAAAACGAACGCAGATCACTAAGCAATGCGGCCGCCTCGTGAGCAAGGCCTTCTCTCTTTTCGACATATATGCGATATACCATTAGAACAGTCCTCCTTAACCCTCTAATATTTTGAGAGCGCGAGCTCCGATATCATTTCTTTTATAAAGGTTACTGAAGTGAACCTTTTCCGATTCCTTGTATGCCTTTTTAATGGCAGAGGGCAGATCAGAACTTACTGCGGTGACGCCCATAACACGACCGCCTGCGGTGACGATCTCGCTACCCTTTGCCTTTGCACCCGCGTAGTAAAGATAACCGTCGACCTCACCGTCAACCGTTATCGGGAAGCCGGAATTGTACTTCTCAGGATATCCGTCGGACGCTAAAACAACACAACAAGCGGCGGCATCCTTGAACTTGACCTCGGTCTTGTCAAGAGTACCGTTAGTGCAAGCGAGCATAGCCTCTAACAGATCACTCTCCAAAAGCGGCAAAACGACCTGGGTCTCGGGGTCGCCGAAACGGCAGTTATATTCAATAACCTTAGGGCCATCGGGAGTGATCATAAGACCGAAGAAGAGACAACCCTTAAACGGTCTTCCCTCTTTTTCCATTGCTCTCAACGTAGGAAGGAAAATGGTCTCCATACATTCTTTGGCAATACTTTCAGTATAACAAGGGTTCGGAGCAACCGTTCCCATACCGCCGGTATTAAGACCCTTGTCGTTATCCTTGGCACGCTTATGGTCCATAGCCGACACCATCGGAACCAAAGTCTTACCGTCGCAAAACGCAAGAACCGAGGCCTCGGGACCGGTCAAAAACTCTTCTATAACTATATTTTCGCCCGATGCGCCGAAGATCTTGTCCTCCATAATGGAGCCTACGGCATCGACCGCGGCTTCTCTTGTCTCGGCAATTATAACGCCCTTGCCGAGTGCCAATCCGTCTGCCTTGATAACAGTGGGCAGAGGTGCGGTCTTTACATATTCCAATGCCAATTCAGGGTCGTTAAAGACCTCATATTTTGCGGTAGGAATGCCGTATTTTTTCATTAAGTCTTTAGAAAAGACCTTACTTCCCTCGATTATCGCGGCCTTTTTGTCGGGACCGAAGCAAGGAACACCGATGGCATTCAAAGCATCGACCATACCGTCGACTAACTGATTATCGGGGGTTACAACGACATATTCGATGCCGTTATTCTTGACATACTCAACGATTTTTTCAATGTCATTGACCGAAATATCTGCACAAATTGCGTCCTTTGCAATTCCGCCGTTGCCGGGAATCGCAAAC
This sequence comes from Oscillospiraceae bacterium, assembly GCA_015066395.1. Classification (GTDB taxonomy): domain Bacteria; phylum Bacillota; class Clostridia; order Oscillospirales; family Acutalibacteraceae; genus UMGS172. Next base: position 7,450 of record SVOL01000004.1, on the reverse strand, counting down.
AGCTCGGTAACCTTAGGGCTCATTTTAAGTTTCTTAACAATAGCGTGTTCTCTTCCGCCACTGCCGATAACTGCTACTTTCATTATAAAAACTCCTAAAAATTAGTGGTGGAAAAGTCTCATACCCGTAAATGCCATCGTCATACCGTACTTGTTACAGCAGTCGATAACAACATCGTCACGGATAGAACCGCCGGGTTCGGCAATATACGAAACACCGCTCTTTTTGGCGCGTTCGATGTTATCGTCAAACGGGAAGAAAGCATCGGAGCCCAACGAAACACCGGTAATGGTATCAAGATATGCTCTCTGCTCTTCTCTTGTAAAAGGCTCGGGTCTTGTCGTAAAGTACTTCTGCCAGTTGCCGTCAGCGGTAACGTCCTCTTCGTTCTGGTTGATGTAGCCGTCGATAACATTGTCACGGTCGGGACGTCCCAAAGTATCCTTAAAAGGCAGATTCAATACCTTGTCGTGCTGACGTAAGAACCAGGTATCAGCCTTGCCGCCTGCAAGACGGGTACAATGCACTCTCGACTGCTGACCCGCACCGACACCGATAGCCTGTCCGTCAACAGCGAAGCAGACCGAGTTGGACTGAGTATACTTCAAGGTGATAAGTGCGATTACAAGGTCACGGATAGCCGACTCAGGCAGTTCCTTTTTCTCGGTAACAATATTGGCAAGCAGGTCGCGGTCTATCTTAAAGTTGTTTCTTCCCTGCTCAAAGGTGATGCCGTAAACCTGCTTGTGCTCGATTTCGGCAGGAACAAAATCAGCGTCAATTTTAACGATGTTATAAGTACCTTTTCTCTTGGATTTAAGAATTTCAAGAGCCTCGGGCTCGTACCCAGGTGCAATAATACCGTCAGAAACCTCACGCTTGATCATCAAAGCGGTGGTAACATCACAAACATCGGAAAGAGCGACCCAGTCACCGAAAGAGCACATACGGTCGGTTCCTCTGGCTCTGGCATAAGCACAAGCCAACGGAGATTCATCAAGTCCTTCTATATCGTCAACAAAGCAAGCCTTTTTCAGCTTATCGCTGAGCGGAAGACCGATAGCAGCCGAAGTAGGACTTACGTGCTTGAAAGAAGCAACTGCAGGAAAGCCCAAATTTTCTTTGATCTCTTTTACCAACTGCCAGGAGTTGAAGGCATCAAGGAAGTTGATAAATCCGGGTCGGCCGTTCAAAATTTCGATAGGAAGCTCGCTTCCGTCGTGCATAAATATCTTAGCCGGCTTCTGATTGGGGTTACAGCCGTATTTTAATTCAAATTCTTTCATTTTTCTTCTCCTTAAGCGTTCTTATTGACAACTCTTGTCTCGGCCTCGCCTGTTTCGATATCAATGTATCTTACAAACAAAGAAACCTTGTTATCTTCGTTAAGATTAGTCCAGATAAGGTCGGTCAAAGCGTCGATATCCATATCGGGCAGTTCTAAAGTCTTAGGCTCACCCTCAAAGGAAGGCAACGGATTGCCGTCGCAGTTATAGGTGTGGATAAACTTTGCTCTGCCGGGGATAGGATTAGAGTAAGCATAGGTGAATCTCTCGCACGAGCTGTCATCACCCTCAGCGCTCTTCAAAATGGACATCGCAAAATTCATACCGTCACTCTCGCGGCGGATGATACCGGAGATTCTCGGAGTAAAGTTAGGACAATCGTCCTCAAACTCACGGCAACGCAAAGCCTGCTCAAAGGTCATCTGCTTATCCATCAGTTCATAAATAGTATCGGTCTGATCACCGTTTGTAACTATAGTCTTATTGCCGAGCACTCTTACGGGATAGTAGATAATAAGGTGAGGATCGGTCATTTTAGACTCATCAAAAGCCTTAGTACGCATTGCATCGCCTTCCAAAACAAAGACGCGGTTGCGGCTGTTTTCGCTTCTACCCATAATGAAATAAGCAGTAACAGCTTTTTTGCTGTCGGCGCTCTTGCCGATGATAATACCTCTGCCGTGATAGCTTAAAGAATTAAGTTCGTCTGCTATTGTTAAAACCTTCATTTTATTTCCCTCACTTTATAATTTCTGAGCACACCATTTCGGTAGCCTTAGGCAAAATGATCCACTCGGCCTCGGTCATAACTCTCTTTTGCAAAATTTCGGGAGTGTCCCCTTCTTTGATCTCAACAGCCTTTTGCAAGATGATCTTGCCGCCGTCGGGGATCTCATTAACAAAATGCACCGTTGCACCCGTAACCTTAACACCGTAATTCAACGCGGCTTCGTGAACACGAAGTCCGTAAAATCCTTCGCCGCAAAACGACGGAATGAGCGACGGATGAACATTCAAAATGCGGTTTTCAAAGTGCCTTGTAAACTTTTCACTCAAAATGCACATAAAGCCTGCAAGAACGATAACGTCTATTTCCTCTTTGTCAAGCTTTGCGATAATCTGATCTTCAAAATCGGGATTGCCCTTTCTCTCGATAACGGCAGTTGCTATCCCGGCTTTTTGGGCCCTTTCAAGTGCAAAAGCATTGGGATTGTTGGAAATGACCAACACGATCTCACCGCTGTTGATGACTGTGCCTTGAGCATCGATCAAAGCCTGCAGATTGGTTCCGCCGCCCGAAACGAGCACTGCGATCTTAGCTTTTTTTAACATATAATTACACCCTCGTCGGAGGTGATGACCTCACCGATAATGTAAGCATCCTCACCATTAGCGCGAAGGATCTCAACAGCCTTTTCGGCGTCCTCTTTTGCCACGGTAACGCTCATACCGACACCCATATTAAAGGTGTTGAACATATCACGTTCGGGGATATTGCCGACTTTAGCGATGTACTCAAAAATCGGCAGAATACGAAGTGCCGACTTCTCGACCTTAACGCTCTTACCCTCGGGCAAAGCTCTCGGGATATTCTCGTAAAAACCGCCGCCGGTAATGTGTGAAACAGCCTTGACCTTGACCTCTTTAAAGAGAGCAAGCATTGATTTTACATACATTTTAGTAGGTGTAAGCAAGGTCTCACCCAAAGACTTGCCGCCAAGGTCTGCGACCGGTGCGGTCAAATCAGCGTTCTCAATGTCGAAAACCTTACGCACCAGCGAGAAACCGTTGGAGTGAACACCGGTAGAAGCCAAAGCGATAACAACGTCACCGTCAGTTACGGTGTTTTTATCTAAGATCTTTGACTTGTCAACAACACCTGTGCAGTAGCCTGCGAGGTCATAATCGTCCTCGGGCATCAAACCCGGATGCTCGGCAGTTTCACCGCCTATCAAAGCACAGCCTGCCTGAACGCAACCCTCAGCAACACCGCCGACGATCTCAGCGATCTTTTCGGGATAGTTCTTTCCGCAAGCGATATAATCAAGGAAGAACAACGGCTTTGCACCGCAGCAAATAATATCGTTTGCACACATTGCAACACAGTCGATACCGATAGTATCGTGCTTGTCTAAAAGCATGGCAAGCTTTATCTTGGTGCCGACACCGTCGGTGCCGCTGACCAGAACCGGCTCGGTAATGCCCGTAAGGTCGAGTCCGAAGCAACCGCCGAAACCGCCTACATCGTCAAGGCAACCCTCATTCTTTGTACGGGCAATATGCTTTTTCATAAGTTCAACAGATTTATAACCCGCAGTAATATCAACGCCTGCTGCTGCATAGCTTTCTGATCTCGAATTCTTCATAACACTAAATCCTTTCAATTATTCCTCGCCATTCCAGCAATAAGTACAAAGTTTACATTTATCAATGCCTATAGCCTTGATAACGCCGTCAAGAGTCTGAAAATCAAGACTCTTCAGTTTCAATTCCTTGCAAAGTGAACGGCGTAAATTCTTACCTCTCTCGGTCTCGGGATCGCTGTATTCATCAATATGATTCAATCCCTCTTCGCCTTCGAGCTTCACAATAGCCCTTCTGGCCGCGAGTTCCATCTCGCTGGTGGCTCTCGAGAAGTTCAGATATTTACAAGAGTACATAATAGGCGGACAGGCCGATCTCATATGCACTTCCTTTGCACCGTTTTCGTAAAGAAAATCAATAGTCTCTCTTATCTGCGTTCCTCTGACGATAGAATCGTCAACAAACAAAAGATTCTTATCTTTGACAAGTTCGGGAACGGGTATCATCTTCATCTTAGCGACCCTGTTACGCTCCTGCTGACGTGACGGAGTAAAGCTTCTTGCCCAGGTCGGAGTGTATTTGATAAAAGCACGGGCAAAAGGCTTGTGACTGCGGTTAGCATAACCGATAGCGTGAGGCGTACCCGAATCTGGAACACCGCAGATGTAATCAACATCCTTGCCGTAACCCGTCTTTTCGTCACGCTCGGCCATTATCTCACCGTTGCGGTAACGCATAACCTCAACATTGACACCCTCATAAGTGGTGGTCGGGTAACCGTAATAGCTCCAAAGGAAGGAGCACATCTTCATTTCCTTACCCGGAGCAACCAACTGCTCAACGCTGTCGGCAGTGATCTTAACGATCTCACCGGGACCGAGTTCTTTCACGCCGACATAACCCATTTTTTCATAGGCAAACGACTCGAAGCTGACACAATGTCCACTGTCATTCCTGCCCACAAGCACGGGCAAGCGACCGACCTTGTCACGGGCCGCCAAGATCGAGCCATCATCCTGCAGAATAATGATGGTAGCCGTTCCTTCTATCTCACTTTGAACAAATTTGATGCCTTCAACGATGCTGTCCTTCATAGTCAGCATCGAAGCGACCAACTCAACGGGATTAACCTTACCGCCGGTCATGGCGTCAAAATGTCCGCCGGTCTCATGAAGATAACGGTCGATAAGCACCTCAGCGTTATTGATAACACCTATAAAGCAAATAGCAAAGCTACCGAACTTTGAACGGATGAGCAACGGCTGAGGCTCAACATCGCTGATACAACCTATGGCCGACGTACCGCTCAGTTCATTAAAAATATTGTCGAACTTAGTTCTGAACGGTGAGTTCTGAATACTATGTATCTTTCTCTGCAGACCGTCAGTTTTATTGTAGGCCGCCATACCCGCACGGCGAGTGCCTAAGTGAGAATGGTAGTCAGTACCGAAGAAGGTGTCCGACATAACGTCGCACTTGCCTACTACGCCAAAAAATCCTCCCATATTAACACCTTTCTTTTAAACTCAAAAACGGTTGAAAGAGATCAACCGTTGTACTTTTCTTCAATTTCTTTATTCTTGGCCAAAACCTTTGCCTGACCGTCAGCACGGGCCTTGTCGAGCTTTGCCGCCAACTCACTGTCGGAAATAGCCAACATCTCAATACAAAGCAAAGCGGCATTGACAGCCCCGTCGATAGCAACAGTTGCAACCGGCATACCGGAAGGCATCTGAACAGTCGACAGAAGTGCATCAACACCGTCTAAATTACTCGATTTTACAGGGATACCGACAATGGGCAAGGTTGTCCTTGCGGCCAAAGCACCTGCTAAGTGAGCGGCCTTGCCTGCAGCGGCTATAATGGCACCAAACCCGTTTCTACGCGCATTCATAGCAAACTCAGCCGCGGCGTCAGGAGTTCTGTGTGCGGAGAAAACGTGCACCTCACAGGGCACACCGTAATCTTTTAAAGTGGTAATTGCTTTTTCTACTACGGGCAAGTCGCTGTCGCTGCCCATAATAACTGCGATTTTCTTCATATCAATACCTCCTAAGAGTTCTAAACAAACCAAAAAAGGCAGATTTCCGCCCAGAAATTGCGGAAATCTGCCCAGACGGTCGGCATTTTATCCTTCACGTTCCCATTGTGTTAAACCACATTCCGTCAGTAGCGTGAAGTACTCTTAGAGTATATCAAAAAGCCACCTTTTTGTCAATAATATTAAGTCTTAAAAACGGACCAATTTTTGAAGATTTTTTTAAATAAATTTTATTCGCTTTACCAAAGTGTGCATTTTAAAATTTTTATAACCATTTCTATGCTTCTTTACTGTTAAATCCCAAAACCGGAAATTCCACTGTTTTTTGTCTTCACTGCACACCCGACATTAAATACCACCTCATCACCGAGATTGCAACTTGCCGTCAACAACGCAATAATAACGGTTGTTAGGGTCAACGGATATATCTTCCACCGTATATAAATAATCTATCGGGAATTCTTTGACCTCGGCCGGAATAAACACTTTTTTGAGTTCATACGGTGACTCGCCAAATGAACTGACACTTATGATCTCCACCCCTTTTGGAATGGAAAATTCCGTTCGCTCTGCACCTTCGGGATATGCCACAAGTTCTTTCATATCCTTCGTATAAATCACACCGTCCACAGCCGTATAGTATTTATTACCGGGGTCAACCGTATATTCCTTTAAATTTGACACTTTAAATGTAAGACTTCCGCCTATATATTCCACCGAAGCCGGAATATGCAGTCTCTCGATCAGACACCTGTAAAAACAACTTTCTCCTATACGTTTAAGAGTCTCAGGGAAAACAACGGTTTCGGTCTCAACCGTTCCGAATCCCTTTATTTCTACCACAGGACGGCCGTCAATAGTTTCCGGAATCACAACATGAGCAACGCCCGAACCGTGATACTCAGTTATAACAATACCGTCATCAACAATAAAATATGAATAATCGCCGCTTGTGTATTTGATCTTACTTTCGGTATCGGAACTCGTGTCGGAAGTATTGTCGGTCGACAACGAAACAGACGAAACTTCGGATGAACCCGATGAAGGGGTTTTTGCCTTTTCCTCATTCGCGCATCCTGCCAACGCAACGGCACACAAAACCAAACTAACAGCAATAATCTTTTTCATCATTATAACATCCCCGCTTTCCAATTTGCTAATTAAATTATAGTCACGAAAATTTGGAAATTCAAGGAAAGTTACAACATTGTAATCAAACTGTAATCTTTGTAACCAAGTTGTAATAAATTGTAATAAAAAACACCTCTTAGAGTAATCATTATAACTACAAAAACAAACAAAATGATTCTTTACTCTTTTATAAGTTTTATAATCCTAATTACTCTATGTTTAAGACAAAGATTCATAATGCTTATATAATCATGATGATTAATAAAGAGTCTTATATAAAGAAAAAGAGTCATAAAGATTCTATTAAGAACCGTTATGACTCATGAAGATTGTGGGAATATTGAAATCCAAAACAATTTATGGTATAATGCAATCAATTCGACAAACTTGAGTTTTTGCACATATCTTTATTGCAGAAAAAAGTGGGGATAATAATGAAATTATTATTTATGATAGGTAATGCCGCTGTCGGTAAAATGACTGTTGGGCAGGAACTTATGAAACTTACGGGATTGAGGTTGTTTCACAATCATATGACCATCGAACCCGTAATAGAAATCTTTGGTCAATATAACGGAAAAGCAATTAACAGACTTCGTCAGGTGGTTTTTGAGGAATTTGCGAAGTCAGATTGCTATGGAATGATTTTTACATATATGTGGGCTTTCGACCAACAAGCAGATTGGGA
>SVOL01000024.1 GCA_015066395.1 Oscillospiraceae bacterium | reverse complement strand
TATTCGTTTTAGGAACAAAATATCTGCCGCAACATTCACAGCGCACGATTTTTGGCTTGGTCGACAAAAACTGCATTAACAGGAAGATATAATAATCCGTTAATTTGCGAAAGAAATACCGTGCAGTTAATTCTCCGTCAAAAGTCAGTTCTTGATTCAACATTATTTGTGAAAGGAAATACTGTTTCCCTTGTTCGTCAAGGGTGTTGCCAGTATAAATATTGTAAAATGTGTCGTTTACAAATAAGTTGAAATCAACAATTGAACGAAGCACCACAGGAATTATGGTTTTTGTAGTCTCGATACATTCGATAGAGCCGTCAAAGACGGGAACAGAATCCATAATCATAGTCTCGGAGAGCAAAGAAGCAATCGGTGAATTCTCTTCCAACTCCTTAATCAAACTCTCGGTAGTCGAAGTGAGCTGTTCAAAATTTTTCAAATCTTCTTTATTGGGTTTATGCTTCCCTTCGGTTTTTATGTTATTTGCAAGTTTTTGGATTAAATCCACAATCCTTGAATACGGCCAAAAATTTAATTCGGAGAACTCGATAATCTCATCCTTAATCGTGGTAACAGGCAGTTCCTGCTCACCCGATTCTGTGATGAGATTTCTTTTTATTTGGCCGTCTTTTTCTAAGGATACATACAGCCCGATTTGCTGGGGTATTATCTGCATAAACTCACCGCCTTTTGTGTAAAAGTGAACTTTGTATATTTTTCTTCAAAACACCTTCTCACCCCGAAGGTGTCGTTTTCATATTAGAATTATATCACAGACAGGAGAAAAAGAAAAGGCCGACCTGTTGCAATATGAATATTGCTCCCACCTTTTAGGTGAGTGCAATAAAAACAAACTTATGAAAGGTGGGATGTATATGATTGTTCCAACTGAAACCCCAATGCAAAAATCTACAGAAAGGAAAAGAAAAATGACAACCGAAAAAACACTATCCCTTGTTCGAATGTCGGATGTGCAACTTCAAGAAGTCAAATGGCTTTGGAAACCGTATATCCCATTCGGGAAACTGACTATCATCCAAGGTGACCCCGGCGAAGGTAAAACAACTTTTGCTTTGCGACTTGCCGCCGCTTGTTCTTCAGGCTTGGCTCTGCCCGGTATGGAAATCGCAGGACCCTTTAACGTGATTTATCAAACCGCAGAGGACGGACTCGGCGATACCATCAAACCTCGGCTTATCGAATCCGGTGCCGATGAAAGCAGAGTGCTTAATATTTGCGAGGACACCGATCCTCTTTCTCTGTCGGACGAAAGAATTGAACAGGCGATCAGGCAGATCAACGCTAAGCTAATGATACTCGACCCGATTCAAGGCTATATCGGTGAGCGTATCGACATTAACCGCGCTAACGAAATCCGCACGGTTCTTAAAAAGGTTGCCGCCGTTGCCGAGCGTACAGGATGTGCCATTATTATGGTCGGTCACCTTAATAAAGCGCAAGGCTCAAGCAGCGCCTACCGAGGACTTGGTTCAATAGATTTCCGTGCAGCTGCAAGAAGTGTTCTGCTGGTAGGTCGGCTTCGCAAAGAACCAAATGTCCGTGTTATTGTTCACGACAAATCTTCGCTGGCACCCGAAGGTAAATCTATCGCCTTCAACCTTGGTAATGAGGATGGCTTTTATTGGCTGGATGGTTACAGTGAAATATCTGCTGAAGAATTGCTCTGTGGTTTTTCTGCCGAAACCAAAACAGCGATAGCGGAAGAACTGATCCGCAGTATGTTAGCAGACGGCAAAGAAGTTACGGCAGAGGAAATATTCCGAACCGCCGCCAACAAAAACATTTCCCAGCGCACCGTAAATGAAGCCAAGAAAAACATTGACGGTATTAAAAGCCGAAAGGTTGGTAAAGGCTGGGCGTGGTCAATCCCCGAATAAAGATTGCAACAATGCAGAGTGTCCCATCTGCATTGTTAAAAGTAGATGACAATGGGAGTCCTTTGCATTGTTGCATTCTTCTTTTTCTGCCGTATGGATTACAGCAGTAACCATCGGTATGGCGTTTATTGCGAGTTTCGCCTTTGTGTTACGACCACCTTATTGGCGGCCGCACCAAAGGCGGTCGGGCTAAGCCCATACCCCTATAAAATTTTTAGAAAGGACGGTTACAATGATGACCAAAACCGAAATATTAAAGTTCAGGGTAACACCTGAAGAAAAAGAAATCATCACCCACAAGGCACTTTCCTCATACAGACTTGTCAGTCAGTATCTACGTGACTGTGCCTTGGAAAAAGAAATCACCGTGATAAATGGTGCGGATACAGTTGCTGATGAGCTCAGGCGCATCGGTAATAATGTAAATCAAATCGCCCGTGCGGTTAACTCCGGTTATGCTACCGAGGTTAATCTCACGGAAACAAGAGAGGAGTTGAGAGCGATATGGCAATCGTTAAATTCGTTACTTCGGACTGCCCGATGAATAATATCTTCCCGTATGTTATGAGGAAAGAGGCAACCGAGCAAAGACTCATCAGCGGTATTGAGTGTTCACCCAATACCGCCTTGGAAGAATTCCGCTATGTGAAACAGAAATACGGTAAAGAGGACGGCAGAACCTATTATCACATCGTGCAGTCCTTTGCTCCCGATGATGAACTGACACCCGAAACCGCACATGAAATCGGGTTGAAGTTTGCCGAACACTTTCCCGGCTATCAGATATTGGTGGCGACCCATTACAACACCGGTCATATTCACAATCACCTTATTATGAACTCGGTCAACTACCAAAACGGTAAAAAGTTTCATCAAACCCGTGATGAACTTTTAGAGGTGAAGGCTTACTCCAACAAGCTCTGTCAAGAGTATGGGTTGAGCATCACCGAAGAAAAGTGTAGCTACGGTAGATGGCCGGAATGGAAAAAACAGCTCCGCAGCTTTGCACTGTATGCAATAGGCAATTCCGATACAAAGGAAGAATTTATTGCCTGTATGCGCGAACACGGATACAACGTCAAGTGGGAAGATAAGTACAAATATATCACCTTCACCACACCCGACAATCATGTCTGCCGTGATAAGAGTTTGTTCGATGAGCGACTTCTCAAGGATAATCTCGAAGTTTATTTTGCACTCGGTGGTGCGAGCTGTGAACTTTATGATGATTATAACGATTATAAAACTCCTGCGCATACACCCGAAGCAAGTATGACAGTTACAACCGGACTCATAAGTTTACTCGGCGATCTGCTTTCAATGGCACCGCCCGAGGACGATTATGAACCGCATCCGGCAAAAGAACTAAGCACCGCCGAGAAGCTTAGACTTGAAAAAATCCTCGGCAAGAAAATTTCACCTATGGCCTACGCTTGCTATTCTACTCAGGAAGAATATGAGCAAGGCATGAGTATGGTATGGTGATGTAAAGGAGGAATGACCCGACAACAGATGAAATAAAAGCCGTGTTGCCTTATGGCAGCAAACAGATGCAATATCCCAAAACACGAATTGGAAATCCTCGCACGGCACTTCCTTCCACAAATTCGAGCCTTCTTTGAGAGTGAAGAAGGGCGAAAGGAATATGAGGAGTGGAAGGCCGAACAAGCCGCGTTAAAGGCAAAGACCGCCGATAAAACGGCTTAAAACGCGCACAAGGGCAGAGAGCGAAAACTCTCTGCCCTTGTATCAATATAAACATTAGGATTAAAATTTGTAACCGCAGTGAACAGCTTTTATATGTATTAAAACATAGAATTACACCACTCACTAAGTTTTTCTAATTTTCTTATTTCTTCTGTATCCCAAGATCTGTAGCGTTCCAAATATGCTTTACAGTCATTAAAGCAATCAAAAGCAATACGCCACTCTCCTCTGTCAACAGCCGTCTGCCCTGCAGTATACCTATTAAGGTATTCGTACTCACTAAAGATAGCCATAACACAACCTCCTTTTTTATATTATACTGCCTTTGACATAGAAAAGCAATAGTATATAAAGGTATGCATTAAAATAATATGATTTCAAGCAGATAAAAAGCTTATAAAAATCAAAAATCCGAACGTGTCACCATTGATGACAATGTTCGGATTATTTGACTTTGGTGGGAGAAGGTGGATTCGAACCACCGAAGTCGTTGACAACAGATTTACAGTCTGCCCCCTTTGGCCGCTCGGGAATTCTCCCCTATTAAAAAAATGGAGCTGGTGGACGGACTCGAACCCC
>SVOL01000018.1 GCA_015066395.1 Oscillospiraceae bacterium | reverse complement strand
TGCAAATCATTCTCCATGAGAACGCACAAAGAATTATAGTATGCATTGAACAGTTCCTCAAATGCTTTCGGAGTTCTTGAAAAGTCCGGGCCTACTGCATGAATGATGTGCTTGGCATTTTTGAGATTGAATGCCGGAGTGATAACCGCTGAACCATCCTTCAAGGGCGTTTGATACTGAGCACATGCTGCCTGCAGCTGCATCGGGCCTGCTTTTCTGAATATTACACCGCAAATGCCACCGCCCGACCATAAGCGATTGTTCGCAGCATTAACTACAGCATCCACATTTTGGTCTGCACAAGAGGCATTTAACAACTCAATCTTGCTCATTTTTTACACCCCCGTTTTTATGGCAATGGCTTCTGCTACAAAGGCAGCAGTGCCCTCACCATTTTTGTCTATGTTCTTTTTGAAGCGCTCATCGGCAATATACATTTTTCCGAGGTCCGCGAGTATCTCGTCTGTACAAGTGTAGTAAAAATCAGTGATTGTCTTTTGCAACTTGTCAACGAGAGCCTGTGGCTCGGGGTCCCCTGGCGCTGCGCCGGCCTTCATGCAATCCGCAAACTCAGACAACGTTGCCATCATAAACAGATTGGCAGCTGCCCAGCGTCCTTTGGTGTATCCTTTAGTTTTTGTTTTATATTCTTGGTATACCGGAGTGTTACCCCAGCGCTCACGTATTTCTTCTTCGTGGTTATTTTCAAGCGGTGGTTTTCTTTTTGCCATAACAACACCTCTCTTAAAGGAATAAAGCAATAATGGCTACCACAAGCGCAACACCGGCAACGCCAAGAGCTGCAAAGGCAATTCTCTTTATCTGCAACAATAGCTCGTCATGCTCTTTATCTTTGGCATCGTGCTCCTGGTCTTTGGCATCATGCCTTCTGTCGGTTTCATCTTGTTGTGCATCCACACTGTGTATTTCGTCAATTGCAGAGCTGTTTGCTTTCACCGCACCGGCTATACGTTCTTGACGAGAGAAGGCACTTTCCTGGTCGCGAAGCAGTCTGATAACATCCATAAGTTCAGCTTTTGCTCTTTCGGAAAGTTCCTCACCAGCCGCCTGTTTCATTTTCCCTTCTAACTCTAAAATGACGGTCCTAGTTGTTGCAATGCTGGAGGCGCCGAGCATCAACAGATATCGCATACCATCTGCCATCTTTGCCTGGTTTTCAAACAACAGCCTCTGCGCTTCTGTCAATGCGGCCTGTGCATCAGCTAAAGAACGAACAGCGTTTTGTGTGGAACCGATTGCCTCTTTGCCATTGAGACCCTTATGCAGAATGATATTATCGGCAGCTTCTTTAGCTGCAGCGCACGCTCTTTCTGCGGCTTCTATTTTCTTGTCGATTTCTACGATGGCCCTGAACTGTTCAGAAATAACCGCCGGAAGCTCTTCTTCGCTTACGTTAATTATTTCGCCATCTACTATCGTGTTTTCGCTCATATCAACACCTCACAATTACAATATATCCAGGATCGACTTTCTCAATCCAGGGTTGTGCTCATCAATAGCAACAGCATCCAAATCATGCACTGCTGCGGCACTGGCTTCGATCGCCTCGACATCCTCCTCTATCTGATGAGAAAGTTCTCTCATCGCAGCATACAATTTATCTATTGATTCGGTGGCATCCTTGGCGGCAGTCCATACAAGTGCCTCACCATAGTACACCTTAGCTTCTGTCAAATACAAGGCCTCTGCCATCAAGAGCAAGCGCTCTTTAGACTTGTGCCCGCGCTGCAGCCCCATTACAATATCTGTGCCGAGCGCAATTGTAACTCTTCCAATTCCAACGAAGTTCAAGCGCAGAGCAAATTGTCTGAAGAACTCTACCCAGTTTGCTTTTGAATTAATCGCTCCTTCAATGGCAGCATCAAGCATATCCACCAGAGTGAATGCACCGGTGGCAACAGTCATCATGCGCTCAATGGTACGATTTCCAAACGGAAGAGTTTTCTCCCACTCTACATCTCCGAGCGACTCCTTCTCTTTCAACTCACTCACAAGGCGGTTAACAAAATAGAATCCTCGTACAAATCCTTCATTGATAAGAACCGGGAGTGCCTGCTTTGCAAGCTGATGCGCTACTCCGAGTTCGCCACGAAGGTCCATCTTATGAATCAAAGGCTTGCCATCTGCGCCACGCAGAATTTTGCCATCTTCTCCGTGCTCTGCAAGTAAAGTGCCGTTGAAGAGCTTCGAGACCTTTTGGCTCAGCTCGTTAACTCCATCTTTGTTTTTGAACACCGGAGCAGTGGATAGCAGTTTTACTACAGACATCACTGGACCAGGAATTCCGGTTCCCGCACCGGGTGAGCCACTCGAGCCCGCCATGTCACTAGCCATATGAAGCAACCAGTATACGAGACCGAAGGTTATCTTTGTCGGTACTGTTTCGCCGATAAAAGTTGTATTGGTAACATCGACCACATGGAAAGAACCATCGGTTTTAGTTCCATAGGCCTTCCGGGTAAACTGTGTAAGCAGTGAAAACACCAAGCCAACAATGGATGCGTGGTGAGCGAAGTCGCGCAGGTGGTGCTGAAGCCCTCCGCCGAATTCGTTATACACACTATCACTCGGTGCACCGAATTTTTCAAGATGCCTGATTGCACCCTGGAGGTCATCGCCCTCATACCCATTGCGCTGGGCAACTTTTGTCACAAACTCGTTGACCTTTTCTGTGGACCAGTCTGTCCCTTCTTGCAAGTCAAACTTGCCAACAAAAAGAACGTCAAAGAGACCAGCAAGAACACCACTGATGGCTGCTACAGCATAATCTAATTTTTCTGCGTGGTTTGTGAGCTTGTCGATAGAGGCATCGAGGACAGCTACTTCATAATCCACTTCGGCCAATCGTCTATCAAGCTCTCCAACCGGCGCCACTACTTCAAGCTCGGTTTCGGGGTTAAGTTGTATTCTAACATTTTTCATCATCTTCGAGACCTCCTCTCTCCTCACATAACAAATTGTAATTTTCGCGAGAAATTTGTATATTCCATTATACCACAATTCCGTCCAACTTTCAATAGGTTTGGCGCATACGATTTGCCGCTTTTTCTGCTAATAATTCCTACGCGCAAATGCACCACTCCCCGCCTTGACAAGACCGCTCCGGTGTGTTATACTTGATTCAAAGTCTCCCTGAAAAAGTGTAAAAGGTTTAGTTGCTCAAAGCTGAAGGGTTCGGTTGCTCCCCGAGAGGGACTGAAACCCAATAAAAAAAGCCACCTTGATGCGCATTCGCTCCGCAACACCAGGTGGGTTCCTGAGAGTGATTTTTTCAAAGTTGTTCGTTCTAAACCCGGATTATTTCGCCGGACTGCGACTTTGAAACAAAAAAAATCAACTTGAAACAAAAAATTCCAAGTTGAAACACCGTTTGAGCTTCTATCAATTTCTTCTTCTTTTTCCAAGTAAAAACCATCAACTTCCTTTATTTACTAAGGTTTTGGCGGTTTTTTATTTTTCTCTCATAAATCATAAAATTTTATAAAAAGTTTTTCTATTTCACCATTGGTTTCACAATTTTAGGGAAAACGAAAAATCACCGCCTCACTCCGAATGGAACGAGGCGGTTTTTAATAATTCTTTAACTTCGGGCAGACCCTTGATGCAGGTGAGTACAGTCACAACACCCGAAAGCAGACAGGCACTGCCAACGCCAATCCAGTTTACATCGGTGATGTCGATCGCGTTTATTACGAAGTTGATAAAACTCCGACGGTTGATTGTCATAATCGGCCAACTTTTCTCCGGTTAAATAAACTTCAAATACATTGTTGCCGTATCCTGCGGCGTCTTCTCTGTTTTCCACAAAAAAGAACGCGCCTTCACGTGACGAGAGTTCGTCAAAACTAAAAGCGTTAAACTCCGCACCCGTTCCGTGGTAAAACACTTTTGGGGTGCCGTCAGATTCATTTATTAACGCTTCGTTAGCGGGATTGTGATTGAAATTTTTATCGTTCTGCTTGACAAAATCAAACAACTGTGCTACACTCAACGCATCGGAAGTGTAGGCGTATTTTCCTCGATTCTCTTCTATAAGTTGAGAATATTGAGCACGAGACACTTCCGATAATTCTATTCTCTGAAGATTATACGCACGGTTTTTGCTTATTAAATCGTATTCTTCAATAGAAACCTTGGCAATAAACGGAGCACCGTTAATAGAAATAGGTGTATAAAGGTAGTGCATAAATTGTGTACTGCCTTTTTTGTTGCCCGAAGAATGCACGGAAATTTGTGTATCGAGCAAAATTCCATTAAATATTATTTCATCAATTTTACCCAACAGTTTGCGAATTTGTTTTTCGTCACCGTTCTTTTTAGCATACGACAGACTATCATTAATAATTGTTTCGTCAATAAGTATTTCTGCATTTAATTCTTCACTACGGATAATCCTTTTAGAGTAATTAAGTTCACTTTGTTCGCCATAAGCAAACGAAACAATGTTTGCCGGCGTTTTATCGTACGCTCTCCAATCACCAAACCATCTACGGAAGAACGGGGATTTTGTGCCGAGTTGCTGATAGAATTTATGCGCCCACTTTTGAGCAATCTCAACCTCATCGGCAGAAAACTGATTTATTGATTTTCGACCAATATCCCGCAAAATTTTAATATCATCCAGCGCAATTGGCTCGTCGTAACAGCTGAAATCATCCGACTCAGAAATTGAATACTTGACATTTTCGGAAGAAGTGGGTATACTATGTTTGGAGTTGGAATTCTGCCCAGAACCTCTTATATTAAGAGAGTTCACTTGGACGTTTCCAACTTTTTCTATTTTTCCATTAGTGGCATAAAGAATCACACGTCCGTCGTCAGCTTTAGCAATATCAATTGTAATGTTGTAAATGTTACCGTTTTTTGCGTTAATAACATTTGCATTTCTATGTAACCAGCCGTCTCGGTCTAACCAACCGTGTGAATTTTCTGACGAATAATATGGATTGTTTTCTTCTGATACTTCAACAATTTCGTCTATATGTATCGTCGATAATTTACTAATATTATCTTTAGTTTAAACGAGTTCCTCTAATACTAAGTGATTTTTACCGTCTTAGAGGCCCTTTCGCCTTTTTTAGCAAATTCGACTGATTGTGTTTTACCGTTTTCATCAACAATGGCCATTATCACAGGATTTGATTTAAATTCCGGATCGTAAGTCTTGACAAGATTGAATAAATCGGATATACTATTAATAGAAAAGTTCTTTTCTGATTGATTCGGCCTTGAAAGCCGGTTACTTTCAGAAAGGGACTTTTCTTCTATATTTTGTAAAATATAGTCTCGCCTTAAAACCCCTGAACCTTTATCACCATAATAATATAACTCTTCAACTCTAAGTCTTAGTAATGCAGGATAACCCATCACCTCAGTATAAGCGTAGAATGTGTGATATAACATAGAGTTTTCATTCTCATCATTTGAAACAATTGTATCTAATAAAGTGGCTTTTTGAGTTATATCGTCGATATACGGCAAATATTTTACTGCCGTTTTTTCAGCATTTCCACGATGAGAAGAAGTTTCTTTATGAACTTGTCTTGAGGTTTTAATAGTCCATCCGGTATCTCTGTTTAAAACTTCTTTTCTTTCATCCTTTTTTATATCAACTTTTTCAATGGGCGTTTTATCGTACGCTCTCCAATCACCAAACCATCTGCGGAAAAACGGGGATTTTGTGCCGAGTTGCTGATAGAATTTATGCGCCCACTTTTGAGCAATCTCAACCTCATCGGCAGAAAAATCGTTGATAGATTTTCGGCCGATACCTCGTAAAACCTTAATATCATCCAGCGTAATTGGCTCGTCATAACGGCTGAAACCATCCGACTTCGAAACAGAATACTTGACATTTTCGGAAGAAGTGGGTATACTATTATTAGACGCAGAACTGATGTCTGTTCCCTGGTCGCTTTTAGTAGCGAGCATATCAGAGGATGTAAGTTCTGCGTTTTTGTTTTCTTCAAAAACAAATTCAGAACCATCAGGCATCAAGATTCTATGAGTCGAATAACGATTCCGACCTGTCATTTTCACAACAACCGCAACATTGCCTACTTTTCCATTTATTGAAACCGGAGCGGCAATTGTTATCGTTCCGTATGAACGTCCTTTATGGTTATCATGACCAGAAATATCAACTCCCCGTTTCAAAACCTTAGGAACAGCCAGAAGAGCCGCTTTTTCACCATCCGTGTTAATGTAATCCAAACCTTGATTTATATGTTTTTCACTTATTTCAATAACACCAAAGTTTTGTCTATCAACCGCATATCCTATTTTTTTGAATTCTTGCACCGCTTTTAATCTTAATTCTTTTTTATTCATTGATGAATATTGAATATTTGCGACAGGTTCAATCGAATTTACTTCGGTCAAGTGATTTCTTAACTGCTGTTTTATTGAACTGTTATTGTTTTCTTCCGCTCTGCTATACTTCACACCACTCTTTCCGGTGGTGTTTTTTTGCGCCGTTTTGAGCATTGCCAAGTATTTGCTCTCAAGTCTCTGCAACTCAAAAGAAATATTTTTGACGCCGCTCAGTTTATTCTTTAAATATGCAATAAAATCACAAATAAACTGAATGATCCTCGGTTTCTGTTCCTGCTTGACTCCTTTTAACAACTCGTCGAGACCACGGCCGTTTTCCGCAAACAACGTATCTCCTGCAAAATCCGCGATTATTTCAGTTTGAGCCGCGGCAGGCCCCATTGCGTCACCTGCAGTTTCTCTATCTGCACGAACGGTATTGTTGAGCTCAGCCATCATAACATCAACCGATGCATCTTTAAGACCTGTTTTTTGTTGTAACCACTGACCGAATACATCGGATTTTTTGACAGCATTTACAAAAGAATCATACCCCTTTACATCCTGTTCTCCATAATGGGTTAATTCGTGTTTTAAAATCCACTGGCCCGGATTTTTCGCATTCGTATTGATAATTATCTTTTTATTAGCATTATCAATGCGGCCAGTTTCTTTTCCTATGCATTCAAATGACTTATTTTTGATTGATACTCCTATAGTTTGTTTTTCTCTATTTCATTCTGAGCAATGCTTTCGAGAGAATTAACAAGCAGATTGCGATTAGAAACTGCATCGGTATCTCGGTCAGAGTTCTTTACAACATTTTCCTTGACTTTTTCGTTAGGATTGAGTATATTATTATTAGAAGCATTCTTGCTATAACCGCCGGCGATTAGTGCCGTCCGTTCAATGGCTTGTGTGCTTCTATTTTTTGTCCTTACAAGATCCTCATTTTTTACCTTATCTTGAATGTAGTCAAAAAAGTTATCTCTTCCAAATACTGTTGCAATCTTATTGGTATCCATGAACACCCGATTGTATTGACCCTTTTCGTTAATTTCCCTGTTGTAATTTTGGAAAATGGTGGTATAATTGTTTAATAGAGGTGACTTGGATTTCTTATGAACAAACAAATTTTCAACATTCCGAATTGCATCACGCTTCTTAGAGTGATCGGTACGTTGTCACTGCTGTTTATAACACCGTTGTCCGTTCCGTTCTTTATTATTTACACTTTAAGCGGTATTACCGATGTGCTCGACGGCACTATTGCGAGACTCACAAAGACCGAAACCTCTTTTGGAAGACGCCTTGACAGTGTTGCTGACCTCTCATTTTATTCGGTTATGCTCATTCGTATCTTCCCCATTTTATGGGATGCTCTTCCCCACTCGATCTGGATAGTAGTCGGACTGGTCATTGGCATAAGACTGCTGTTTTACACGATCGGTTTAGTTAAAAATCGACGCCTGCCGTCATCGCACTCGTTGCTCAACAAGCTGACCGGATTTATGATCTTTGCTGTGCCCTACATACTAAAGACCGCATTCTTCAAGCCCTATTGTTGGGGCATCTGCCTTATATCGGCTGTAGGCACGCTGGAAGATCTTACAAATCTCATTGGCAAAAAGAAAGACAAAACTCAAATTAAACAGAATTAAACAAAAATCCCTCTCGGTGATCACACTGAGAGGGATCTTAATTTACATCGACAAACCCAACATCGACATCAGCAGACTGAACAGTATGGGAATCGTGATGATACAAAGCGTATGCGATACGACCGCCATCGACGCACCGGTCGAGGTCTCGCCGCCGTAGGCTGCAGGGAAAACGACCGTATTCATTCCAAGCGGAGTTGCAAATGCGAAGAAGGTCAGAATTACTGCAATATCCGGTGCTTTTATCAGCATCAAAAGTCCTATGAAAATCGCCGGAAGCACAACAAGTCTTAAAACTGTCGCAAAATAGACCTTCTTATTGGTCACAAGGCTCTTCAAATCATATCCGCCGATCACAAAGCCCGTCAGAATCATTGCCATCGGAGCCATACAGTTCTTACAGTAATCAATGGTCGAAACGATAAAATCGGGTATGTACCGCGTTACACCGGTAAGACCCAAAGTCGCACCGATAATTATCGAAATAAACACAGGGTTAACCAGGTTACCGAGTGCCGAATTACCTGCCTTTTTGTCCTTAGGAATAAGAATCATTATACCCCAGGTATAGACCGCAACATTGAGCGGCAAGGTGTAAAGCATATAAAGGTACAGAATGTCGCTATTAAAGGTACTTAAAATCGCAGGTACAATGGCGTTGCCCATAAAACTGAAATTGCCGAACACCAAGGCATATCGGTAGATATTACGCATATAGTAGTTCTTCTTCTGGAACAGATAGGACAACGGCAAGGCAATACACAGGGCCACAGCCAAAGCCAGCAACGAATAAAGCACCAGCTTATACTGCTGCTTCAGCGATGCTACCGTGCAATAATTCATAAATGTGCTTATGATGAGCGCCGGCACAAAAATGTAGTTTTCCAATTTGGAAGCTACTGTAGCGGTGTTTTTTGGTACGATATGTGTCTTATTGGCAACATAGCCCAAAACCATACACATAAACATAACCAGCATCGGCGAAAGCGTCGCCTTAAATGTCTCCAACAAAACGACATCCCCTTAAAAGTGCACAGAGTTATTTGATAACTCCGAAGAAACTGAGCTGACCGCAAATGAAAACAATAATTGCAATTATAGGCAAAATGTATTGACAATAAGGTTTAAGCCACGGCTTTACCTTAAGACCCTTACCCTTATTTGCCTCATTGACAAAATTGTCCCATCCCCAGCCGAATTTATGCGAGCAGAAGAGTACGAACACCAGTGAGCCCAAGGGCAACAGCACGTAGCTGACTATATAATCCTCAAGGTCAAGTACATTGGTACCGTCGCCAAAAGGCTTAAATCCGGACCATTCGTTAAAACCGAGAATACAGGGCAGAGCAAGTATAGGCATTATAATACCATTGATAAGGCAGGCCTTTTTCTTACTCCACTTGAAGACATCCTCACAACAGGCAATGATAGCCTGGAAAACCGCTAAAACGGTCGAGAAAGCCGCAAAGCAAAGGAACAGGAAGAACAATGTTCCCAAAATGCGGCCGCCGGGCATATGGTTGAAGATATTGGGAAGGACCTCGAAAATAAGCGGAGGTCCCGATTGCGTCTCGCCGCCGTTATAAGCAAAGCAAGCCGGGAAGATGATAAGACCTGAGGTGAATGCAACGAAAGTATCCAATACTGCTACATTGACAGCCTCACCCATCAACGAACGCTTGTCATCAAGGTAGCTGCCGAAGATAGCCATACTGCCGATTCCAAGACTCAAGGTAAACAAGGCCTGAACCATAGCACCTGAAACAACGCTGATTATACCGGCTTCTTTGACCTTTGAAACATCGGGCACAAGATAAAACTTCAAGCCTTCCGCGGCACCGGGCAAGGTCATCGCGAAAACGGCAAGACCGACCATAATTACAAGCAGAGCAACCATCATATATTTGGTGATTCGCTCAAGACCCTTTTGCAGATCAAAGGAACAAATAAAGAAGCCTAAAGCAATAACAACGAACGAGAAAATTACCATCGGCCAAGGCTTTGCCACAATATCACCGAATTGGTTGGAGACACCGGCAGCATCAAGACCGACGAAGTCACCCTTAGCGGTCGACACAAAATAACGGAATATCCAGCCCGAAACAACGGTATAGAACATCATAAGGATATAGCAACCGATCATTGCGGCATATCCGTGAATATGCCAACCACTCTTCTTAGGTGCTAACGGTTTGTAAATATGAACCGGACTCTTCTGGCTGGCTCGTCCCAAAGAAAACTCCATAGTCATAATGGGAAGACCGAAGATCGCCAGGAAGAAAAGATAAATGAGTACAAAAATCGCACCGCCATTTTGACCGACCATATAAGGGAATTTCCAAACATTGCCGATACCGATGGCACAGCCGGCTGACAACAGGATAAACCCTAATCGTGAGCCAAGACGTTCTCTTGCCATAAAAAACCCTCCAACAAAGCATTATATCTAAGTTATTCTATCACATTAAACCGACAATGTCAAATATAACGCAAAAAAATGACCGTTCTTTTTAAAAGAACGGTCGCTATATTTACCGATCCTGAGAGTAGACCTCGTCGGTAACTGTCACCATTATTTTTAGATCATCTTCGGTAATACCGGGTCGCAGTTTTACTTCCTCAATACCAAATGTATTACCGACTCCAAGAAACAATCTATGAGTATTATTGTCAACTCTGACTCCTAATTCCGTATCAGCGGTAATCGAAGAGTTACTTATATAAAGCGTATTCCCCTGCTCGCCCGAACTGCCGCGAAGCACGATCGGCTGTTTTTCGGCGATTATAGTGCAGTTATCCATATACACCGAATTGTGATCGTCCCCTTCACCGCCGCCAATATAGAAGCCCGCGCGGTTACCGCCAACGGTCTGCTCAAAGCCTTCGGGCATAACACCTTGCTTAATAACAGCGTTTTTGACTAAACTCACGCTGTTTAAACCGCAAAAATAAAAACCTCCGTGACCGACACTCTCATATACGCCGCCGTTGATCTTGACCGTACCACTCGTCTGCATAGCAGAATGAGTACCGAATACCTCACATTCTGTAAGCTCAGCGAAGCCCTTGTTATCAACCCCCATAGACAGCGACGCATATCCCTGTTCGCCATCGTGAAGATAATGAGAATGAGCGTCAATATCACAATCGGACATATAAAGTTTGCCACCCTCATCTACCAAAAAGCACTTAACGTTGGCGGTCCTGCTCTCAGCTCTTGCCACATATTTTCCGCCAAGAACCTTGAGCGTTCCGTTGCCTGTTCTGAAAATTCCTGCCGCCATCTCACTGCCGTCAACAACTATTTCACTACCGTTCAAACGTCCGTCAATAACGACCGTTTCAACGTAGTTCGGGTCGATCTCAAATGCCAGTTTGCGGTTTGTAAAATGCAGTTTTTTACCGCCGAGATTAAGTGTTGCACTGCACGACCACATAATTCCCTCTGTCTCCGAATGATCGTTTAACAAAATGAGATACGGGGCATCGCCGCCGTCATAGACAGCAACAGCCGCCGTCTGTCTATCGGCGTCAGCCATCTTTAAGACCTCATCAGCATTCGCTGCGGCCACCGCACCCTTTAAGGTCGAGAAAAACCGAAACTCATATTTTGCCAAAAGCTCCTCGGGAGCCAGTGTGAGATCAGCTTCGGCAATATTTACTATCGCTTCGGTCTGCTTCGGTCTGCAACCAACAAAGCTCACGGTTATAAAACACAGAATGAGCAACAAGGACAATACTCTACGCACGGTTAACCCCCTAAAGCAAAAAGATATGCTGCCAAAAATGATAGCATACCCCTTTTTGACTTGAAACTGTTTATTCCTCAGAATCGCGAGCCTCGGATTCCTCCTCACGCTCAGCAGCCTTGGCGGCCTTCAAAGCCTTTTCAGCCTTTTTAGTCCTCGACTTTTTATAGAGCTTATAACCAACCTTAACAGCGGCAAAAAGGAATTCGGCAATTATCAGACCGAGAAGATAAAGAAAAGTCGTTTCAAACGCCTTTACGAAGCCAATTCCGCTATCAAGAATAACGGTCAAGGCCAAAAATACGACCGCCGAAATGGCATATTTCAGCAAAACTAAACCAAACTTTTTCATGCTATCAACTCCCGTGATTTTATGGGTAAATGATACCACACATCTTAGCTTTAGTCAAATAAAACCTTTAGTCCACACTTAAAAAAGACTGTGCGGTATGCACAGTCTTTTGAACCTGAATTATTCTGCCTCGAAAGCGTCCTTGCCGAGACCGCATACGGGACATACCCAATCTTCGGGAATATCCTCGAATTTGGTGCCGGGTGCAATTCCGTTATCGGGATCACCTATCTCGGGATCATAGACATAACCACAGGGACAAACGTACTTCATAAAAATCTTCCTTTCAGTTAAATATTTTCAATAGATATTATACCCTCATTATGAGGGCTATAATCACATTTATTTTTCAATAGCAATATCCTCGGCCTTCTGAATATCAGATTTTTTTACTTTATACTTACTAATTGCCACTGCAATAACCGCTGCAATAAATGAAATAGGAACGGAATAGACCAAAGGCCCAATAAGTAACAATGCAATAGCTGCGTCTGCCAAGCTTCGCTCCGTAAGCCTAAATATTATTCGCGTAATTGAATATATGATAAGAACCGCTAATATGTTGAACGATAAGGTGGGTAAAAACATCTTTCCTGCCGATTTGAAAAACTTTACTCCAAAGCAAGCAAATACAACAGGTAAATAGATAGGAAGAGAATACAAAAGCATTCCTGCAAAATCTACTAAGGTTTTGTATTTTACACTTGCCAAGATTATCGCATAAGGTAATGTTGTTAGTAAAAGTGCTATTATAATTATTATTAAAGTTTTTTTAATGTTTTTCATAATTATTCCCTAAAAGAAAAGATATGCTACCATTATGATAGCTACCTTACAAAACTTTTCAATAAATTGATTAGCTTTGTGGTATGCCCAATTTTTCTTGTTTCTTAAACACATTGGTCGTCAATATAAAGATTGAAAAATACAACAAAATGATAAGTACAAATTCTAAGCATATACCCACGTTAAACTTCGGTGTGTTTTCCGGAAAAGAACCGTAAAAACCACCTGCATATTGGTATTCAATAATCATATGAATCGCTTTAGATACCGCACACACAATTGAACCGAAAGATAACACAACAACAGAGCCGATTTTTGTGTTGTTTAAAAGACTTGCCAATAAGCATAAAAGATTGCCGAAAAGAAATATTGCAGAAAAGACAATATCACTGATGTAGTCCACTTTATATACACCTATTGAACAGACATATAAAACAAGAATCTCAATAGCCAAAATAACGGCAAATGATACCGGTAACAAGAGTTTGTTTATAAAATTTTTCTTTATAACCGATAACAACAGAAGAATAACAGATATTGCAAGAGGTAAATATAAAACACTTATACGCTCTAAATCATAACCTGCTTTAAAAGGCATGATCCAAGAATAAATTGTAGAAATGATATAAAGAGCAGTCACAGTTATTGCGACTATATTTTTCCATTTTTTCAAACATAACAAATCGTTCATAACTACCTCCAAAAACAAAAGATATGCTACCATTATGATAGCATATCTTTTTTTGTTTTGCAATATTTAATTACTTAAAATATCTCTCAAGCAAGCCCTTGAGTGCTTTGCCGTGACGAGCCTCATCGCGAGCCATCTCGTGAACGGTGTCGTGGATAGCGTCAAGACCGTTCTTCTTGGCGCAGGAAGCAAGGTCAAACTTACCCTGAGTTGCACCGAACTCGCAGTCTACGCGCCATGCAAGGTTATCCTTGGTGGTGGCCTTCATATTGGGCTCGAGAGTGCTGCCCAAAAGCTCTGCAAACTTAGCAGCGTGCTCAGCCTCTTCGTATGCTGCCTTTTCCCAGTAAAGACCGATCTCGGGATAGCCTTCACGATGAGCGATACGAGCCATACAGAGGTACATACCGACCTCAGAGCACTCGCCCTGGAAGTTAGCCATCAACTGCTCTAAGATATATTCCTTATCCTCAGCCGAAATATCGGGGTTGTTTTTAACGGTCTTCTCATAGATGCCGAACTCATGCTCAGCGGCGAGCTTACCCTCTTCCATTACCTTAAACTTGGAACCGGCAACCTTACATACTGGGCATACGAAATCTTCGGGCATAACCTCAGCTTCATGAACATAACCGCAAACAGGACATACAAACTTTTTCATAATAAATTTCCTCCAAAATTTTTAATTTAATTTACAATCACTGCAAAGTCCCGAAAGAGTGAGACTGCAGTTATTAACAATGATACCGTTTTCGCTTGCCGCACTTTCGGCAAGACTCTGTGGCACTTCGACACCCTCAAGATCCAGCACACAACCGCAACCGTTACAGATAAAATGAACATGCGGCTCGGTGTTGCCGTCAAACCGTTCGACACCCTTTACCGTGCCGAGACTAACTATCAGCCCCTGCTCCTTAAAAAGAGCCAGATTACGGTAGACAGTACCTAACGAAAGATTGGAAATATCAGGCTTTAACTTAGCGAAGACCCAATCGGCCGAAGGATGAACCTTCGTACACTTTACACAATTCAAAATCGCATCACGTTTTTTAAAATGCTTTACATGCTGTTCCATCGTCGCCTCCTCAAAGTGAATTTGCAAGGTCAACTCCTTGCTACGATCATACTATAACACACATTTTTTTATTTGTCAATAGGAATTATTCTCATTTAGAGAAAATTTTTGAAAAAATTTCCATAATTTTAAAGCATCTGTACCACAAAAGCGTAATACAGATGCTTTTTTCTTAAAGTATTATACAAATAAGTCCGGAGCAGCCCTCGTTTATTACCCTTTCCAGAGTCTCCTGCAATCGCATTCTGGCGTCCACGGGCATACGGGCAAGTTTGGTGTGCAGTCCCTCGTTTACAAGCTCGTGAAGCGATTTTCCGAAGATGTTGGAATCCCAGATCTTGGTCGGTTCTTCCTCAAACTCGTTAAGCAGATACATTACCAAGTCCTCACTCTGTTTTTCAGAACCGACAATAGGACTCACCTCAGTAGTGATATTGGCCTTCATCATGTGGATCGACGGTGCCGACGCCCTTAAACGAACGCCGTAACGTCCTCCCTGCTTTACTATCTCGGGTTCCTCCAAAGACAGTTCATCGATCTGCGGCATCACAATGCCGTATCCGGTAGCCTCTACCTCATCAAGTGCGTTTTTAAAACGGTAATATTCTTTCTTGATGCTCGAAAACTCAACTATCTCCTTCATCAACTGCTGTTCATTGTTTATCTCAACGCCTGTCGATTCTTTGAGAATATCATAGAACAGTTTTCGGTCGATATCGGCATTCACACACGCACAACCGTGTCCGAGATCAACATTCCCCACACCGCAATAGGTCATATTTTCGCACTCAGCCAAACGCGTTGCAAAACCTTCCGCATCGGCAACCTTATGCATTCCATCGGCAGAGTTTAAGATGTTTTTATAGATCTTGTTCTGCAGCCAATGGTCGCTATCGAGTGCTGTTATCCACATCGGAAGTTTCAGCTTTATCTCTTTTAACGGGAACTCATAAAGCATACCTGAGATTATATCGGTTATCTGATTTTCATCGAGTTCGAGACAGTTGACCGTTTTGACTCCAACGCCGTATTTTTCGGAAATTTCTTTAGCGATCGTCAAAGCCCGCTCCGATTCGGGGTACATTGAGTTTAAGAGTATCACGAACGGCTTGTTTATTGCCTTCAGCTCAGTTATAACGCGTTCCTCGGCCTCTTCGTATTCCTCACGCGGAATATCGCTGATACTGCCGTCAGTAGTGATAACAAGACCCACGGTCGAATGCTCGGTAATTACTCTTTTAGTGCCGTATTCTGCCGCCATATTGAACGGGACGGGATTTTCAAACCACGGCGTCATCACCATTCGCGGATTGTCGTCCTCGATATATCCAAGCGAACTCGGAACGATATAACCAACACAGTCAATAAGACGCACGTTCATACCGATATTGTTATCAATCTTAATTTCAACACCCTTTTCAGGTACAAACTTAGGCTCAGTCGTCATAATTGTTCTGCCGCCTGCCGATTGCGGCAGTTCATCAGTTGCTCTGTCTCTTTGATATTCGCTGACAATGTTAGGGATGACCAGCGTATCCATAAACTTCTTGATAAAGGTCGATTTACCCGTTCTTACGGGACCGACAACACCTATATAAATGTCACCGCCGGTGCGAGCGGCTATATCGCTGTAAATACTTGTACCTGTCATAAACATTCCTCCTGCTGTTTCTTACACGCTAAATATTTATGAAACGCCTGAGAAGTTTATGACAAAATAAAAAAGCAGTGCTTTTGCACTGCTTTAAACACCGGTCATATCAAAGGAAGGGATAAACTGCTCTCCGACGCTTGATAAACTTTGGGTATATATTTTTTTGATCTTACTATCCGCGGCAAATTCTAAAACCTTATTATGCTCACGAAGAGTGAGCTTGCGGTCGATTTCGGGAAACTCTTTTAAATTGCCGCACGGAGTATACTGACTCATTATACTCAAAACCGCAAAGGGAACGTTGTCTTCGACCCAGTCGATGACATTTATCGCGTCGTTCGTAGATCTCGGAAGTATCAGGTGACGTACTATAAGTCCCTTCTTCATCATTCCCATTTCGTCAAATATGTTTTCCTTGACGATCTCGGCACAACGCAAAATTGCCTTCGTTGCAACCTCCGGGTAATCTGCGGCTGACGAATACTTGAGTGCCTTCTCGCTGTCGAGATACTTCAGATCCATTAAAAATATATCTGTGAACTTGGATGCTGCACTCAACGTCGCTTCCGACTCATATCCGCCCGAATTGTAGACCACGGGTATCTTCGGTTTATAGATCTCAAACGCCTTTGCAATTTCTAAAACATAGTGAGTAGGACTGACGAGGTTTATATTTTCAGCACCCGCGAGTTCAAGTTCGCGAAAGATCTCGGCTAACCGCTCGACAGTTACCGCCTTGCCGTTTATTTGCTGTGATATCTCTCTGTTCTGGCAGAAAACACACGACAGCGGACAACCGCTGAAAAAGACCGTTCCAGAACCGTTTTGACCAGAAATGCACGGTTCTTCCCAAAAATGCAAAGCCGCTCTTGATAAAACGACCGTTTCGGGTGCCTTGCAGTGACCGCTGATATTTTCGGTTTCGGTTCTTTTGGCACCGCACCTTCTCGGACAAAGGTTGCAGATCATTCGGTCACCTGCTTTTGTGCGTCGACTCTCTTATTGGACTGCTTGACAGCCAATTTGGTCGTTTTAAGACCCTGCTGTTTCGGCTCGGCAGGCACAGGTGCGGTGTTGCGTTTTACAACGACCTTATCATAATATTTTTTGAACGAAACACGTCCGACAAAATGGTTTCCACACAAAGGACATTTGAACTCAGCTCTGAAGCTCTGTCCCTTAAAGCTCCAAGAAGTAAGCCTTGTGCAATCGGCGCCGCAGGTCTCGCAGGAAAACTCCAGCTTTTTACGGTTTATGTACGGACTCTTTATGTCCTTGATAATATAAGCCTTAAAGGTCAGTCGGTCGTAATAATTATTCTCGGAAGTATCCACAATATAAGTGTGCAACCGTTTCGGGCAATAGACCTTTCTAAGGATCTCAGCACAAAGCAGGCTGTCATCCAACGCTCTGTGCAGACCGATACCGTCAATGGGTATCCCCAACGCCAAAGCGGCATTGGCAACCGATATCTGCGACTGGATATTACTGCCCTTTAGTATCATTTCATTCTGAGCATACTTCTGCAGGTCGATATATTTTCCGATAAACGGAATCATATTCATATCACAACGAAGTCGGAAATTCTCAAGCAGAACATAGAGGTCGGAGTTGCTCCAGGTCATAGTAACGGCACCTTTACCCGCCCACTCGCTATAAAGCATCACAGCCTCTTCAAAGGACATTCCCTTTTCGTTCATTTCTTCGGTCGTGATATTGGTAAGCCGCTGGAATCTTCCGCTCAGTTTCTTGGTAAAGGTCGACTTTATAAGAGCCGAAAAGCGGGAGACCTCATTAAGATCCTCATCCAGCTTGACAGCACCGATTTCGATCAACTCATTAAAGCATTTACCGTTGATCTTCTGATAGGTCGTATTCCATTCGTTGTCAAGAATGATATATTCCATTATTATCAGCCCTTTTTAAGTCTGCTTTCAGCCTTCATTCTGAGTTCTTTGCTTAAAATTCTTTTTCTCAAACGGATATTTTCGGGAGTGATCTCAACAAGCTCATCGGACTTTATAAACTCCAACGCCTGCTCAAGGCTCAAGACAGACGGAGGAACTAATTTCAACGCATCGTCACTGCCTGCGGCACGCATATTGGTGGCGGCTTTACGCTTGCAGACGTTACATACGATGTCCTCGTTCTTGGGGTTCTCGCCGACGATCATACCCTCATAAACGGGTACACCGGGACCTATAAACAAACGGCCTCTGGCCTGAGTGTTGAAAAGACCGTAGCTGCAGGATTCACCCGACTCGTGAACGATGATCGAACCGGTAAGACGGTTTTCGATCTCGCCCTTAAACTCCTCATAGCCGTGGAAAATATGGTTCATAATGCCGTTGCCGTTGGTATCGGTCAGAAACTGCGAACGGTAACCGATGAGACCACGGGCCGGAATTAGGAATTCCAAATGACAAAGACCTGTCTCTCTGGTACCCATATTTTGAAGCTCAGCGTGACGGGAACCCAAACGCTCCATAACAGCACCGACATATTCCTCAGGCACTTCGATCATCAACAACTCAATAGGCTCTAACTTCTTACCGTTTCCATCGGTTTTAAAGATAACCTCGGGAGGTGAGACCTGGAATTCATACCCCTGACGACGCATTGTTTCAATGAGTATCGACAAATGGAGCTCACCGCGGCCCGAAACCTTGAAGGTGTCGGCCGAATCGGTCTCCTCTACCCTCATTGAAACGTTGGTCTCGACCTCTTTAAAAAGACGGTCGCGAAGGTTTCTCGAGGTAACAAACTTGCCCTCTTTACCTGCAAAAGGTGAATTGTTGACCATAAAATTCATCGAGATGGTCGGCTCATCGATCTTAACAAAGGGTAGCGGCTCGATATGTTCAGGATCACAAACGGTCTCACCAATATTGAGGTCATTGATACCTGCGACCGACACAAGCTCGCCAAACGGAGCCTCGTCGACTTCAACACGCTTCAAGCCGTCAAAAAGGAAAAGCTTTGTGATTCTCACATTTCGGCTCGTACCGTCTTCACGGCAAAGAGCGACGTTCTGACCCACTTTCAGACTACCACGCTCAACACGTCCGACACCGATTCTACCGATATAATCATCGTAATCGATATTAGAGAAAAGTACCTGAGTGGGGCCTTCCATATCACCCTTCGGCGGATCGATCTCATTAACGATAGCATCAAAAAGCGGTTTTAAATTCTCACCCTTGATGTCGGGAGCATAGGAAGCATAACCGTCACGACCCGAGGCAAAAACAACGGGGAATTCGATCTGCTCATCGTCAGCGCCAAGCTCGATAAAGAGATCCAAAACCTCGTCAACTACCT
This sequence comes from Oscillospiraceae bacterium, assembly GCA_015066395.1. Taxonomy (GTDB): domain Bacteria; phylum Bacillota; class Clostridia; order Oscillospirales; family Acutalibacteraceae; genus UMGS172. The sequence goes on along the minus strand of SVOL01000018.1, from coordinate 5,414 downwards.
CTATAGGTCTTGCCATCGGACGGTCGATCTTATTGACAACAACGATGGCCTTTTTGCCGAGTCCCAAAGCCTTGTTAAGAACAAATCTTGTCTGCGGCATACAGCCCTCGAACGCATCGACAAGCAGTACAACGCCGTCGACCATCATCAAAATTCGCTCAACCTCGCCGCCGAAATCAGCGTGTCCCGGGGTGTCAACAATATTTATCTTAACACCGTTATAAATAACGCTGGTGTTTTTTGACAGAATGGTAATTCCTCTTTCTCTTTCCAGATCATTCGAGTCCATAACACGGTCGTCGACCTGCTCGTTCTGACGGAACGTTCCGCTCTGTTTAAGCAGTTGGTCAACAAGAGTTGTCTTGCCGTGGTCAACGTGGGCAATTATCGCAACGTTGCGGATGTTTTCTGCTGCCTGCATTTTATCTACTTCCCTTTTTGAAAGAAATCATATTTTAACCGATTTATTATACCAAACTATTTAAAATAGTACAAGTACAATCTGTCGAAAAGATCAACAATTTGGCTGAAAATCAAAAACCTCATCCGAAATCCGGATGAGGTTTTGGTGAGAGGACGATTGAATGTCCGAACTGAGGATTTAATATGCAGAAAACAAAGAAAAGCCCCGCGCAAGGCGGGGCGAAGATTACAGCAGTAGATCCAATCTATTTTCAATATCGATAAACCAATCCTTATTTCTGTATTCATTAAAGCAATCCCAAGAAAGTTCTTTCTTCAAAAGGCGAGCAACTTGTTCGTCGTCCGCCGGAGCATCATATACATGCCATCCCATAACAAGCGGACAGTTCAAATCATGCTCTTTTACCGATATAGACCTTTCGGCACATTCAAGAGCGCGCATTAGGTGATGCTTAACAACATTTTCGTCTTTGCCCAAAGCAATTTCATCTTCGGCAATGCTTCTGTGTTTTACACACATACGCTTAAAATCCTCAAACCCCATATCATCATTTAAAAAAACAAGTTCATACATCTGAGTTATTGCTTTATTTACAGCTTGAACATACTCAGTGCCGCCCGGAATGTTTTCACAGGATGCAATTTTGGCACTCATATAAAACAAATTGTCAAGATACCAATGGTTTGCAAATCGAAATTCCGAAAGCATTTCGGCCACATCATCTGTTATTTGAACGAACAACATTTCTCTTGAATGCATCAAAGGGAAAGCTTTGAAAGCCCATTTTTCCGCCATTTCATTATTACCACAAGCTGCGTAGGTGCGAGCGATCTGCCATATAGCTTGCCCTTTAAAATATGAATCACTGTTGCTATTATATATTTCAGTGCCAAGTTCTACGATTTCCTTTTGATACTTTATTTTGTCAATATCAAAGTATATTGACATAAGCATCTCCTTGACTTCTATGTTATTGGGAAGCTTATAGTATGCCTCCCGCCAAATCGGTAAAGTCTTGGAAATATCACCATTACGATAGATTTCGGCTGCTCTTGTCTCATATTCTTTATAAAGATTTTTCTCATCGATTTGCTCCGCTCCAAGAAGTTCGTCAACGGTAATTCCGAAGAAACGCGCAAGTTCCGGTAAAAGTTCGATATCTGGATACGTGCTTGAATTCTCCCATTTGCTCACCGCTTGAAACGAAACGTTCAGATACTGTGCCAATTTTTCTTGGGATATATTTTTATTTTTACGAAGGCTTTTCAGTTTTTCACCTAAATTGATACTCATATAAATTTTCTCCTTTCGAGTCTTATTGTAGCTACGATTATATTATACAGAAGTTTATCTTAAAAACAATAACTCGATATTTGAATTTCGGTTGAGAGGTTCAACCAAATGTGGAATAGATATATTTTTCGCTTTTCCCGACGCTTGCGTCTGGGGCAAGGATAGCGCGTAGTATCCACCGACACTGGGCGGTGATTACCTCACGCCGTCCCTGCACTCACGTTGGAACAGAAGACCGAACCCAATAAAAAAAGCAAGACATTTAGCCTTGCTTCAGTTTGTTTTCAATTGTAATGCAGGAAGATGTTAACATCCTGCGAATTCTTCCGCATTGATTACGATGTTTCTTAAAGGTCTCCTCATCGACGCCTCCCGAAGAAAGGATTAATTTCAGCCAACCTTCGGTTTCCATACATTCTTTGCGTGCAATTTCAAGCTTTGAAAGCATATCAGCAAGGCTCTGAGGATATTGCGCCTCGGAAATATTTGCGAATACACTTGAAGAGGATTTTTTTATTTGATATGCGGTGTTGGAATCTATTTTTCGCTCGTTACAAAGCTTGGCAATTTCGCATGCCAAATTTTCGGAATATTCAAGCAATAAATTCTTTGCCATATTAGGCTCCTTTCGCGCTCCAATCCGCCGTAGGTGTGTATATAATCAAGGCGTAGCCTTGTATGGAATTGCGATGTAATCGCGTATGGAATCAGTTCACAGAGCTGTATGGAATCAAGCCGCAGGTATGCACCTTCGGTGATGCCATACGCCTGCGGCAATGCCATACACGCTGACGCGTGATTCCATGCCAAGCCTGCGGCTTGGATAAAACACAAACATCCGAACTAAAAAGTTCGGATGTTTGTGTTTTGGTGAGCTATCGGGGAATCGAACCCCGGACACCTTGATTAAAAGTCAAGTGCTCTGCCAGCTGAGCTAATAACTCATATCTTTGCGACCTGATTATTATATCAACAGTATTCTCATTTGTCAATAAGAATATTTGATTTTCGTCAAATTTTTCTCTTAAAAACACGGTGGATGACCGAAAAGTCACCCACCGTCAAACTTTTTAATTAAGCAGTTTTAATAACAACAACCGACTTAGGAGCAAGCTCAACGCTACTTTTAAACTCACACTCAACAGTTTCAGCGGTGTGATCATTGTCGTTAATAAGCATCGTACCCTTAGCACCCTTGAACGGTGTGCATTCTAAAGACACATCTTGAGCCTCTGCGGTTGCATTAACAAACATAATAGCGTTTGTTTTGCCGTCAGTGGCACCTAAGGCAGGACAGTTGACGTTACCCGTCTTTACATCGACAGCAGTGCCCAACTTATAAAGCTCATTAAACGCCGGGAACACATAGTAGGCCTTAGTAGGCTTTCTTGAGTAAAAATCAAACAAAGAACCATAAGCCATATAGTCAGCGGTGTAGAAATCAAGCTGATCAACATATCTGTGCAACAGCACCATAATCTGGGCAATATCAACCATATGGTCATTAGTACCGTGACGCATAAACTGCGGATTCCACTCGTTGAGAATGCTCTCAACGTGATTCATACCGCGACTGTCAAGCTGTTTTCTGACGTATTCGGCCTGAATAAAAGCTCTCGGACCGGCAGAATATGTATGCCAGGTAAAGAAGTCCATCGGAGCGGCAGTTTCAGGGTTATTGATATAATCCATAAACTCGTTAAAGAAAGTCACGAAATACTTGTATCTCGGAGATACGTTAGCATTTTTGATCTCTTCGGCCGAAGCTTCACCGCTCATGCAAGCATAGAAGCCACAGCTGGCATATCCGCCGACCTTGATCTCGGGGAACTCCCGGCGCAAGTGGTTGGAAACAACACGATACAGCTCAAAAAACTGCTCCTTTGTTCCCTTCCAGCAAGGATTTTCCTCAATAACGTCGCTGTTATCGGGCTCGTTCCAGATCTCCCAATACTTAATGTTATAGTGATAGCCGTCGGCCCAACCATAATTGTAATGGCGAACGATATTGGCACAAATTCTTGCAAACTTCTCATAATCCTTCGGCGGATAGATGTAATACGCCTTAATATGATGACCGTTTTCAATGGTAGTGCCCAAACGGTAAAACGGCTCAACACCTGCTTCAATAAGTTTAGTGATATACAGGTCAGTAAAGGTAAAATCATACGATGCGGGATCGTTTTCGTCAGCGTCCTTATCGGTGAAAATGTTCCAAACATCAACAAAACGGGAACCACCGAAGAAACCGCCGGTATCATGCAGACGGCTGTAAGGAATGCCTGCCTCGGTAAGATAATGAAAATTATCGAAGTTATAATAACTTGCCATCGGGCCGTTGTTAACACCGTGCATCGGTTTAACAAGACCCGTAGATTTACTAAAATCGCAGTTAAGTGTGATCATGATCATTCTCCTTTAGGTTGACTTACATATATAATGACACGAAACCGTAAGTTTGTCAACCAATTACAGCACTTTTGAAAGGAAATCTTTAAGCCTCGGATGTTTGGGGTTACTAAAGAACTCTTCAGGAGTTGCCTGCTCCATAATAATACCCTCGTCAATGAAGACGATCTCGGTTCCGACCTCTTTGGCAAAGCCCATTTCATGTGTAACAACTACCATTGTCATACCGTCACGTGCCAGCGATTTCATAACCTCCAAAACCTCGCCGACCATTTCGGGGTCGAGAGCACTGGTCGGCTCGTCAAAGAGCATTACCTCAGGATACATGCAAAGCGCGCGAACAATGGCAACACGCTGTTTCTGTCCGCCCGAAAGCTGAGACGGATAGGAAACGGCACGGTCACGAAGTCCAACCTTTTCAAGCAATTCCAACGCTCTCGCTTCGGCTTCTTCCCGACTCTTCTTAAGCAGTTTCATAGGACCGATGGTCATATTTTTGAGCACGGTCATATGCGGGAAAAGATTAAACTGCTGGAAAACCATTCCCATCTTCTGTCGGTGAAGGTTGATATTAACTTTTGGGTCGGTGATGTCCTCACCGTTAAAATAGATATTGCCGCCTGTCGGCTCTTCCAAACGGTTAAGGCAGCGCAAGAAGGTGGATTTACCCGAACCCGAAGGACCGATAACAACCATAACATCGCCTTTTTTGATCTCGGCATTAACGCCCTTTAAAACGTCCACCTTGCCGAACGATTTCTGCAGATTCTCGACCTTTATAATCACATTATCAGTGGTCACTCTTACGCAACCTCCTTTCAAGTCTACCGACAAGATTTGTAAACAGCATAACAACAGCAAGATAAATCAAGGCGACGGCAATAAGCGGCATAAACGCCGAGAAGGTTCGGCCTCTGATAAGGTCACCTGCTTTTGTAAGATCCATAACACCCACGTATCCTGCAATTGAAGTTTCCTTCAAAAGCACAATAAATTCATTACAGAGTGTAGGCAACACATTTTTAAACATCTGAGGGATAACTACGTGTATCATTGTCTGAACATAGTTAAAGCCCAGGCTTCTGCCGGCTTCAAACTGACCGTTATCGACCGACATAATGCCGCCGCGAAAAATCTCAGCAACATAGGCACCGGAATTTATGTCAAGAGCAAGATTGTAAACAATTGTGCAAGAGGATTGTATACACATTTTATGTTCAATCTTTACGCTTTTGGAAGCCGAACGGAGCGTAGCGGAGAGAGGCTTCCAAAAGCGGCGCGCGGCTCA
>SVOL01000017.1 GCA_015066395.1 Oscillospiraceae bacterium | reverse complement strand
GGTCGCCAAAGAGGCAAGGACTCTAAGGCTTGAATAAAGAGAAAGCCCGCGCCTTTAGACGCGGGTCAGTCTCATGGGCTTTTAGCCCTTGTGCAAACCACCCGTTTGACGGGTGGTTATGATTTTTTGCAAAGAAAAGATAATTTCTTTTTTTTGAAAGTGTCATTGTGGGTTACATACTTTGAGATGGGTTTGGGCGATGCTGCAAACTGCCGTTTGCAGCGATATTTTCTTTTGAAAATCCTCGCCTATGGCGAGATATTTAAAAAAAGAAAGCGATATAAAAGCCTTTGGCTTTCGCAATATTATATTCGTGTCTTTCTCACGGCGTAGCCGTATATCGCGGTTTTGACATATCTCGTCTTTGACGAGGTGTGCAAAAGCATATCGCATCGAAGATATATCACTCGTGCTTTGCACGAATATAGCTTATGGCACACTCACGTTATAGTGTGCCTCAAGCGACCACTTTTTTGTATATTGATTTTAAACGCGGGGTATGGTATACTATATATGCAATTAAAGTTTGCAGATCAAGGAGGATGTTTTATGACTATTATCGTAACCGGAGGTGCCGGTTTCATCGGCTCTAACTTTGTTTTCCATATGTTAGAAAAGTATCCCGATTACAGAATCGTTTGTGTTGATAAACTGACCTATGCAGGTAATCTTTCTACTTTGGAACCTGTTATGGACAATCCTAATTTCCGCTTTGTTAAAATGGATATTTGCGACCGCGAGGGTATTTTCGGCCTTTTCAGAGAAGAAAAGCCCGATATTGTGGTCAATTTTGCGGCTGAGAGCCACGTTGACCGTTCGATCGAAGATCCCGGTATCTTCTTGCAGACTAACATTATGGGTACTGCAACTCTTATGGATGCTTGCCGTGAGTATGGAATTACCCGTTATCACCAGGTTTCGACCGACGAAGTCTACGGTGATCTTCCGCTTGACCGTCCCGATCTTTTCTTTACTGAGGAGACCCCTATTCACACAAGCAGCCCTTACAGCAGTTCCAAGGCAGGTGCAGACCTTTTAGTTTTGGCATATCACAGAACCTACGGTTTGCCGGTGTCGGTCAGCCGTTGCTCTAACAACTACGGACCGTATCATTTCCCGGAGAAGTTGATTCCTTTAATGATCGCTAATGCACTCAATGATAAGCCGTTGCCGGTTTACGGTGAAGGACTTAATGTCCGCGACTGGCTGTATGTTGAGGACCATTGCAAGGCTATCGACCTTATTATCCACAAGGGAAGAGTTGGTGAGGTCTATAACATCGGCGGTCACAATGAGATGAAGAATATCGACATTGTCAAGATCATTTGTAAGGAACTTGGAAAGCCCGAGAGTCTTATTACCTATGTGACCGACCGTAAGGGTCACGATATGCGTTATGCTATTGATCCCACCAAGATCCACAGCGAGCTTGGCTGGTTGCCCGAGACCAAGTTCCAAGACGGCATAAAGAAGACTATTCAGTGGTATCTCGACAACCGTGAGTGGTGGGAGACCATCATCAGTGGCGAATATCAGAACTACTACGAGAAGATGTACGCCAATCGCTGAAACAGTAAATAAAAACCGAGCAGTCGGTTCGCCCACACCCCGTAGGGAAGCATTTGTTTCTCGAACAAAATTACCCGTATTGTTGCCAAAAGCCTCGAAAGGCGACAGTCATTCTGCGTTTTGTGGCTTAGATACAGGAAATTTTCAGTTCCTACGAAACTGCGCAGCACCTTAAAACGAAAATTCTGAGTTAGAGAAAAGGCAAAACCCACCAATGACGCTGACGCGTGTTGGTGGGTTTTAACGCATTATTGTGCCAAAATTTCGCAGTTTTAAGGAAATACTGCCCTACGGGGTGTGGGCGCGACTGCTCGGTTTTGTTTTTATTATGTGTTGTTTATTCAAACTCGCCTTTGTTCAAGGTCATCATTTCGATGAGTGCGTCAGCGATGCGTTGCTCTTCAATGGAGTAACCCGATACTCGCCAGCACCTTGAATGCAGCGGACGCCACATCGCGTGGATAAGCTCGTTAAGCTCAGCCTTAGTGGCGTATCTCAACTGGCTGAGAGCGATGATGTTTTCGGCTCTTTCAAGATAATCGCAGTTGTCGTGGATAAGGTCTGCACCTGTGACAACAACCGTGATCTCATCGGTCGTCGAAGCGCTGACAGACACAACTGTGGTGTTGGTTGCCTTGCAGAGCTTGGCTTCTGCCTCAACTTCCTTGCCGTTGACTGATATCTTGACCTCGATATTGCGGTTGAAGCCGCGAAGGTTGATGTTCCACTTTCTGTTTTCGGGGATAAGCGAAAGATCTCCGACAGCAGGCTTTATTGTAAATACTGCTTCTTCACCCCAATTAAGGTTCATTTCAGTTTTAGCAAATGCGCCTTCCTTAAAGCGGCTGTAGTCGCCTTCGTCCTCATAAAGGGTAAAGGTATTGTCAGCACCGGGGAACACAAAGACGTTCATTTCGGAAGCTTTACCTAACTTGTTGTCGTGAGGTGCTCGCTCCATCATCGGAACGATTGCGCCGGCTTTAGCCAAAACAGGGAACTTATCGAGTGTGCGGAAGATCTTGATCTTTCTGCCGCGTTTGCTGTTGTAACGCATTCCCTCAAAGAAATCAAACCACATACCCTTGGGTAACCAAGCCTCGACACTGCCCATTTTGGTGATACCGTCGCTGTGTTCGGTTATAGGTGCTACGATAAGCTCACTACCGAACCAGTACTGGTTTTTGGCTTCGTAAGCACCGCTGCATTTCGGATGTGTATAGTACATTGGAACAATGAGCGGAATGAGCTCGGAGTGATTGCGGTAGTTCATTGTGTAAATGTAAGGGAAGAGGTCGTGACGGAACCTCAGCCACTTCTTCATAATTTCCTCGGTACCCTTTTCATAGCACCAAGGCTCTTTGCGGTTCAATTCGCTGTTGGTGCTGTGGAGTCGGTTAATGGGTGAGAAAACACCGAACTGCAACCAACGTACAGCCAACTCATCATCTCTGTAACCTGCCTGATGTCCGCCAATATCGTGGCTCCACCAGCCGTAGCCGATGTTGGATGCGGTCGAGGTGAAATACGGCTGAATATCCAAAGATTCCCAGCAAACAACTGCATCACCCGAGAATCCAACAGGGTAACGCTGGCTTCCGGGACCGCTGAATCTGGAGAAGAACATCGGTCGCTTGCCGTCGCGGGTGATATCAAGAATATGCAGGTGGTTGAGCATCCACAGCGGATCAAGAACCTCTCTGGGGTCTTTTAACTCGCCGTTTTTGTTGGGCTCATGGATCCAACCGTAGCCGTTGCCCTGTTGCCAATCCATCCACCAGAAGTCAACGCCTTCTTCCTCGTAAGGATGGTGGATAATGTCAAAATATTTCTCCATGAAACCGGGGTTCAATATATCAAGATAAACGGGATCGCCGCTTTCGGGGTCGATTCCGCAGGCCTCGGCCATTTGCTTGTACATTACCTCGTGACGGCGAACGCCGTCAGCAGGATGCAGGTTCAAAGAGACCTTGATGTTCTCATCGTGCAGGAATTGTAAAAGTGCTTTGTGGTCGGGGAAAAGTTCTTCGTTCCAGGTGTATCCCGTCCAACCGATGTTGGGAGAAAGCTGGGTCAAGGGCTTTAGAGACTCGTCGATATCGACCAGATGCCAGTCCATATCAATAACGCCGACCGAGAAGGGTATATCCTCTTCCTTAAAGCGGAGCATAAGTTCTTTGTACTCATCCTGGGTGTACTTGTGATAACGGCTCCACCAGTTGCCGAAGGCGTAGGCCGGCAGCATCGGCGGTTCACCTGTTAGCTTGAAATAGTCCTTGATTGCTTCGAAATAGTTATAGCCGTAGCCAAAGAAATACATATCCTCGGTGCCCTTTTCACGGCATTCGACCCAACCGTCTTCGTTTAATAACATACGGTCCTTATCGTCGAGCACAGAGAAGCCGTAACGCGAGATGATACCGCGGCCAATGTTGACGTTGCCCGCCATTTCATCGAGGGTCTTGCCCGTGCCGCCGAGGTCTTCAAAATCCTCACCAAAGCACCATTCGGACGCAGGCTCATTTTTGAGTTTGATCTTCAAAGTCTCGGCCGAGAACGGTGCGTTTTCGATATATGTAAGTACCAGCTCTCGGGTCTCTATAATCAGCTTGTCGCCCCAATTTTTAACGGTGAAGTTGACATCGGGGAAGTCGCGGTTTAAAACCGACTGAGTTGCATTGTCAACGAATTTGCCGCTTTCGGCATATTCCATACGTACAAGTCGGTCGGTCAATACCGTGAAGCGGTACTTATTGCCCGCAACAATATTGTTTTCCGAAGCCTTAGGCCTTGCAGGCCAATAAAATCTTTTGTTTGACATAATATATCACATATCCTTTCTCTGATATGTTATTGTGCGCTGTTTTTGTATGCGTTGCAGACCTCGGCGGTCTCGCCGATCATCTTTATCTTGCCCTTTTCAAGCCACATACAGTGCTTGCAAAGGCGTTCGATCTGGTCGATAGAGTGCGATACTATGATAACGGTCGTGTTGCCCTCCATCATAGCGTTGATACGCTGTTCGCACTTTTGCTGGAACAGGAAGTCACCGACCGCTAAGATCTCGTCGACAATAAGAATGTCAGGAGTTGTGACGGTGGCGATAGCGAATGCAATGCGCGCTATCATACCCGAAGAGTAGTTTTTCATCGGAACATCCAAAAACTCTCTCATTTCGGAAAAATCGACTATCTCGTCAAACTTTTCATCGATAAATTTTTTCGAGAAGCCTAACACCGAACCGTTGAGATATATGTTTTCTCTGGCGGTCAGATCCATATCAAAGCCTGCACCGAGTTCGATCAAAGGTGCTATAACACCGTCGGTCTCGACCGTGCCTTTGGTAGGATCCAAAATGCCCGAAATTATCTTCAAAGTGGTACTTTTTCCGCAACCGTTAAGGCCGACGATGCCGAAAACGTCACCTTTTTTGATATCAAAAGTGATATTATCCAAAGCGACAAAATCTTCAAACATCAACTGGCGGTGCATAAATTTCAAAAAGTATTCCTTAAGGCTGTCGAGCCGCTCTTTGTTCATATTAAAGTGCATTTCGACATTGCGCAATTCAACGGCGTTTTCTTTATTCATAAATCATACCCTCCGTCAAATCAAATGTGAAGAATAAACTTCTTCTGTGCCTTGTTGAACACAAGCGCACCGATGATAAGAGTGCCCAATGCAATACATAAGCAGATGAGGTTATCGTTGAGTGTCGGCAGAGTGTTATACATCATAACATTTCTGAAGTAAGTTACATAGTAGTACATCGGGTTAAGATGAACAACGGTCTCGATAAGCTTATGACCAGTTAAGAATTTATCGTCGTAAAGAATGGGAGTAAGATACGTCCACAGGGTCAGCAAAACGCCGTAAAGGTGGACAACATCGCGGAAATAAACAGTCAAAGCACTTAAAACAAGCGACAGACCGCAGGAGAATATAAACACGTAAATTACGGGTAAGGGGAATAACAGCATCGTCCACGTCGGATATACCCCTTGAATAAGCATGACCGCAACGGCGGCTATCATACTGAATAAGAAGTTTACCAGTGAGAAAAGACACTTCTCCAATGGGAACATATACTTCGGAATGTAGACCTTTTTGATAAGCGGTGCGGCTGATACTACCGATGACATCGAGCCAGAGGTCGATTCGGCAAAAAAGTTCCAGAGTGTTGAACCGATTATATAAAAGGTGGCAAAGTTTTCTATCTGTAATTTCAAAAGCACCTTAAAAACCGAGGTGAGGACGAGCATTGTGAAAAGGGGATTTAAAACACTCCACGCCACACCTAAAAACGAGCGGCGGTACTTGACTTTGAAATCACGTCCTACCAGATTTTGTAAAAGCGGAAGATAGCGTTTGAAATCGTAAATGAACTTATTTATTCCTTTAAGTTTCGCAGTAGCCATTTCATTCTCCTGTCGGTTTAATATCTTAATTATCAAAAGTATATAACAAGCCAATATATATTCAACTACATTATATCATTGTTAAAGTTATATTGCAAGCAAATTCGACCATTTAAACCTGCAAAAAACACTAATTTTTTCGGCATTCCGGAGAGCATAAAAAATGTGGAAATTTCAAAGGGTTTGTGTTAAGATATATAAAACGGTATAGGATAGTGATTTTATGATATACACGGTGACCTTGAATCCGGCTTTGGATTATCATTTAAAGGTCGACAGTTTAAAGTTGGGAAAGACCAACCGGGCGATCGGAGAAGAACTGAGTATCGGCGGTAAAGGCATCAATGTTTCGGTCGTTTTAAAGGCTTTAGGGCTTGACTCTGTAGCGTTGGGCTTCATTGCCGGTTTTACCGGTCGGCAGTTGGAGTGTGGCTTGCAGGAGATCGGAATAAAAACTGATTTTTTGGAGTTGGAAAACGGTCTTACGCGGATAAACGTGAAGCTTTGCGACGGCGCAGAGACCGAGATCAATTCATCAGGTCCAAAGATCGCCGAAAGCGATATTGAAAAGCTGACTGCAAAACTCAAAGTTTTGCAGTCGGGCGACATATTGGTGCTGGCAGGCAGTGTCGGCGGCTGTGTCAAAAAAAGCGTTTATGCCGAATTGATGTCGTCGGTGGCCGAGGGTGTGTCGGTGATCGTTGACACCGCGGGTGAAGCACTGATCAACACTTTGCCGAAGCGACCGTTTTTGATAAAACCCAATCTGAATGAACTGGAAGAAATCGAGGGGCATACCCTTAATACCGAAGAGGATATACTTGCCGCCGCAAAAGCCTTGCAGGAAAAGGGAGCCTCTAACGTGCTTGTATCATTGGGCGCTGACGGTGCTGTGCTGGTGGCAGATGACGGCAATGTTTATAAAGAAATTGCTCCAAAAGTATCAGTTAAAGACACGGTGGGTGCAGGAGACTCAATGGTCGCGGGTTTTATTTCGGCTTTGAGTTGCGGATATGAAAGGGCTTTGAAGGTCTCAGTCGCGGTCGGAAGTGCCACTGCTTCGGTCAAAGGATTGGCAACATCCAAGGACATAAAAATGCTTATCTAAGCTTTTTCGACACATTATCATCATTTTATTTGACTAATTTAAAGCGTTGATGTATAATAGTTACAATAATTTTGTTGAGAGAAGAGTGATCTAATGGAAAATACACCTTCAATAAAGAAAAAGGCCGGTTTTACCGGCTCGCTGGGCTTTGTACTTGCGGCCGCGGGCAGTGCTGTGGGCTTAGGTAACATCTGGCGTTTCCCGTACCTTGCTGCTAGCGGTGGCGGCGGTCTGTTTATTCTTGTTTATATCGTTCTGGCGTTGACCGTCGGTTTCGCTTTGCTTACTACCGACATCGTTATCGGTCGTAAGACCGGTAAAAACGCGTTGCACGCCTTTGGTGAGATCTCTAAAAAGTGGAAGTTTTTAGGTATCCTTACCTTTATCGTTCCCGCGTTGATCCTTACATATTACAGTGTTGTCGGCGGTTGGGTCACTAAATATTTGACCGAGTATATCTGCTTTAACGGTACCGAAGTGGCAAGTGATGGCTATTTTGTAAACTTCATTACCTCCGATATCGCTCCTATTGTGTTTATGCTCATTTTCTCTGCCGCAACGGCTTTGATTGTATATGGCGGCGTTGAAAAGGGAATTGAAAAGTTCTCGAAGATCATTATGCCCGGATTGGTCGTCCTGATCCTTGTTATCGCGATTTTCGTTATCACCCAGTCCTATACCGATCCTAAGACAGGTGAGACCAGAACCGGTCTTCAGGGTATGGCAATGTACCTTATCCCGAGCTTTGAGGGCATTACTGTTTCTAAGTTTTTACAGATCGTTCTTGATGCTGTTTGCCAGTTGTTCTATTCGTTGAGTGTTTCGATGGGTATTATGATCACCTACGGTTCCTATGTTAAGAAGGACGTCAACATCAATAAGAGCGTAGCTCAGATCGAGATCTTTGACACCGGCGTTGCTATTCTTGCCGGTCTTATGATCGTTCCTGCGGTCTACATCTTCCAGGGGCTTGACGGTATGGGCCAGGGCGCAGGATTGATGTTTACATCGCTTCCGCAGGTGTTCCAGTCGATGGGAACTGTCGGTAATGTTGTTGCCATTCTGTTCTTTATTATGGTTTTGTTTGCGGCGCTTACTTCGTCGGTTTCCATTATGGAAGTCATCGTTGCTGCAGGTATGGCCAAATTCAATAAGTCGAGACATACTGTGGCACTGGCAGTCTTTGCTATATTCGCCGTTTTGTCGGTCGTTATCTGCCTCGGTTACAATGTGCTTTATTTCGAGGTCGATCTGCCCAACGGCAAGGCAGGTCAGCAGTTGCTGGATGTTGTTGACTATATTAGTAATAATCTGCTTATGCCGATCATTTCGTTCCTTACCTGCATTCTCATCGGTTGGATAGTTGGTACCAAGTGGGTCAAGGAAGAGGTCAAGATCGGTGCACAAAAGTTCAGCCGAGAAGGTCTTTACAATGCGATGATCAAATTTGTGGCGCCTGCATTGATGGTTATTATTCTCGCCACGGCTTTGGGTGTCGACCGACTGATTATGGATTGGTTTAAGTAATATCTTCAAATATAAATATCTCTCTCCTTTGATGGGGAGAGATATTTTTTTACACTTGTTTGTTTTAAATTCGCATTGACATAAAGGACTCAAAACAATATAATATAATGTGGATTTTTATACGGCGGAGGAATTTATGATTTGCAATAATATCTTAGAGGCGTTGGGAAAAACTCCTCTTATTAAACTTAATAAAATAGCCGATCCCGAGGGTGCTGATATCTATGTCAAATTCGAGGGACTTAACGTCGGCGGTTCTATAAAGACGCGCACAGCCTATAATATGATAAAAAAGGCTGAAGAAGCCGGATTGCTCAACAAGGATTCAATAATCGTCGAGCCGACCAGTGGAAATCAGGGAATAGGTCTGGCTTTAGTCGGTGCCGTTAAAGGATATAAAACACGCATTATTATGCCCGACTCGGTTAGCGAAGAACGCAGAAAGTTGGTTCGTCATTACGGTGCTGATGTCATTCTCGTTCACGATGCGGGCAATATCGGTGACTGCATTGAGGAGTGTGTTAAAATTGCGCTCAAAATGAAGGAAGAGGACAGTAACGTTTTTGTTCCTCAGCAGTTTGAGAACCCTAACAATCCCGACATTCAACGCAAGCAGACAGGTATGGAAATATTAGAGGATATAAACGGACCGATACACGGTTTTTGTTCAGGTATTGGTACCGGCGGTACAATTACCGGTATCGGTGAAACGCTTAAAGCCGCTAATCCCGACATCACCATTTGGGCGGTTGAGCCAAGAAATGCCGCGATACTTTCGGGCGGCTCGATCGGCACTCATATCCAGATGGGTATCGGTGACGGCGTTATCCCTGCGATACTCAATCAAAACATTTACAGTGATATATGCATCATCAATGATGACGAGGCAATAAAAACTGCAAAGGAGTTGGCCTCGAAAGAGGGAATAATGTGCGGAATTTCGAGTGGTACCAACGTTGCCGCCGCTATAAAACTTGCTAAAAAATTGGGTAAAGGAAAAACGGTTGTAACCGTTCTGCCCGATACTGCAGAGCGTTATTTCTCGACTCCGCTTTTTGAGGATTGACATGAAAGCAAATTATCATACACATACCACACGTTGCCTGCACGCTGTGGGAACCGATCGCGAATATGTCGAAAACGCCATTATCGGCGGACTTGAGGTTTTGGGATTTTCGGACCATTGTCCGTTCTCCTTTGAGAAGGGCTTTCGCTCACACATGCGAATGGTGCCCAAAGATGTCGACGGTTATTTTACAACGCTTACCGATTTGAAGAAGGAATACGAGAGGGATATTACCATTTACATCGGCTTTGAGGCGGAGTATATCCCTGAGCTTTACGATGATTTCAAAAGCCTTGTAAAGGGGTATCCCGTTGATTACCTCATTATGGGTCAGCATTTTTTGGAGCCTGAGACTTATGGCCGATATGTTGGAAGCCACGGTGAAGCAGGATTCTTGACCGAATATGTTGACTCGGTTATCGCTGGTTTTGAAACGGGTGATTTTAAGTATCTGGCACACCCCGATCTGCCGAGGACTCTGCCTGATACCGAAGAGTATTACGAGCAGTATAAGCGGCTTTGCCTTTATTTAAAGACAAAGGATATCCCGGTTGAATATAATATGGCGGGGTTTGAAATGCGCCGATGGTATCCGGGTGATGAGTTTTTTAAGATCTCCGCAGATGTGGGCAACAAGCTGATAGTAGGCTGCGATGCACACGAGCCACGGTTTTTGTCGGACAAGCAGTTGCACGAAACAACGTTTGAGAGCGCTAAAAAGTATGGAATGGAGATAGTCGAGTTTTTACCGGGACTCGGCAAAAAAATAATATGAATAAGATCGATTTTTCCAAACGCAACTGGACGGTGCTTGTATTATTCGGTCTGATAGGACAGATAGCATGGTCGGTTGAAAATATGTATTTTAACCTGTTTTTGTTCGAAACAGTTGCGCCGTCTTTGCAATCGGTCACTTTGATGGTTCAGTTGAGCGGTGTTGTCGCGACTGTTGTGACATTGGTGTCAGGAACGCTGTCGGACAAGGTCGGCAACCGCCGCACCTTTATTTCGATAGGTTATATCATTTGGGGTATAACCGTTGCACTTTTTGGTTTCTTGTCGACCGATCTTACCGTAAAAGTGTTGGGGCTTGATTCGGTAAAGGCTGTCAGTGTGACTTTGGGCATGGTTATTGCCGCCGATTGTATTATGACTCTTTTCGGCTCGACTGCTAATGATGCGGGCTTTAATGCCTGGGTCACCGATAACACAAAACCGCAGTTCCGCGGAACGGTAGAGGCTGTAGTTGCCATATTGCCGCTTATCGCAATGCTGATCGTTGCAGGCGGTTTCGGCATTATCGTGTCTGTAATTGGTTACAAGTGGATGTTTTTCTCATTGGGAATCGTTATTTCACTGTGCGGTGTTGTCGGCTGTTTTATTATTAAAGACAGCAAGGAATTACAGAAAAACGGCACGCTGAAAGACATCTTTTTTGGCTTCAAGCCGTCGGTTATAAAAGGAAACAGTAAGCTTTACAAGGTTCTTTTGATAGTCGGCATTTACGGCATTGCCTGCCAGGTGTTTATGCCGTATTTGATAATCTATATGAAGGAATATTTAGGATTTTCGGTCGTGGAATACAGCATTGTGTTCGGTTTTGCTATAATCGTCGGTGCTGTGATAAATCTTTATTTGGGCCGATTGTCCGATCGCAAGAATAAGAGTCGTTTACTGTATTTAGCGGCCGCAGTAATGGCGGTTGGATTGGCAGGAATGTATATCTGCCGCTTCGGATCGAAGCTTGCTGTTCTTTTGACTTTTGGAGTTGCAGGATTTGTAATGATAACAGGTTATATCTTTGTGTCGGCACTTTGCGGCTCGATGATAAGAGACAATACTCCCGAGAATGATGCAGGTAAACTGCAGGGGGTGAGAATGGTGTTCTCAGTGCTTATCCCGATGCTTGTAGGTCCGATGATCGGCAACGCCGTCAATAAACTGCGCAACATTCCGTTGCCCGATATGTCTTCGGCCGACACAATGACTACTGAGTACATTCCCGCGCCCGAAATATTCTTAGTGGGTGCCATATTGATGCTTGCGACATTTTTGATAATCCCTACTTTAAAGACGGAGAAGGAAAATGCAATTAAGAACTGATTATACGCTCGGCGATATACCGTTTTCGGAGTATCCGAGACCGCAGCTGAAGCGCGAAAGTTTCTTGAATCTTAACGGGAAATGGCGGTTTGGAAAAGCCTCTAAAGACGATATTTCGGCTACGGCTGACCGTGAGATACTTGTGCCGTTCTCACCCGAAACTGCCGCTTCGGGTTTGACGGGCGACTTCGAGTTGTCGGATTTTGAAAAGCTTATTTACGAGCGTGAGGTCGTGCTTGGCTCTGATATGCTGAAAGGTGTTACCCTTATTCATTTCGGCGCAGTTGATCAGGAGTGCGACGTTTTTTGGAACGGTTCGCTTGTCGGACACCATCGCGGCGGGTTTACGCCGTTTACTATCGACGTTACCGCGGTTGCCGTAAAGGGTGAGAACATTTTACGAGTAGAGTGTATCGACTCGACCGAAAAGTCAGAGGGTGCTCGAGGTAAACAAAGCTCCAACCGCGGTCAGTATTGGTATACAAAGCAGAGCGGCATTTGGCAGACGGTCTGGATGGAAAGCGCACCTGCCGATCATATTAAAAGTCTGAGGATCACCCCCGATTATTTCAAATCAGAGGTAACTGTCGAGTCGGACTGCGAAGCAAAACAGACCATCACCGTTTTTGACGGTGGAGATGTGATAATCGAAGAAAAGTTCGAAAAGAAGATAACTCTAAAATATAGTTTTGACGCTTGGAGTCCCGAAGATCCGAAGCTTTACACCTTTAAGATCGTGACCGACAGCGGTGATGAGATCAAGTCGTACTTCGGTGTCCGTTCTTTTGGCGTTGCGAGGGACAGTAGGGGAAAGCAAAGGCTTACTTTAAACGGCAAGCCGTACTTTTTTAACGGTGTTCTCGATCAGGGCTATTGGCCCGAGGGACTGCTGACACCGCCATCGAACGAGGCGATGTTCGAGGAACTTAAAATGCTTAAAAAAATGGGCTTTAATATGGTGCGAAAGCATATAAAGCTGGAGCCGATGCTGTGGTATTATTACTGTGACGTGTTGGGTCTTACGGTGTGGCAGGATTTCGTCAACGGTGGCGGTGAATATAAATTCCTGCACGTTGCGGCCTTGCCGTTTTTAGGGTTCCATCATAAGGACAATGACTATAAGTTTTTTGCCCGTGAATCCAAAGAGGGCAGAGCGGAGTTTATAAACGCTGTTTATGAGACCGTTTCGGCACTTTACAACGTGCCGTCGATTGCCGTTTGGGTGCCGTTTAATGAGGGTTGGGGTCAGTTCGACTCGAAAGAAATAACCGACCTTGTCAAAAGTCTCGACAGCACGCGAATCATTGATTCGGTCAGCGGTTGGCACGATCAGGGCGTCGGCAAGACTGAGCTTTTGAGTCTGCATACCTATTACACAAAACTCAAAGTCCCGAAGGACAGACGACCCGTAGTGCTCAGCGAGTTCGGCGGATATTCCTTAAAGGTCGACGGTCACGTTTTCTGCGACAAGGAGTTTGGCTACAAGACCTTTAAAACAAAGGAAGACCTGCAGTCGGCGGTTGAAATTTTGTATTTAAAGAAACTGAAACCGCTGATCAAAAAAGGACTTTGCGGTGCGGTCTATACTCAAGTGTCCGATGTTGAGGAAGAGATAAACGGTCTTGTGACCTACGACCGTAAGGTTCAAAAGGTCGATACGGAGTTTATGAAAAGGATAAATTCCGAAATAGATTCAGAAGCAAATTCTATAGAGTAAACAAAAAACTGACGGCGAGTAGCCGTCAGTTTTTGCTATTTGTAAATATCTTTTTTGCTTTCCGTTTTGTCGAAAGTTTATGGAACACGAACCAGCCGAAAATGACTATAACGCCGGTTGCGGCGAATATTATTACCGATTGCAAAAACTTTTCTTCTCCCAAAGCCGAGCCTGCTAAGGTTGATGTCAGTATCGACGGTATCCTGCAGAAAATACTTATAATAAGAAATGTCGCAAAATCGATCTTTGTAATGCCTGCAAAGTAGGTGATAAGATCTTTCGGTGTGCCGGGCAGGAAATAGAGAAGAAAAAACATCAATTTTAGTTTCTTTTCATTCTTTAAAAACCTTAATCGCTTTAAATCGCGTGAATCTATCATTATAGAGGTGAATTTTTTGCCTAAAAGTCGGGTAAGAGTAAAGATGAGTGCCGTTGCGGGTGCAACACCGATAAGGCAAAGAACCGTGCCCCACAAAGGTCCGTAGATATAGCCTGCGGCGATCTCAACGACTTCACCGGGGATAAAGGCGAACAGAACCTGCAGGCACTGAATGCCGACAAACATCAGTTGACCTGAGAAGCTGTTACCGCCCAAAATGCGTTTCAGTTCTTCGGGGTCCCTGGCAGCATCGACGATTTTAGGACCGAGCAATACAGTGCCCAGGGCTATAAGTGCCGCGGTGACAGCCAACGAGATAATAAGATAGATATTCCTTCCGTTGAAAAAGGCAACTATTCGTTTTTTCAATCCTTCACCGCCCATCCTTCTTCGCGGCATTGATGTCGGCTGGGAGCCGACGCCGACTGTTTCGGTCGGCAATCAGAGCGAAACGCTCTGATATCAATGCCCACAATTTAAAAGTTACAAAAATATTATAACATTTTCCGACAATATTTGCAACGGTGCGGAGGAAATTTAAAAATTTGCTTTAAAACGCCGCAAAAACCTCAATATACAAAACAAAACTCTTGACGAAACACAATATATGGTATACAATATATAGGATAATAGGAAAATTGTGGCTTTATGCAGTTTTTGAAAATTTTAAGTCGATAAATGCGGTTTATCACTTGTTTAAGGAGAGTCGTAATGGCTAAAAAAACTGAGTACGGTAATGAAAGTATAACATCTCTAAAGGGTGCTGACCGAGTAAGAAAAAGACCTGCGGTTATCTTCGGTTCGGACGGTCTTGAGGGTTGCGAGCATTCCGTTTTTGAGATCATCTCCAACTCGATAGACGAGGCTCGTGAGGGTCACGGTAAGAAAATTATCGTGACAAGATATACTGACGGTTCTATTGAGGTGCAGGACTTCGCCCGCGGTATTCCGGTAGATTATAACCCGAAAGAAGAGCGCTTTAACTGGGAACTGCTCTATTGCGAGATGTACGCCGGCGGTAAGTACAATACCAACGAGGGCGAAAACTATGAGTTCTCGTTGGGATTGAACGGTCTCGGCCTTTGTTCGACTCAGTATGCTTCGGAATATATGGACGTTGAGGTCAAACGTGACGGCTACCTTTATACTCTCCACTTTGAAAAAGGTGAGAATGTCGGCGGTCTGAAAAAAGAGCCTTATTCGGGTCGCGACACTGGTACAAAGACCCGCTGGAAGCCCGATTTGGAAGTTTTTACCGATATCAATATCCCGCTTGAATACTATCTCGATATTTTAAAGCGACAGGCTGTTGTTAATGATAATGTCCTTTTCATTTTGCGTAATCAGGTCGGATCTAAATTTGAGACCTTTGAGTTCTGTTATTCCGACGGTATCAAGGATTATATCACCGAAACCGTGGGAGACAAGGGTTTGAGCTCGGTGCAGATGTGGTCGGCTGAACGAAAGGGCAGAGACCGTGACGATATGCCCGATTACAAGGTCAAGATAAACGCAGCCTTGTGCTTCTCTAATCAGGTGCAGCTTAAAGAATATTATCACAACTCCAGTTGGCTGGAGCACGGCGGTTCACCGGAAAAGGCTGTCCGCAACGCCTTTGTTTATCAGATCGATAAATACATTAAAGATAACAACAAGTATTCTAAAAACGAGAGCAAGATAACCTTTGCGGACGTTGAAGAATGTTTGGTGTTGTGTACTTCGAGCTTCTCGACCCAGACCTCGTATGAGAATCAGACCAAGAAGTCGATTACAAATAAGTTTATCGCCGAGGCGATGACCGATTTCTTTAAGCGTCAGTTGGAGATATATTTTATCGAAAACAAGGACGAGGCTGAAAAAATCGTCAACCAGGTGCTTATCAACAAGCGTAGCCGCGAGCGTTCGGAACGTGAGCGTCTTAATATAAAGAAGACCTTGCAATCGTCCAACGATATGCTCAACCGCATCGAAAAGTTTGTTGACTGCCGTTCGAAAGACGTCAATGTCCGCGAGCTTTACATCGTTGAGGGTGATTCGGCTTTGGGTTCGGTTAAGATGGCTCGTTCGGCCGAGTTTCAGGCAGTCATCCCCGTAAGAGGTAAGATATTAAACTGCTTAAAAGCCGACTATGAGAGGATTTTCAAGTCCGAGATCATCACCAACCTTATTAAGGTATTGGGTTGCGGTGTCGAGGTCAAGGCCAAATCCAACAAGGATCTTTCCACCTTTAATTTGGATAATCTTCGTTGGAACAAGGTGGTTATCTGTACCGATGCCGACGAAGACGGATTCCAGATAAGAACCCTCATTCTTACTATGATCTATAGATTGATACCGACTATTATCGAGGTCGGCAAGGTCTTTATCGCGGAAACTCCGCTTTATGAGATCACCACTAAGGAAAAGACCTATTTTGCCTACGATGAAAAGGAAAAGGCTGATATTTTGAGCAATATGGTGGGCTCTGCCAAGTGCACCGTTCAGCGTTCAAAGGGTCTTGGTGAAAACCAGGCTGATATGATGAGTCTTACGACCATGAACCCTGAGACTCGCCGCCTTATCAAGGTTACTCCCGAAGAAGCGGAAGCAACTGCCAGAATGTTTGACATTCTTTTGGGTGACGACATTGACGGACGTAAAGAGATAATAACCGAAAAGGGTTACCTTTATATTGCTGACGCCGATTTAAGCTGATTAAAAGGATTTTGAAGGAGAAAAAATATGGCTCCAAGGAAGAAAAAACAGGTTGAGATAAAGCCCGAGGGCAGTATGGCGAATGCCTATATTGCCGGAGCAGGCACCGTTGTTGATCAACCTATTACAACAACGCTCGAGACCAACTATATGCCCTATGCGATGAGCGTTATTTTGTCGCGTGCTATACCTGAGATCGACGGCTTTAAGCCATCGCACCGCAAGTTGCTCTATACTATGTATCTTATGGGACTATTGAACGGTGCAAAGACAAAGTCGGCCAATATTGCGGGTCAGACTATGCGACTTAATCCTCACGGTGATGCCGCTATTTATGAAACGATGGTGCGACTCACCGAGGGCAACGAGGCTTTATTGCACCCGTTCGTTGAGTCAAAGGGTAATATGGGTAAGGCTTATTCCAGAGATATGGCCTATGCCGCGCCGCGATACACCGAAGCGAAACTGGCACCCATAGCGTTAGAGCTTTTTCGTGATATCGACCGCGATACTGTCGATTTTGTCGATAACTATGATGCTACGATGCAGGAACCAACTCTGTTTCCTGTGTCGTTCCCGACGGTGCTTGTCAATAACAATACGGGTATTGCCGTCGGTATGGCAAGCAATATCTGTTCGTTCAATCTTCGTGAGGTCTGCAAGGCCGAGATCGAGTATATCAAGGACGAAGACGTTAATATTGCCGATTACCTGACTGCACCCGATTTTCCCGGCGGCGGCGAATTGCTTTATGACCGTGCCGAGATGGAGAACATTTATAATACCGGTCGCGGAAGTGTTAAGGTTCGCGGTGTTTGGAATTATGATAAGTCGGCTAATTGTATTGACATTACCGAAATTCCGCCGTCAACTACCATTGAGGCGATTATTGAGAAGATAATTGATCTTGTAAAGCAAAAGAAGATCACCGAGATCAACGATATCCGTGACGAGACCGATCTTTCGGGTCTTAAAATTACCATTGACCTGAAGCGTGGAACCGATGTCGAAAAGCTGATGCAAAAGCTTTACAAAATGACCCCACTGCAGGACAATTTCTCGTGCAATTTCAACATCCTTGTCGGCGGTGCGCCCAAGGTTATGGGTGTTAAGGAGATTTTGTCGGAGTGGACGGCGTTCAGAGTTGAGTGTGTCAAACGCCGTGTTTATTTCAATCTTAATAAGGCTAAGGAAAAGTATCACCTTTTAAAGGGTCTTCAGAAGATATTGCTCGATATCGACAAGGCAATCAAGATCGTTCGCGAGACGGCTGAGGAAAGAGACGTTGTTCCCAACCTGATGATCGGCTTCGGTATCGACGAGATTCAGGCTGAGTACGTCGCTGAGATCAAACTCCGTCATTTGAATCGCGAGTACATCTTGAAAAGACTTGAAGATGTCGAGAATCTTGAAAAAGAGATCGCTGAGTTGGAAGATGTTTTAAAGACCCGCAGAAAGCTGATGAATATCATTATCAAGGAGTTGGAGCAGGTCGCCGAAAAATATGGTAAGGACAGAAGGACAAAGCTTATCTCTGCCGAAGAAAACCAGATAACCTTAGAGGAAGAAAAGGTGCCCGATTACCCTGTGACGCTGTTCTATACTAAAGACGGATACTTCAAAAAGATCACTCCGCTGTCTTTGAGAATGAGCGGCGAGCAGAAGTTAAAAGAGGGCGACGAGATAGTTGAAACTGTTGAGACTACCAACGCCGCCGAACTGCTTTTCTTTACCGACAAGTGTCAGGTCTATAAATCCAAGGTCAACGACTTCGAGGATACCAAAGCCAGCGTTTTGGGCGACTATGTACCTGCAAAGTTAGGTTTTGAAGAGGGTGAGAAGCCTGTATTTATGGCTGTTACTACCGATTATGCAGGATACTTGCTGTTCTTCTTTACAAACGGACGTGTTGCAAAGGTCGCCACCAAGGCTTATGCAACCAAGACCAACCGTAAAAAGCTTATTTCTGCTTTTACAGATAAGTTTGAGCTTTGCACTATCGTTTATATACCAGAAGAGTGCGAATTGTTGATGAAGTCATCGGGCGGCAGAATGTTGTTGCTCCACACGGGTGCTTTGGCCGTTAAGGCCACTAAGGACAGCGGCGGTGTCGCCGTTATGACCCAGAAAAAGGGTCAGCGTCTGTTTGAGGTAAAGCGCTACACCGAGGGAATGCTCCAGAAGCCTCACCGCTACAGAACCCGCAATCTTCCTGCCGCAGGCAGTCTGCCAACAGCCGAGGAGCAGGGCGAGCAGTTGAAGTTTTGAGTAAAATAAAAGTATCCCGACTGTGAAAAAAATCACCGTCGGGATACCTGTCAGTATAGTATGCAAACGCTATTTATTGTAACTGACAAGATTATTTTGCGATAAACTTCTCGATTTATAGCAGTAAATATTTGTCAATGTTGACTTTTATGAAAAGTTGTTATATAATATTTCGACATTGATGTGTATCTTATATCCGCTTTTGCGGTGAAAGGGTAGATTTTATGAAAAAAGAACTTGAAAAGGTTTATAATCCTGCCGCTGTTGAAGACAGGACCTATGACTTCTGGCTGAAAGGTAACTACTTCCACGCTGAAGTTGACCAGAAGAAGAAACCTTACACTATCGTTATTCCGCCACCCAATATTACGGGTCAGCTCCACATGGGTCACGCTTTGGACGAGACTCTGCAGGATATCCTCATTCGTTGGAAGAGAATGCAGGGCTACTCGGCATTGTGGCTTCCCGGCACCGACCACGCATCTATTGCTACCGAAGCTAAGATCGTTGAGGCTATGCGTAAAGAGGGCATTACCAAGGACGATCTGGGTCGCGACGGCTTTTTGGAGCGTGCATGGAAATGGAAAGAGACCTACGGCGGCCGTATTATCGAGCAGCTTAAAAAGCTCGGTACGTCCTGCGACTGGGAGAGGGAAAGATTTACACTTGACGAGGGTTGTTCAAAGGCCGTTCGTGAGGTTTTTGTCCGTCTTTATGAAAAGGGACTTATCTATCGCGGTGAGAGGATCATCAACTGGTGTCCTCACTGTCTGACCTCTATCTCTGATGCCGAAGTCGACTATTCCGAAAAGGACGGTAACTTCTGGCACCTTCGCTATCCTTTGACCGATGGCAGCGGATACTTGGAACTCGCAACCACACGTCCCGAGACTATGCTCGGTGATACCGCTGTTGCAGTTCACCCCGATGATGAGCGTTATAAAGATTTTGTCGGCAAGACGGTTACTCTGCCGTTGGTCGGCACCGAAATTCCCGTTGTTGCCGATGAATATGTCGAAATGGACTTCGGTACGGGTGTTGTAAAGATCACTCCTGCACACGACCCCAACGACTTTGAAGTGGGTCTCAGACACAACCTGCCCGTAATCAATGTTATGACCGATGATGCTCACATCAATGAAAATGGTGGCAAATATCAGGGAATGGACCGTTACGAGGCAAGAAAGGCTATTGTAGAAGATCTTGAAAAGGGCGGATACCTTGTCAAGGTTGAGCCTATGAAGCACAACGTCGGTTCCTGCTACCGTTGCTCTACGATTGTTGAGCCGCGTATTAGTAAGCAATGGTTCGTCAAGATGCAGCCGCTGGCTGAGCCTGCTATCGAGACTGTCAAAAACGGCGACATCAAGCTTATTCCTGCACGTTTTGAAAAGACATATTATAACTGGATGGAGAACATCAAGGATTGGTGTATTTCCCGTCAGCTTTGGTGGGGTCATAGAATTCCTGCCTGGTATTGCGATGAGTGCGGTGAGATGACCGTCAGCCGTGCTGATGTTGAGGTTTGTCCTAAGTGCGGTGCTCCTGTTCGACGTGATGAGGATACTCTTGACACTTGGTTCTCGTCGGCTCTTTGGCCTTTCTCGACCTTGGGTTGGCCTGAAAACACCTTGGATCTTAAGTATTTCTATCCGACCAGCACTTTGGTCACGGGTTATGACATTATCTTCTTCTGGGTTGCCCGTATGATCTTCTCCGGTCTTGAGTACACCGGCAAAGCACCCTTTAATACCGTTTTGTTCCACGGTATTGTCCGCGATGCACAAGGAAGAAAGATGTCAAAATCCTTGGGCAACGGTATTGATCCGTTGGTTGAGATCGAAAAGTACGGTGCTGATGCTCTGAGATTTACGTTGGCCACCGGTAATACACCGGGTAATGATATGCGTTATTCGGCCGAGCGTGTTGAAGCAAGCCGTAACTTTGCCAACAAGCTTTGGAATGCCGCTCGTTTCGTGCTGATGAACCTCAGTGATGATGAGCCTGCACCCCATATTCCCGAAGATCTTGAACTTGAGGATAAGTGGATCCTTTCCAAGTTCAACAATGTTGCAAAAGAGGTTACCGATAACCTTGATAAATTTGAGATCGGTCTTGCAGTTCAGAAGTTGTACGACTTTATTTGGGACGTATATTGCGACTGGTATATTGAGCTTACCAAGGTAAGACTTAACGGCGATGACGAGGCTAAGGCAAATACTGCCAGAGCAGTATTGACCTATGTTCTCTCGAACACCTTGAAGCTGTTGCATCCCTTTATGCCGTTCATTACCGAGGAGATCTGGCAGGCGTTGCCGCATGATGGTGAGTCCATTATGGTTTCCGACTGGCCGACCTATTGCGAGGAATTGAATTTTGCCGCTGAAGAGGCCGAGTTTGAAAAGGTTATGAATGCTATCAAAGCTGTAAGAAACCGCAGAGCCGAAATGAACGTTCCGCCGTCCAAAAAGGCCAAACTGTTTATTAAGACTGAGGATAAGGATACCTTCTCGAAGTGTTCTGTATTCTTCACCCGTCTGGCTTCGGCTTCCGAGGTCGTTCTTGATGACAACAGCGATGTTGAGGGTGCAGTCAGCGTTGTTACAACCGATGCTGTTATCCAGATCCCTATGAACGAGTTGGTCGACTTCGCAAAGGAATTGGAGCGACTCGAAAAGGAACTTGCTGTTGCAATGAAGGATAAGGAGTTCTGTGAGTCGAAGCTCAACAATCCTTCCTTTGTCGACAAGGCTCCCGAAAAGGTCGTTGCTGCTCAGCGTGAGACCCTTTCGAAGGCCAATGATAAAATTGCTTTGTTGGAAGCAAGTATTGCTGACATTAAGGCAAAAATGTAATAAAAAAACAGCGGATGGGAAACCGTCCGCTGTAGTAATTTGGGAGGTGAAAAGTGTGAATTATAATGAAGCGTTGCAGTATATACATTCTTTAGGAAAGTTCGGTTCAAAACCGGGGTTAGAGAGAATAGAAAAGATGCTGTCGCTTATGGGTGATCCGCAAAAGCAGTTGGAGTTTATCCACGTTGCGGGTACTAACGGCAAGGGTTCTACCAGCACTTTTATTGCCGCCGCTTTAGAGGAGCAGGGATTGACTGTCGGTCTTTATACTTCACCTTTTGTCACCGAGTTTAATGAGCGGATCAGATTGAACGGACAAAACATCAGTAATGATGATCTGTCGCGTTATACCGAGTACACAGAAAATCTTGCAAAAGAGGTGTTTTCTGAGGAGTATCCTATAACTGAGTTCGAGTTTATCACAGCATTAGCCTTCAAGTACTTTGCCGACAAAAGGTGTGATGTTGTGGTTTTGGAAGTGGGCCTCGGCGGTAGGCTGGACGCTACAAATGTTATCGAAAAGCCGAAAGCGTCGGTTATAGTTAAAATTGATCTCGATCACACGGGAATTTTGGGTGACACTATTGAGAAAATAGCCGCCGAAAAGTGTGGAATCATAAAGAGTGGGTGTCCCGTTGTCACGACTTCGCAGAATGAGCCGTCGGTATTAAACGTTATAAAGGGATTTGCCGCCTCGAACGGTTGCACGATGCATCTTAACAGCTCCGATGAAGTTAAGGTCATTTCGAGCGATGTTAACGGCAATGTATTCACTTTTGAGGGCAGGGAGTACCGCACTAAAATGCCCGGAATCCATCAGATCGACAATGCTCTTACCGCGATTAAGACATTAAAAGTAGCATATCCCGAAATATCTTACGAGAATATTTATAACGGCATCAAAAAAACAACGCTTGCCGCAAGATGTGAGGTGATTTCAAAAGAACCGTTACTGTTACTGGACGGCTCGCACAATCCGAACGGCACCTCGGCATTGGCAGACCTTTTGAAAAAAAATAACGTCTATAACGCTGTTGGTGTGCTTGGCTTTATGGCCGACAAAGATGTGCCTGATGCACTCAAAAAGGTCTTGAAGCACTTTAAAAAGGTATATACTGTGACGGTCGAGTCGAATCCGAGAGCAATGTCGGCTGAAAATCTCGCCGAACTTTGCAAAACCTTCGGTGTTGTGGCTGAAGCGGCACCTGATTACTGCTCGGCAGTCAAAAAGGCTTTGAGTGAAAACAAAAATACGGTTGTTTTCGGCTCGCTTTACTTGGCAGGCGATATCCGGCCTATTTTATTGGATTTTAAAAGATAAAACGACAAAAGTTCTTAAAAATTTAATACCGCTTTCGACAAAAAAGCAACAAAGAATCCGCTATACTTATATAGCGGATTTTTTTAATTTTAAAGGAAGTGAAAAAAGTGTCGGTAAAAATAGTGGTAAACGGCGAGGTCCTGACGGCCTTTCTCGACGGAGAGATCGACCACCATTCGGCATCGGTGATGCGGAGTGAGATCGACTCGGCGGTCGAGAAGAATATGCCAACTATGCTCATACTCGATTTCAGAGACGTGACCTTTATGGATAGCTCCGGAATCGGACTTGTGATGGGCAGATACAAGGTCTTAAAACCTATAGGCGGTGAACTGCATATAACCAATGCGTCGCCGCATATTCACAAGGTGATGAAGCTTGCTGGGTTGGACAGACTTGCAAAAATGGATAGGTAGGTGAAAAAATGAAGGACGAGATTAAAATAGTTATGCCCTCTAAATCGTCGAACGAAGGCTTTGCCCGCGTTGCGGTCAGTGCTTTTGTCTCGCGGTTTGATCCGACGGTTGAGGAATTGAATGACATTAAAACAGCGGTTTCCGAGGCGGTCACCAACTGCATTGTTCACGCGTACCGCGATACTATCGGCAAGATATACATAACCGTATCGGCCGATGACCTTAATATAAAAATAAAGATAAGGGACTACGGCTGCGGAATAGAAAACGTAAAAAAGGCGATGGAACCGTTATTCACCACAGGCGGTGAGGAACGTGCAGGTCTGGGATTTGCCGTGATGGAGAGCTTCTGCGATAAACTGCGTGTGCGGTCGACGCCGAACAAGGGAACAACCGTCACGCTTCTTAAAAAACTAAAGGTTAAAGATGATAAATAAAGATGAGTTTATCGAGAAGAATATAGGGCTTGTACACTCCTGCTGCTCCAAGTTCAAGGGCAAAGGAATTGAGTACGAGGATATGTTTCAGGCAGGGTGCATCGGCCTTATTAAAGCTACCGCCGGCTTCGATGAGTCGCGCGGACTGCAGTTTTCAACCTATGCCGTGCCCGTAATTTTAGGAGAAATAAAGCGAATGTTCCGCGATGGCGGTTCGGTCAAGGTCGGCAGAACCTTAAAGGAACTGTCATTAAAGGTTACAAGGGAGAACGAGCGTCTATCCAAAGTGCTCGATCGTGATCCTACCGTTACGGAAATAGCCGAGAGTTTAAAGGTCAGCGTAGAAGAAGTGACCGAGGCTCTGTGTGCCGCTCAGCCGACCTTGTCGTTGACGGTTGAATCCGAAGACGGAGTGAGCGAACTCGATATCGCCACCGATAGCGGAAACGATAAATTGATAGAGCATATATCGCTTTCCGAAGTGATGAAAAAGTTAGAGGACAACGACCGAAAACTGATCTATTTAAGGTATTATAAATCCAAAACCCAGTCCGAAACGGCCAAGCATTTAGGAATGACCCAGGTGCAGGTCTCTCGGCGCGAAAGGGTCATATTAACAAAAATGAGGCAACTGCTAGCGTAAACTTGCGGTTGCCTCTTTTAATTAAAGTTCGGACAGATCGTACGGAGTGTGCATATATACAATGTGGTTCAGCCAGTTGGCATAAAGCATGCTTGCGTGCGATTTCCATAAAAAGTTGGGTCTTGTGGTGGGATCGTCGTTTTCAAAATAGTTGTAAGGTATCTCCGGATTGATTCCTTTGTCCACGTCACGGGTATACTCGCCGGCTATTGTTTCGCGGCTGTACTCAGCGTGACCCGAGATGAATACATTTCGACAATCGCGGTCGGTTATAATGTAAGCACCGGCCAACTCGGATTCGGCAAGAATCATCAATTCGTCGATCTTACGGATATCCTCAATAGGAACCTCGGTGTAACGCGAGTGCGGAGCGTAAAAAACATCGTCAAATCCACGGGTCAGCGGATGGTGCAGATCGGTCGGGAAGTGAGGGTAAATGCCAACCAATTTTTTAGGCAATTCACGTTTTTGCAAACCGTATTTGTGATAAAGTCCTGCCTGGGAACCCCAGCAGATGTAAAGTGTGGAGTATACGTTTTTCTTTGCCCAATCCATTATCTCGCACAGCTCGTTCCAATATGTGACCTCTTCGAACGGTAGCTTTTCAACCGGCGCACCGGTGATGATAAGTCCGTCGAAACGCTGGTCCTTTATTTCGTCGAAGGTCTTATAGAATTTCAACAAATGCTCGGCCGAGGTGTTTTTGGAAACGTGCGACGCCATCTGAATAAGCTCAACCTCGACCTGAAGGGGAGAATTTCCCAAAAGTCGCAAAAGTTGTGTTTCAGTTTCGATTTTTGTGGGCATAATATTGACGATGGCTATTTTAAGCGGCCTGATATCTTGATGCAATGCTCGATTTTCGGTCATAACAAAGATATTTTCCTGCTCTAAACGCTTTGCGGCAGGAAGACTGTCGGGTATTTTGATCGGCATATTCGCACCTCCGTTTTAGGGGATTATGTTTCACTACATTATAACAGAGATTGTTATAAAATGCAAGATAATGATTGCAACCTAAATATATTAAAAAAAGTTGTAAAAAGTCGAAAAAAACTGTTGACAACGGCGGATTGGTGTGGTAATATAATCGAGCGCCTTAAGTGAGGGACACGTCCCGAAGCGATGGGTGCAAGCGGACCTTGAAAATTAAACAACGATTAATTTATGGAACC
>SVOL01000023.1 GCA_015066395.1 Oscillospiraceae bacterium | reverse complement strand
GTTTTTCGGGCTGTCATCTATTTTGGTAGCCAACCATGGTTGCGGGGGCCGGATTTGAACCGACGACCTCCGGGTTATGAGCCCGACGAGCTACCAGGCTGCTCTACCCCGCGATGTTTTGTTGGCACTTCTTGAGTGCAAAAGTTATTATACAGCAACTCTTTGCAAATTGCAAGTGTTATTTTAAAATTTGTTTAAATTTTCGTTCGACAAGGATTTTGCTTTTCCGCCATTCAGCAATATTTGTCATTCTGAGCGTTAGCGAAGAATCTTTTGCTGCCGCCTGTCATTCCTGTTTCGATCTTGTCATATCATTACATAAAGGCGGTGAGGGTATGGTCGCGGTGGTCGTGCGGTCGGGTCGGGGTCGAGCGGTAGAATTTGAGATGAGCGGTGCGTTGTGTCTTATAAAGGTCGGAAAACGGGCCTCTGTTCGTCGGGTCAAAAAGGCTCTGCGGCCGTTTGGGGACGGGTACATATTAAGCGAGGACTTTGAATCTTCATTCCGCTCGCATTTTTCGGAGTACGATTGCTCCGCCTTGCGGGAAACCTTGTTGTTCAATATGTTTGTCAAGACCGTCGCCGCCGGTCGTTTCGGTAAGATCGGCGTGGTTTGCACAAATACTCTCACACCGTTGCGCGCGGCTGAGCTATTAAGCTTTGTTTCTGAGCTCATTCTTGTGTCGGCTGAGTTCTGTGAGCAATTTTTGCTTGACTGTATTACGCAGTACGGCACCTGCCCCGATCTCGGCACTTTTTCCGATCTCTATTCCTGCGACGCGGTGCTGTCGGTCGACGGATTGGCAAATTTTGAGGGAGTGCTGTTAGGAAAAGGCGGTGTGACCGTCTGCGGAGACGGTCTGCCGCTGCCGCATACTGCAACACAGGCATTGAGTTTAAATGCAGATCCTATTAAACTTTTAAATCTTTTGTCGGCCCAAACAGGCGAGGATCTCGGCTCGCTTTGCCCATCGGTCGTGTGCTCTTGTGGTCGAAAAATGTCGTACCGTGCTTTTTTAAACTTAATCCGAAAAGATTTTGTTGTAAATTCTCTCGGTTTAGTATAAAATAGAAGTAATATAAATCAACGGAGAGAAAATATGCCAATTCCACAGGAAAGAATCAGAAATTTTTGCATTGTTGCACATATCGATCACGGCAAGTCGACCCTGGCTGACCGACTGCTTGAGCATACGCAGACGGTGGCTCAGCGTGATATGGAGGATCAGCTGCTTGACAGTATGGACCTTGAGCGTGAACGCGGAATCACTATTAAGGCTCATGCAGTTACGCTTTATTATACTGCCAAAGACGGTCTGGAATATGAGTTGAATCTTATTGATACTCCCGGACACGTTGACTTTAACTATGAGGTCTCGCGTTCGCTTGCCGCTTGCGAGGGTGCTATTCTAATAGTTGATGCTTCGCAGGGTATTGAGGCACAGACTTTGGCCAATACTTATTTGGCTGTCGACCACGGATTGGAGCTTTTGCCCGTTATTAATAAGATCGATCTCCCGAGTGCAGACCCTGAGAGAGTAAGAGCAGATATCGAGGATATTATCGGTATCGAAGCCTCTGATGCACCGCTCATTTCGGCTAAAAACGATATTAATATTCCCGAAGTTTTAGAGCAGATCGTCACTAAGATCCCGTCGCCTGTCGGTGACAGAGACAAGCCCTTGAAGGCCTTGATCTTTGACTCTTATTATGATGCGTATAAGGGCGTTATTGTATACTTCAGAGTTGTCGAAGGTTCTGTAAAACCCGGTCAAACCATCAGAATGATGGCTACAGGTGCGGAGTTTGAGGTCGTTGAGGTCGGCCGCAAGCGTGCCAACACGATGACACCTTGCGACGAGCTTTTTGCAGGTGAGGTTGGCTACATTGCCGCCGCTATTAAAAATGTTTCGGACGCCCGTGTGGGTGACACGATGACTAATGCCGAGGCTCCGGCCGCTGAACCGCTTGAGGGTTACCGAAAGGTCAATCCCGTTGTTTTCTGCGGTATTTATCCTGCCGACGGCGCTCATTACACCGATCTTCGCGAGGCTTTGGAGAGACTGCAATTAAACGACGCCTCTTTGCTCTTCGAGGCCGAGACCTCGGGTGCGCTGGGTTTTGGTTTCCGTTGCGGATTTTTAGGACTTCTTCACATGGAAATTATCCAGGAGCGATTGGAACGAGAGTATAATCTGGACCTCGTCACCACCGCTCCGAGCGTAGAGTATAAATTCGAATTGGCCGACGGAACGACACTTACGGTCGACAACCCGACCAACTATCCCGATCCTGCTATTATCACCAAAGCGATGGAGCCTGTGGCCGATGTCACCATTTACAGCCCGAGCGAATACGTCGGTGCTATAATGGGACTTTGTCAGGAGCGTCGCGGCGAATATATAGGAATGAACTACACGGGTGATCGTGTTGACATTCATTATGTGATGCCGATGGGTGAGATCGTTTACGACTTCTTTGACGCGCTTAAATCCCGAACCAAAGGCTATGCGAGTTATGATTATGAGCTGAAGGGCTATCAAGAGTCGAAACTGGTCAAACTCGATGTTTTGTTGGCAGGTGATCTGGTCGATGCTCTGTCGTTTATTGTTCACGCTGATAATTCGTATACAAGAGCGCGTAGGATTGCCGAAAAACTGAAGGACTACATTCCGCGTCAGCTGTTCGAGATACCTGTTCAGGTTGCTGTTGGCGGCAAGGTCATCGCGCGCGAGACCGTCAAGGCTATGAGAAAAGACGTTCTTGCCAAGTGCTACGGCGGCGACATTACCCGAAAGAAGAAGCTGCTTGAAAAGCAGAAAGAGGGTAAAAAGCGAATGAGACAGTTGGGCTCTGTTGAGGTTCCGCAGGAAGCATTTATGGCTGTTTTGAAATTGGATGAATAAGAATTCCGCTGTTGAAGCTTGTTGTTTCAACAGCGGTTTTGTTTTATAATGAAAACTTTCAGCACACCGTTACGGAGGTTAAAAAAGCGTTGGTTTTGCCCAAAAGATGAATCTGAGCGAAGAGAGGAGCTAAGAGGCCTTCTCCTGCCGGGGAAGGCTAAATTAAACAACTGCCACTTCAGTAGTTGCGGGGCAACTACTGTAATTTGAGGATAATTGAAAAATCTATAGGTTTAGCGTATGGAGAGCACCAAGGGAACTTGTGCAAGCCGCCGGCAGTGTGGTGATGACCCTTAGCAAATAAAAAATAAAAAATCGCGCGAACCCTCTTGACAATCACGTGACCGTGTGATACAATAAAACAAAGCAGAATGTTCTACATACAAAACGGAGGTGGTTTTTATGGCAACGACCTATCCAGGAACTACGATAGAGGTGCTCTCAATAAAAAAGGGAAGTTCAAGAACTTTATTTGAGGGGATCTTTGCTACAGGAGGCATTACGCTGTCGCAGGTCTCAAATATGACCGGACTTGAACCGTATCTTATTCAGAATTGGGTCAAGCGAAAGTTTGTTGCTTCTTCCGTGAAAAAACTTTATTCCAAACAGCAGTTTGCAAGAATCATCATAATAAATATGTTGAGAGAAGCGTTGCAGATCGAGTCGATCTGTAATCTGATACACGCAATAGGCGGCGAGTTGGAGGATGTGACCGACGACCTTATCAGCGACGATGAACTTTATCACCGTTATGTTGATATGATCTCGGGTGGAAACATAGATTTTACTGATAGGAGTTCGGTTTATGCCGCAGCTCAAAAAGCGGCTGAGGACTTCGAGGGTAACACCCCGGGCGACAAGTTAAAACTTATCAGGATATTAGAAGTTATGCTTTATGCTCATTCGTCGGCACAGCTTCGTGACTCGGCGAAGGAGATATTATCCTCTTTGCAGTAAATTAGGAAAGGAATGAATAGTATGTCATTGATTGCATGGTGGGGCTCTTTAGGGGTAGCGGCCCAGATTTTTTATTGCATTGCTATCCCTGCAACGCTGGTGTTACTGATTCAGACAGTTCTGATGTTTTTAGGACTCGAAGACGGCGACGCGAGCGATATCGGCGACGGTGTACCCGATGTCGATGTATCTGACGGTGTTTTCGGCGATGATTCTGTGTCCGACATGTCCGATCTTGCCGGTCTTAGCAGCTTGCATATATTTACTGTAAGAGGTATCATCGCGTTTTTTGTGGTCTTTGGCTGGGTTGGTATCGTGATGGAATCGTTTAACGTAAATCTTGCGATAACCATACCTGTTGCGGCGCTCTGCGGTTTTGCGATGATGGTGCTGATAGCCTACCTTTTCAGGGCAGTAATGAGACTGCGGACCGACGGAAACTTCGACAACCGAAACGCTCTCGGCACTTCGGGAAAGGTTTACCTTAACATACCCGCGGCTCGATCGGGTGAGGGCAAGGTCAATATTGTATTGCAGGGTGTATATGTCGAGCGAAACGCCGTTACCGATGAGGAGGAGCCTATTCCGACCGGCAGTGAAGTTGTCGTTGTCGGTTTGAGCGGACAGACCAATCTCGTCGTTAAACGTAAATAAATCCAAAATTAAAGTAGGAGGAGATTTTATGAATTCATCAATCATTTTTCTTGTTTCAGGCGTAGTACTGATACTTGTGTCGTTCCTTGTTTGGATCTGTTCCAGGTACAGAAAATGCCCGTCAGACAAAATTATGGTAGTGTACGGTTCTATCGGTAAGAACAAGGACGGTACAAACCGCAGCGCTAAGTGTATCCACGGTGGTGCCGAGTTTGTTATCCCCGTGTTTCAGTCTTACGCATATCTCGACCTGACTCCTATTTCCATTCAGGTCGACCTTAGAAATGCACTTTCCAAGCAGAATATCCGAATCGACGTTCCTTCGAGATTTACCGTTGGTATCTCGACCGAGCCCGGTGTCATGCAGAATGCGGCTGAGCGTTTGTTGGGACTCCAGCTTTCTGAAATTCAGGAGCTGTCAAAAGATATCATCTTCGGTCAGTTGAGACTTATCATCGCAACAATGGATATCGAGGAGATCAACACCAACCGTGACAAGTTCCTTGCCGCTGTTAGCGATAACGTCGAAACCGAACTTAAGAAGATCGGTCTTCGTCTTATCAACGTTAACGTAACCGATATCAGTGATGAGTCGGGATATATCGCCGCTCTTGGTAAGGAAGCCGCCGCTAAGGCTATCAACGATGCTAAAAAGAGCGTTGCTGAGCAGGATAGAGAGGGTTCTATCGGTGAGGCAAACGCCAAGAAGGAACAGAGAATCGAGGTTGCAAAGGCCGATTCACTTGCTATCGAGGGTGAAAACGAGGCTCAGATGAAGATCGCGATGTCGGAAGCCGCTTTGAAAGAGAAGCAGGCTGAAGCGTTGAAGATCGCAACTACTGCCGAAAAGACCCAGGCCGCAAAGGCTTTGGAAGAGTCTTATGCCGCTGAGCAGGCTGCTGAAAAAGCAAGACGTGACAAGGAGCAGGCGACTTTAGAGGCTGATATTATCGTTCGTGCCGAAGCTAAAAAGAAAGAAATGGAGATCGCCGCCGAGGCCGAAGCTGAGCAGATCAGAAGAAAAGCCAAGGGTGAAGCTGACGCTATCTTTGCTAAGATGGAAGCGGAGGCACGCGGTGCTGAAGAGATACTTAAAAAGCAGGCTTCCGGCTTTGCTGAGATCGTTAAATCCGCAGGCGGAGATCCTCAGAGCGCGCTCCAGTTGCTCATTGCCGATAAACTCGAAGAGCTTATGCGTGTTCAGG
The DNA here is from genome assembly GCA_015066395.1 of Oscillospiraceae bacterium. Taxonomy (GTDB): domain Bacteria; phylum Bacillota; class Clostridia; order Oscillospirales; family Acutalibacteraceae; genus UMGS172. Next base: position 448 of record SVOL01000023.1, on the reverse strand, counting down.
TCGACGCTATCAAGAATATCAAGATCGACAAGGTTACTGTTTGGGATAACGGACAGGGTGGCGAAGGTAAGACCTCTACCGCCAACTTTATCTCCGGTATGATGAAATCGGTACCTCCGCTTGATGAGATGTTTGCGATGGCAGGGCTCCAGTTGCCGTCATATTTAGGACAGAAGGCCGCCGAACCTGCAACCGAGACCGTTATGGCAGAACCTGTTGTTGACGGAGAGGTTGCCGAAGTGACCGAGGCATAAGCTGTTTAATCGGTAGTTTAATATGAGTTAAATAAAGGCTCACAGTTTTAAAAACTGTGAGCCTTAAATTATGGCTTTAGCCAGTTGAGGACGGAAGGTCCGAAACAAACAACCACCCGCTATGCGGGTGCGCGACGAATGTTATACAAAAAAATTCTCCAAAGTAGTACAATAAGGTTGTTCAAGTCTTAGAG
>SVOL01000016.1 GCA_015066395.1 Oscillospiraceae bacterium | reverse complement strand
AAGACTTGAACAACCTTATTGTACTACTTTGGAGAATTTTTTTGTATAACATTCGTCGCGCACCCGCATAGCGGGTGGTTGTTTGTTTCGGACCTTCCGTCCTCAACTGGCTAAAGCCATAAAACAAGCCGCAGGAAACCTGCGGCTTGAAATTGAACACGTTATAGAAATCAGTTGGTAATGGTCTTCTGAGTATCCTTGTCGAAGATGTGGATCTTACCGGGTTCAAGAGTGATCTTGATGGTCTCACCAGGACGTGCAGTCGAAGTAGGAGCAACACGGCCGTTGATGTTCTGACCTTCGCAAACGGTGTAGATGTACTTTTCAGCACCCATAAGCTCGGTAACTTCAACGTTAGCTTCAACAATACCCTCGGGGAACTTCTCAATAAGCTCCTCTTCGTCATGAACATGCTCAGGACGGATACCGATGATAACTTCCTTGTCTTCGTAGGGAACGAGACAATCCTTGTTATTCTTGGTTGCGGGAAGCTTGATCTTATACTTAACGCCCGAACGGGTCTTGGTGTCTTCAGAACCAAATTCTACATAGAAATCGTCGCCCTCTTTAAGCACCTTGGCATCGAGGAAGTTCATCTGAGGAGAACCGATAAATCCTGCAACGAAGGAGTTGCAAGGGAAGTCATAAAGTCTCTGAGGAGTATCTACCTGCTGGACAATACCGTCCTTCATAACAACGATACGGGTACCCATTGTCATAGCTTCGGTCTGGTCGTGGGTAACGTAGATAAAGGTAGTACCCAGTCTTAAGTGGAGCTTGGAGATCTCGGTACGCATCTGTGCACGGAGCTTAGCGTCCAAGTTAGAAAGCGGTTCGTCAAGCAAGAAGACCTTAGGCTCACGAACGATAGCACGACCCAAAGCAACACGCTGACGCTGACCACCGGACAAAGCAGCGGGCTTACGCTGGAGAAGATGCTCAATATCAAGAATTCTTGCAGCCTCTTCAACACGGCGCTTGATCTCATCCTTCGGGGTCTTTCTGAGTTTGAGACCGAAAGCCATATTGTCATAAACAGTCATATGAGGATAAAGAGCGTAGTTCTGGAAAACCATTGCGATATCTCTATCCTTAGGTGCTACGTCATTAACAAGACGGTCGCCTATGTAAAGTTCACCGCCGCTGATCTCTTCAAGACCGGCAACCATACGAAGAGTAGTGGATTTACCGCAACCCGAAGGACCAACCAGAATGATGAACTCTTTGTCCTTGATTTCAAGGTTAAAATTCTGAACAGCAAGTACGCCACCGGGGTACTTTTTGCAGATATTACGAAGTGAAAGGCTTGCCATTTGAGTTCCTCCTAGAATAAAACTACATAACCTTGGTTATGCTTTACATTGATTATAACAGATACTTTTGACAATTTCTATACCACAAATGCCCAAACTTACATCAAATATTTTATATAAAAAGTATAATAATATTAAGAGATTGTAAAATTTTGCATAAACAGGGTAAGAAATCGTTAATAAATTTTTATTATTTCCACAAATTGCACAAATCTGAGACTGAAAGTTCCCTGTAACAGCCGAGATTTAGTGTCGGGTCAAGCGTCAGTCCGCCGATCCTTTTGCGGTGAAGCTGGCACACGCCGGCACCCACCACTCCGAGCATACGTTTTATTTCGTGATATTTACCCTCGGTTATCACGATAGAGACCGTCATTCTGTCCTCTGACAGCACTAAGACCTTTGCCGGTCGGCAAGGAGTTCCGTCGGCAAGAGTAACACCCTGCTCCAGCACCTTGACATCCCTATCGGTTATCGGCTTATCACAGAGAACGATATATTCCTTTTCTATAAAACTTTTCGGCGAAATGACCTTATGACCGAAATCTCCGTCATCGGTAACAATAAGCAAGCCCGTAGTATCCTTGTCCAGCCGTCCTACGGGAAACAACCCCGGTCGGTCGAAATCGGCTTTGACAAGATCAACCACTGTCTTGCGCGATCTATCATTAGAAGCCGAGAGAATACCCTGTGGCTTGTTCAGCATAATATACACAAACTGCTTGTACGTCTTGTCCTCACCGCTGATTGTGAGTTTCACGGTTTCGGTATCAATACGGACCGCCGCATCCTTAACCGTGACACCGTCAACAACGACTTGACCGCATTTTATAACGCTTCTTGCATCCTTTCGCGATATCTCGCAAACCGAAGACACGACCTTATCCAACCGCTCCAACGGCATCTTTTCACCTCATTTTAAAGCCATAATAAACCCGTCCGCATCGGTACAGTAAATATCTGCGGCAACTACTTTCTGCTTATAAGTCATAACCTCGACAAACACTTCTTTGGATTTATCGGAATAGTTATTGACCTTTAATGTATACCGTATCAGCGTACAGCCTTTATACTCTTCCAAATTAAAACCTTGCTGTTTCTGTACAGCGTTATAAGACTCGTAAACCTCGTTAAACTCATTAGGAATTATGACCTCGTCGATAACAAGTGACTCTGCATCGGTCAAAACACCGAAGGATGCCACATAGTCGGCAACCGAAAACGAATCGGTCACGCTTACGTTGCCCGTCGCTTGTGAGCTGCCCTTTTCAAATCTGAACACAACAGCGGCCAGCACGACCGCTAAACATAACAGCCATGCAAACAAAACCCGTTTTTTAGGAAGTCTTATTTGTTTCGTATACATTCTCGTCACCCGATAATATATACGCCGAAAGCTTTACGTTTATAACTTCTCTATAATGCAGACTGCGTGTGCCGCAGCGCCTAAACCCTCACCCGTAAAGCCCAATTTTTCCTCGGTCGTTGCCTTGACATTGATGCAATCGACCGTGACCCCGCAGTCGTCAGCGATGTTTTTGACCATCTGCGGTATAAAAGGACCTACCTTCGGTCTTTGCAACACGACCGTAGCGTCAACATTCCCAACCTTGTAGCCTTTTTCGTTTATAAGACGCACTACCTCACGGAGAAGCACGCGGCTATCAGCACCTTTAAACCGATCATCGGTATCGGGGAAATGCTTGCCGATATCTCCCAACGCCGCGGCACCGAGTAACGCATCGCTGATAGCGTGGAGAAGCACATCAGCGTCCGAATGCCCGAGAAGTCCCAGTTCATAAGGCACTTCTACTCCACCTAAAATGAGTTTTCTGCCCTCTGTTAGCCTGTGAACGTCGTATCCGTGACCTATTCTCATTGTTGCTCCTCCCCTTTTGCTAAAATTTCAGCGAAATCCAGATCCTCAGCCGTGGTGATCTTGATATTACTGTAATCACCGTCTACAACGTAGACCTCATGTCCGGCGGCCTCAATGATCGAGCAATCGTCGGTAAAATCCTCAAGACGGTCCTTCAACACATCAATGCACGACTTGTAAAGCTCGGTTCTGAACGCTTGCGGTGTCTGTACAGCACAAAGCGAACCTCTGTCCGGAGTCGAAACGACCAAGCCGTTCTTTTCGACCTGCTTTACCGTATCTTTCAAAGGCACCGCACAGGTGACCGCCATATATTTAGTGGCACCGTCGAGCACTCGCTCGATGCAATCAACCGTTACAAACGGTCTCGCACCGTCGTGAATAAGTACATAAGCCACATCGTCAGAAACAGCTTTCAAACCGTTATATACCGACTCCTGACGGCACTTGCCGCCAACCACGATATCGGTCACTTTATTAAGACCGTACTCCTTACAAAGTCTTTGAACTTCCAGCACCTTTTCTTCCCTCGTTACAACAATAATACCGTCAATAACGGGTGAATTCTGGAACTTCAATACCGAACGAATAGCTACAGGCACACCGAGAATGGGTGCAAACATCTTGTCAACACCCTTCATTCTCGAAGAACTGCCACCGCAAACGATTATAGCGACAGCCTTGCCGTTATCACTATTATTCAATTCGGTAATCCTGATTTTAGTCTGAAGCTCGGTCATAAAACACCTCTTGAATTGAAAAAAGCATCGCAAACACGTATGCCTGCGATGCCATTTTTAAAATTTTAGTCTTCGTCGCAATCGCTGCACTCGTCGCAGTCAAAATCGAACTCAAGATCCTCGCCGCAGTTAGGGCACTTGATGCCGCCCTCATCGATCATCTCATCATCGAGATAAATGATGTCGTGGCAGGTAGGACACTCGACCTCATAGCAGAAGTCGTCATCATCCTCATCGTCATAGTCGTAATCTTCTTCATCGTAGAAGTCTTCTTCCAAAGCCTCAAGATCCTCATCGACAGCGTCAAGCTGCTCGTGGATCTCGCTGACTTCAGCGGCAATATCTTCCAAAACATCAATAATGGCCTTTACGACCTTATCCTTTGCGGAATCCTCAAATCCTGCATTCTCAGCAAGACCTTTAATGTATGCAACCTTTTCAGAAATAGTCATAACTTTACTCCTTGTCGTGACTGTAAAATTTATGCGCGCTCCATATATTCGCCGGTTCTGGTGTCGATACGGATCATATCACCCTCGTTGATAAAGAGAGGAACTCTGATCTCGCAACCGGTCTCCAAAGTAGCGGGCTTGGTAGCGTTGGTAGCAGTGTTGCCTGCAAAACCGGGATCAGTCTGGGTAACGGCCAACTCTACGAATGTAGGAGGCTCAACACCAAATACTTTGCCCTTATATGAGAGAACCTTGCATACCATATTTTCCTTAACGAACTTGAAGTTGTCACCAAGCTCGGTAGCACCGACAGGAACAAGCTCGTAAGTTTCCTGATCCATAAAGTAGTAGATATCCCCGTCTGCATAAGAATACTCCATATCCTTACGCTCAACAAAAGCGGTGGGGAACTTTTCGGTCGGGTTGAAAGTTCTTTCAACAACAGAACCTTCGATAACGTTTCTGATCTTGGTTCTAACGAAAGCGGCACCTTTACCGGGCTTTACGTGTTGGAACTCAATGATCTGATATACCTTTCCATCCATTTCAAAGGTAACACCATTTCTAAAATCGCCAGCTGTAACCATATTTTAAACCTCCAAAATTGCTATCGCAGTTAATGCTAAGGATATTTTATCCTATTTCACCGTCTATTGCAAGTAAAATTTTAAAGTTTCACAGAATTATTAAGGATTTTTCGCATTTTGTCAGATTTTCGCACCCTTTATCGGTCACCAAAAGCATATCCTCTATTCTGACACCGAATTTTCCGTCGATATAAATGCCCGGTTCATTGGTCACGACCTGACCTTTTTTGAGAATCGCCGTGCTTTTTTGTGACAGATGGGGGCTTTCGTGAACCTCTAATCCTAAAGAATGACCCGTGCTGTGAGTGAAGTGCTCACCGTAACCGGCGGCTGCTATAGTATCTCTGGCCGCCTTGTCTATATCGGAGCACAAAGCCCCGGCTGCGACCGCTTTTTCAGCCGCATTCTGAGCACTTAAAACGGTGTTGTAGACCTCTGCCATCTCATCGGTAACACAGCTCACCGCCACAGTCCTCGTCATATCACTATGGTATCCGCCAACAGTCGCACCGAAATCCATTGTTATAAAATCACCGCGTTCGATGAACTTACCGTCGGGAACACCGTGCGGCATTGCACTCTTTTGTCCCGAAACCACTATTGTGTCAAAGGATTTATCCTCTGAACCGAAAAGCCGCATTTTATATTCAAGCTCAGTGGCGATACGGTGCTCGGTAACACCGACCTTGATAAAATTGAGAACCTCATTAAAAGCACTTTCAGCTATCCGCTGAGCGGCAATGATCGAACCGACCTCATCAACGGTTTTAATACTTCTGAGTTCCGCCATTTTTTCATCTATCCTGCTGTCGGAAATGACCTCAACATCGCTCAAAATTTCTTTTATACGATTGTAGGTGTTGACCGTAATTCCGCTTTCCAGCAAAACGGTCTTAATGTTATTTGCCCTCACCCATTCGGTCAACTGTTCCGAGAGTTTGCCAAGCAGCACAACATCGGCATTCTTGACAGTCTGCTTAGCGGCAAGATAATATCTTCCGTCCGTAAGCAACTTTGCACCGCTTTCGGTGATAAAAAGATACCCCAAAGACGACCGAAATCCCGTTAAATACCGACGGTTGACATCTGTTATAATAAGAGCCGCCGTGCCGGAGGACAGTATACTTCTGAAATTATCCATTAAGAACGTCCTTCATAGCGCTGAGAGCTAAGAAATAACTGTTTTTGCCAAAACCGGCGATGCTGCCGACACAAGCAGGAGCGATGACCGAAGTGTGTCTGAACTCTTCACGGGCATGGATATTGGAAAGATGCACCTCAATGACCGGTTTGCCGATCGCCTTTATGGCGTCAAGAATGGCGTAGCTGTAATGGGTATATGCACCTGCATTCAAAATACACCCGTCATACTCGCGAAGTACACTGTGGATAGCGTCGATTATCTCACCCTCGCAGTTGGACTGGAAGAAGGTGCAACGAAGTCCCAAACCTTTACCGTAGCTTTCGAGGTTCTGGTTAATGGTTTCCAGAGTCTGATTACCGTAGATTCCAGGTTCTCTAACCGACAAGAGATTAAGATTAGGTCCGTTAATAACAAGAATTTTTTTATCAGCCATTGTTATTACTCCTTTTTAAATAATATCGTTTCATTGCTAATGCATCTTCCGACTGTGTTCCGTCGGATTCGCAGATAAATCTCGGGGTCAGCTTATATTCGGCGACCAAGTCCATAAGCGGTTCAAAATCGGGACCGAAAACGGTATCTTCAAAGGTCAAATGCTTCTTCTCACCGCCGACGGTGTATTCGATCTTAGAAAAATGAGAATGAAAGTTTTTCATTCTTTCCTCGCCCAGCCGGTTGCCGATAAGTTCAATGATCTCACGGAAGGCGTCCTTAGAGTTGACCTCTCCACCCGTCCTTGCATTCAGATGGCCGAAGTCGATGCAAGGAATGAGTCTTTTGTCCAACTCACAAAGAGCAATTACCTCTTCCAAAGTACCGAGCTGATTGATCTTGCCCATCGTTTCGGGGCAGATATGAACGTGACCTAAGCCTTCATTATCAAGCGCTTCGAGTGCTTTTACCATTGTATCCTTTGCAAGCTCCAGGGCCTCTTCACGGCTGAGCTTTCCGCAAGAGCCCGTATGCACGACAATGCGGTTGCCGCCCATAAAATCAACGGCCTTTGCACTTTGCATAATATAATTAATAGAATTAAGGCGTTTTTCCTCATCAACACCCGACATTGAGATATAATACGGTGCGTGAAGTGAGAGAACGATGCCTTTTTCGGCGGCAAGACGTCCCAATTCCCTTGCCTTTTCTTCACCGATATTAACACCTCTTCCGCACTGGTACTCAAAGGTATCGAGACCGATCTTTTCAATATATTCAGGCACTTGCAGGCTACCTTTATAGCCCATCTTATAGAACGAATCCGCACACCCTGCAGGACCGAACAAAACCATTCATCTCACCTCTTAAAATTTATCTTTTAATATCTTTCGCTCAAAACAACGGCGGACCTTAAAGCTCCAACCCGATTCCAATTTAACGGGTCTTACCAAAACCGACTTAATGCGGAGCATATTAGCACCTATAATATCGGTGAATAGCTGATCGCCGACAATGGCGACTTCCCTTTTATTGGCTCCCAACCGCTTGATGGCTTTCAAATATCCAAACGGCAGCGGCTTGCAGGCAAGGCTTATAAACGGAAGACCTATTTTTTCGGCAAACGGCTTGATACGTTTAAATTTAGAATTTGACACAACGATAAGCTTTATACCGTTTTCGTGCATTGATCGGAGCCATTCCAAAAGTCCGTCAACAAGCACCGTACCATGATGTGTCGACAACGTATTATCAACGTCCAGCATTAATGCGGTTATGCCGTTATTTTTAAGATCTTCTAATGTTATCTCCGTGATTCGGCGAAGACAAACAGTGCTTTCAAAAATTTTCATATAAACTCCATTTTAAAACAAAGAAGCGACCGGAAGTCTTCCGATCGCCTCTTCAATTTGTTTTATCGGAACTTGCGCTTACGGGCTGCTTCCGACTTCTTCTTACGCTTTACAGAAGGCTTTTCATAGTGCTCTCTTTTACGAACTTCCTGAATGACTCCGTCTTTCTGAGTCTGTCTCTTAAAGCGTCTGAGCGCATTTTCAAGCGATTCATTTTCTTTTACACGAACTTGGCTCATTTATATTCCCTCCCTCCGCCTTATGACAGGGGTATTTAAACATTTTTCATCATTATACACTATCTCTATCACATCTGTCAAGAGATATTTTGGAAATAGTGCAAAGATTTAAAATTATTTTGCAACAATGTTGACAAGCTTCTTCGGAACGTACAATTCCTTTATGATCTGTTTACCTTCGAGTTCTGAAACGATTCTCTCCTGTGCCTTAGCCAAAGCGATGGCATCCTCAGCCGAAATGTCGGCGGCGATGTTCACCTTGAGCTTCACCTTGCCGTTGATCTGAACAACGATCTCAACGGTCGAATCAACCGTCTTAGCCTCGTCGTACTGAGGCCACTCGCTCAAAGAGCAAAGCTCGGTCTCGCCCAACATCGACCACATTTCTTCTGAGAGGTGCGGTGCAAACGGACAAAGCATCTTAATAAACATCTTGAGTTCATCGGCGGTAAGACTTCCGTGATCGTGAACGGCATTCAGCAATGACATCATGGCCGCGATCGCGGTGTTGAACTTCATCTCTTCAATATCGGCAGTAACCTTCTTGAGAGTCTTATGGAAAAGACTTTCAAGTGCTGCAGTCGCGCCCTCACCCTTTACCATTTCGGAAAGATCGGCAAAACGGTCAAGGAAACGCTTACAACCCTTCATACTGCTGTCGCTCCAGGGTGCGGCCATACCATAATCACCCATAAAGAGGATGTAAACACGAAGCACATCAGCACCAAAGGTATCAACAACATCGTTAGGATCAACGACATTACCCTTGGACTTACTCATCTTTTCACCGTCAGAGCCTAAGATAAGACCCTGGGCAGAACGCTTGGAATAAGGCTCTGCAGTCGGAACCTCACCGATATCATAAAGGAACTTATGCCAAAATCTCGAATAGATAAGGTGGCGGGTAACATGTTCCATACCGCCGTTGTACCAGTCGACAGGCAACCAGTAGTTAAGCTTATCCTTATCGGCAAAAACCTCACTATTGTGCGGATCGATATATCTCAGGAAATACCACGAAGAGCCTGCCCACTGCGGCATAGTATCGGTCTCACGTTTAGCATCAGCGCCGCACTTCGGGCACTTGCAGTTAACAAACGACTCGATCTTAGCCAGCGGACTCTCACCGCCCTCACCGGGTTCAAAGTTATCGACCTTAGGCAGTTTCAAGGGAAGCTCAGAGTAAGGCACGGGAACGATGCCGCACACGGGACAATGAACGATCGGAATCGGCTCACCCCAATATCTCTGACGGTTGAAGGCCCAATCCTTCATCTTATACTGAACGCCACGCTCGCCGATACCCTTATCACCCAAGAATTTTAGCATCTTGGAAATAGCCTGGCTCTTCTTTTCAATGCCGTTAAGGAAGTCGGAGTTTACCATTTCGCCGTCACCCGTGTAGGCTTCAACCGAAATGTCACCGCCCTTGATGACCTCAATAATATCAATCGAGAACTTCTTGGCAAAATCATAGTCACGCTGATCGTGTGCAGGAACAGCCATAATGGCACCCGTACCGTAACCCATCATTACATAATCGGATATGTAGATAGGAATCTCCTTACCGTTGACGGGATTGATGGCCGAAAGACCATCAATTTTAACACCGGTCTTATCCTTCTGGAGCTGAGTGCGCTCAAATTCGGTCTTTTTGGAGCATTCTTCCTTATAAGCGTCAAGCTCAGCGATATTAGAAATGCTGTCACGGTACTTTTCGATCATAGGATGCTCGGGAGCAATAACCATAAAGGTCACACCGAACAATGTATCGCAGCGGGTAGTATAAACGCGAAGAGTCTCATCTGCACCCTTGACGGTAAAGTCAACAAAAGCACCGGTGGACTTACCTATCCAGTTCTTCTGCTGAAGCTTGATGTTTTCGGGATAGTCAACGTCATCGAGTCCCTGCAAAAGCTTATCGGCATACTCGGTAATACGCAAGTACCAAACATCTTTAGACTTCTGAACGATATCGCTGTGGCAGATATCACATTTACCACCCTGCGAGTCCTCGTTTGACAATACGACCTTACAACTCGGGCAGTAGTTTACCAAAGCCTGGTCACGGAAAACCAGTCCGTGCTCAAACAGTTTAAGGAAGATCCACTGAGTCCACTTATAATACTCTTCCTCAGTAGTATCAATAGTCTTGGTCCAGTCGAACGAGAAGCCGACACGCTTTAACTGTGAGCTGAATTTTTCAATATTGCGGTCAGTGAGAATTCTCGGATGGGTATTGAACTTGATAGCCGAGTTCTCGGTCGGCAGACCGTAAGCGTCAAAGCCTATGGGGAAAAGGACGTTGTAGCCCTGCATTCTTCTCTTTCTTGATACGACCTCAAGACCCGAATAAGCCTTGATATGACCGACGTGCATACCCGAACCACTGGGATACGGGAACTCGACAAGACCGTAGAACTTCGGCTTAGAAGTGTCCTCAGACGCTACGAAAGCACCGGTCTCCTCCCATTTTTTCTGCCATTTTTCTTCAATTTGTTTAAAATCGTACTTCAAAACTATTCCTCCAAAGCAGAGTCAAGTATCTCTGCAAAATCTACCAATTCACCGTCACTCCACATACGGTCGAGTGCATAGAAATCTCTCGACTGGCGGCCGAAAACGTGAATGACTACCGTGCCGTAATCGAGAAGTATCCAATCAGATGCTCTGCCCTCAATATGATCAGGCATAACTCCTGCCTGCTTCAGCTTTTCCTCAACCTCATCAGCCAAAGCCCTTACATGGGTGTTCGAGGTTGCGGTACAGATAAGGAAATAATCAGCAATATCCGAAATATCCTCAATCTTAATACCTGTCAATTCCTTAGCCTTACGCTCATTTAAAGCATTGGCCGCTATTTTCAAAATTTCAAATGCTTCCATCAATTTACTTCCTTACTGTCAGTGATGAGATAATTATACGCTTCTAATGTGTCAGGATGAATAACAAGGTTTTTATGACTTAAATTCTTCAAAGTGAATTTTAAAACATACAAAATCGCCTTGTCAAGACTCTCCTCGACCAACTGCCTTGTGACCTCAACATCAGGGTATGTTCTGTCCTTCGAGGTAAGATCGGCAATGTAGATGATCTTCTGTTCTAAGGTCATATCGGCCTTGCCCGTACTGTGGTACTTTATGGCCGACACGATGCATTCATCGGTCACTCCCAATTTATTTTCAACAAAAAGAGCACCGGTATACGCGTGCCAAATAGCCGTCGACCTTTTTTCAATATCAGTCAAGATAATACCATATTCCGAAAACATTTGCAACTGTTCTTCAAAAGTTTCGTTTTTGGTTATATCGTGAAGCAGACCTGCTAAATACATCTTGTCCGCATCGGCACCGTATTTTTCGGCCAACCGTTTGGCCTCATCGGCAACGGCGAGAGAATGACAGTAACGCTTTTCGTCCAACTTAGACTGCAACAATGCCTTATGATCTTCAATCGTCATTCCTATCCCTCCGATATAAGCCTTTTTCCGCTATAAATTCCAAAATGTTCCCGGGGATAAGCTCGATCTTTTCGCCGTTTAGCAAAGCGTTTCGCAACTCGGTCGATGAAACCTCGGGCAACTCGACCTCGATAACCTCAATATTACCGCCGTCGCGCCTTAAAGACTCTACAGCCTTATCGAATTCAAGGTCATCTATTCCCTTTCGTCTGACAGCCAGAATGCCGCAAAGCTTTAAAATGTCGAGGTATCTGTACCAACCCGTGAAGGTGGTTATCATATCACCGCCGATGAGCATATAAAGCTCATCATATTGCGGTTTTAAAGCCGTCAATGTGTCGAAGCTGTAGCTTTTTCCGCCGCGTTTCAGTTCCACATCCGAGACCTCGGCTTTAGAGATGCCCCGAGACAAAAGACGGCACATAAAAAGCCTGTCCTCGGGCGATGCGGTAAGATCCGAAACACTTTTGTGAGGCGGAATGTTGGTCGGCATGACCAACACTTTTTCGACATTGTCGAGTTCTGACACAGCCTCCAACATCAGTCGGTGGCTTATATGCGGCGGATTAAAGGTTCCGCCGAAAATCAAAGTTTTAGGCATTTTTCTTACCCTTTTTCACCAAAACTATCTTTTTATTTTCCTTACTTTCTTTATAAAGCACAAACTTCGAACCAATGACCTGAACAACATCACAACCGACGGCTTCGGCGATCTTATCTGCGGCTTCGCGGGATTTTACGGGTGAAGTCTCAAGGCAGGAAAGCTTTATAAGTTCTCTTGCCTCCAAAGCATCGATGACCGAACTGATAAGCTGCTCGTTGATTCCGCCTTTGCCTACCTGAAATATCGCGTCAAGGCTATTCGCCATGCCTCTTAACTGCGCTCTCTGTTTACTGTTAAGCATTATTTTTCCTTCTTTTCAAATGAATTCTACTAATTTTTCTTTAAACTTTTCTATCGCTCTTGCGCGGTGGCTGACCTTGTCCTTTTGTTCAGCAGTCATAGTACCGAAGCAACCCCATTCGGTCAAAAAGAGTGGATCATAACCGAAGCCGCCGTCACCTATTAAAGCCCCTGCGATCTCGCCCTTGCACTCTCCCTTTACGGTAAATTCTCTTCCGTCGGGGAACACACAGGCAATGCAGGACACAAATGACGCACTTCGGTTCGTTACCCCCTGCAGTTTTGCTAAAAGCAGAGCGTTATTGTCGCTGTCCTTTCCCGTGCCTGCAAAGCGAGCCGAATAAATACCCGGAGCACCATTAAGAGCGTCAACACAAAGACCTGAATCGTCGGCAACTGCGGGAAGACCGGTGAATTTACAAGCCGATCTCGCCTTTATAAGCGCGTTTTCCTCGAAAGTAGATCCGTTTTCTTCTTCCTCGGGTATTCCGCCTTCGATATCCGACGGACATATAACATCAAAGCCCATAGGTTTTAGTATTCTTGTTAGCTCTGCTAACTTCTTTTTATTGTGAGAGGCTACGATGAACTTATCCATTATTCTCACTCTTTTCAAACAAAGCCCTTGCAAAATCGGCAGGGTCGAACGGCTGGAGATCGTCGATCTGCTCGCCTACACCGATGAATTTCACCGGGATAGAAAGTCCGTCCATAATCGACAAAACAACTCCGCCGCGGGCTGTGCCGTCAAGTTTAGTCAGTACAATACCGGTAATATCGGCAACCTCTTTAAAATCCCTTGCCTGATTAACGGCGTTCTGACCCGTTGTGGCATCAAGCACCAAAAGTGTCTCGATATCCGAATCGGGCAACTCACGCTTTAAGATGCGATACATCTTGGCAAGCTCGTTCATAAGGTTCTTTTTGTTGTGGAGTCGACCTGCGGTATCGCAGATTATAACGTCACTGCCTCGGGCCTTTGCAGCTGAGACTGTATCAAACACGACCGATGCAGGATCAGCGCCCTCGGCACTTTTAACCATATCGACTCCTGCTCTGTTGGCCCAAACCTCTAACTGTTCGATAGCGGCGGCACGGAATGTATCGGCGGCGCCTAAAATAACCCTTTTCCCGTCCGCTTTGAGCTGTGATGCGATCTTGCCGATGGTCGTGGTCTTACCAACACCGTTGACACCTATTACAAAGATCACAGACGGCTTGGTGGTCATCTGAAGGCATGTGTCCCCGTCAAGCATATCGGCAATGATCTCACCAAGCATCGACTTTATAACATTGGGGTCCTTTACTCCCTCATCCTTGACCCTCTGTCGCAGAATGTCGCAGATCTTCTCAGAGGTAGACATACCGATGTCGCTCATAACAAGGATCTCTTCAAGCTCCTCAAAAAGTTCCTCATCGATCTTTGTAAAAGAACTCAATACCGAACTCACGGCATTGGAGATAGAATCTCTTGTCTTTTTTAACCCCGCGCTTATTTTACTGAAAAAGCCCATAGTGTTCTCCCTTAATTACTTGTTCTCAGTTATATTGAGAGTTCTTATCAATTCGTCAACATCCAACTGCAACAGCTTGGTAACACCCTTCTCCTGCATGGTTACACCGTAAAGCATATCGGCGTTATCCATAGTGCCTCGACGGTGAGTAACGCAGATAAACTGTGTACCGAAGTTGGATTTAGTCATATAGTTTGCAAAACGCTCGACATTAATATCGTCCAAAGCCGTATCGACCTCATCAAGGAAGCAGAACGGCGGTGCGTTTACCATCATAATAGCAAAGTAGATGGAGATAGCCACAAGCGCTTTTTCACCGCCCGAAAGACCTTCAAGACTCGGAACATTCTTACCGGGCAATTTGGCAACAATATCAATTCCGCTTTCCAGAATGTTATCGGGATCGGACAGCACAAGCTCGGCGTGACCGCCGCCAAACAGCTCGGTAAACACTTTAGTAAAGTTTTTGCCAATCTTCTCAAAGCCTTCCTCAAACTTCTCCTTCATCTGCTTTGTAAGGTCATCTATCAACTTATTAAGCTCGGTACGGGATTTTTCAAGGTCGTCCATCTGCTCCTTCATAAAGGTATAACGCTCGAAAACCTCCTTGTATTCCTCAATAGCCGAAACATTAACGTGTCCCAAAGACCTGATCTTAGACTTAACATCCGCCAAAGTGTGCTTGGCTTCAGAAATATTCTCGACCGGCTTTGCGATAAGCTCAGCCTCGGTCCTTGTCAACTCATACTCGTCGAAAAGACGGCGAACGATGTCGTCATATTCTTTGAGCATATTTTCACGGCGTTCCTCAAGACGTGCGACCTCACCGCCCAACTTTTCTCGTTCAGCGGTCATATCGCGCTCCTTCTGGCGCATTGCCTGACCGTCACGGTCGGCATTGTCACGCTCGAGCACCAACTCGTCGACCTTCTTGTTACCGTCGGCAATATCACGGCGTTTGCCCTCGATCTGTGTCTCAAGCTCGGCAATTGCGGCATTCTCGGTCTCGATCATACCCTTGATCTCTTCGATCTGGGCATTAAGACCTACACCGCGGTCACCGCTGGCACTAATGGTTGATTGAAGCATCGAAATGGCACTTTCGGTGTTTTCAATATCCTTGCCCGACTGCATTATTTTGATCTTAAGATCGGTTATTTCGGTAGCCAGCTGCTCTCTGCGGTCGGTTACGGAATCGCGGCCGCCGGAGAGAGAATCGATCTCGGTCTGTGCCTTGAGCTTTTTAGTCTCTACCTCAGCGATGTCGGCAACAGCCTTTGCGGCGGTTGCTTCCAACTCACCTTTACGGACATTAAGAAGGAACTTTTCGCCCTCCATATTTTCAATGTTCTTCTTAGCGTTATCGAGAAGATCGGTAACTCTTCTTACCTCGCCGAGAACGCGGATCTTGTCCTCCTGAGCGGTAGTGAGTGCTGATTTTGCACTGAGCATATCGGCCTCCATAGCGGCAAAATCCTTGTTTGCGGCATTGTAGGAGTCGGTCATTACAACCGTTTTCTCCATCAACTTAATAATTTTGTCGTTGAGTTCCTTAATGTCGCCTGCACGGCTCAAGATACCGATATTTTTCGACAGCGAACCACCGGTCAACGAACCGCCTGCATTAACGACCTGACCGTCAAGAGTAACGATCTTAAAGCGGTAACCGTACTTTTTAGCGATAGTAACCGCCGAATCAATATCCTCAGCAACAACGGTCTTGCCCAAAAGATTGCCTAAGATTCCGTTATACTTTTCGTCGGCCGACAAAAGTTCTGATGCGATACCAACGTAACCGAAGCATTTATCAAGTCCCTTTTCATCAATACTGCGGGACTTAATGGTAGCCACGGGCAGGAAGGTTGCTCGACCCTTGTTCTGCGACTTCAAAAATTCGATGCAACGCTTGGCATCGGCATCGGTCTCAACAACAATGTGCTGTAAAGCGGCACCCAATGCTATTTCAATAGCGGTGGCATACTCTTTTTCAACGCTGATAAGCTTGCTGACAGGACCCAAAACTCCGCGAAGAAGTCCCTTTTCGGACTCCTTGATAACCGATTTTACAGGCAGTCCTAAGCCCTCCATATTTCGTTCGAGTTCCTCCAAAATGGCAACCCGGCGTTTTTTGTCCTCGATATCGAGATGGCTCGCATCTATCTTCTGCTTCATCTCCTCCAAAGAAGCCTTACGGGAATCATATATCATCTCGTAACCCTTTAGAGAGTTTTCACATTCGGCAACGGTTTCCTCGGTAGTCTTCAAGAACTCGTTGAGTTCCGAAAGCTCAGTATCCAGTCTTGCAACCTCTTCCCGTCTCTCGGCGACGGCAGAATCGATGGCTGTGTTTCTTGCTTCAATTTCACCCAAAGATGACTGTGCAGTAACCATCGCGACACGGCTGTCGGAGATAAGTCCCGAATATGTATTAAGTTGTTTTGTCAGTTCCTCGATCTGACGGGAAATGACCTCGCTGTTGGAGATAAGACCCGACAATTCACCGTTAAGTTCTGCCGTTTTTGACTCCAACTCGACGATCTCGGCGCGCTTTTCCTCGATAGACCTTGTAAGAGTCTCTATCTCCTCTTTTGCCTTTTCGTCAGAGGTAGACAACTCCGAAATATCGCTCTGCAGACGCGCGATGGTCTCTTCGTTATGAGTAATAGTGGCCTTATGAACGTTGATATCACCCTCGATTCGGGTGATATCTTCTTCGAAACCGCTGACGGTACGACGCATTTCATCAATACGAACGGTCATCGAAGAATACTTTTCTGAACCCGATTCGATATTAAATGCCAACTCCTGCAAAGCACTTTCAACCTCATTATACTGTGCGGCGGCAAGAGTGATCTTATTATCCTGAGCCTTCAAGGCATCGCTCGACTGATTGAGCGAGTGAAGCCAGAGACCTATCTCCAATTCCTTTTTAACGGCGGCAAGTTCAATAAATTTCTCGGCCTTTTTGCTCTGCTCAGCCAAAGGTCCGACACGACCTTCGAGTTCAGCCATAATATCCTTCAAGCGAAGCATATTGTCATCTGCTGCGGCCAATTTGCGTTCAGCCTCGAGTTTTCTGTAACGGTATCTCGAAATACCGCTGGCCTCTTCAAAAATATCACGTCGCTCGTTTGATTTGGAGCTTACGATATTATCGATCTTACCCTGACCGATCATCGAGTATCCGTCACGTCCTAAGCCGGTATCCATAAACAACTCGTGAACGTCCTTCAAACGCACTACGGCCTTGTTTATAAGGTACTCGCTCTCGTGCGAACGGAAGTATCTTCTCGTAACGGCGACTTCATCATTATCGAAATTTAAACTGCGGTCGGAGTTATCGATAACCAAAGTTACCTCGGCAAAGCCGTGAGGACGTCGGTCGGAAGTACCGCTGAAAATAACGTCTTCCATCGACTGTCCGCGCAGGTTCTTGGTTGATTGCTCACCCAATACCCAGCGAACCGCATCCGAAATATTACTTTTACCGCTACCGTTCGGTCCCACGACCGCGGTAACGCCCTTGCCGAAACGTAACACCGTTTTGTCGGCAAAAGATTTAAAGCCCTGAATTTCGATAGATTTTAAAAACAAACTTATTCATCCTTTCGGATCTTCAGCTCTCCCTCGGCAACGCCGTCGTCAGCCTCGACCCTCAATATATATCCTTGACGAAGCAAGGTTTCAATATTAACTCTTTTTTGACCCACTGTTTTGGAAACGCTTTTAGGATTGACGTGTGCCACATATCTACCCTTTTCGGTTAATCGAGAAGTGATCTTATTTAAAATGATACGACTCTCGCACAGTTCACCTAATGACGGATGCCACGGACCGGCGACGATTTTTTCATTATCAACCGTGTGAAGTCCCAATCTAATGACCTTTATACCGTTTTCGATAAAAAGCTGTTTCAATTCGGCACACAGCTCGACCGTTTCTTCCAGTGATGGCGGTATGTATTCGCCTTTTTTATACAGTTCGGCAAGCAAGGTGCTTTCGAGCGTTATCGTGGGATAGATCCTAACGGTCTGAGGTTTCAACGCGACTATCTGCTCGGCTGTGTAGCGGTCTTTTTCCCTACTGCTGCCAAAAAGCCCGGTCATCATCTGCAGTCCTAACTCAAACCCTGCATCTTTAATAAGTTGTGATGCTGTTTCGACCTGCTTTGAAGAGTGTCCGCGTTTGTTTTTAATGAGCACATCATCGCAAAGACTTTGCGCGCCGAGTTCAATGGCGGTCACTCCATAAGTTTTCAGCACATTTAAAACATCTGCATCAACGGCATCGGGTCTTGTGGAAATGCGGATACCCTTAATACCTTTTGATCCGACAAACTCGTTTGCCGCACGTAACAGTTCCAGCATATACTCACGGTCGATAGCCGTGAAGCTGCCGCCGAAAAAAGCGATTTCAAACTCTGTGTCGTTGGCACCGACCGACTGCAAAGCGGTTTTAACCGTCGCTCTCACATCGTCGGCAGTAGGTGCGGTGCGGCTGCCCGTGATACTGCATTGATCGCAGAAACTGCACATGTTGGGACACCCTAAATGCGGCACAAAAATGGAAATATTACCGTGACTCATACAGGCAGACCCATTAACTCTAAGGCCTGCTTAGCGGCATACTGCTCAGCCTGCTTTTTGCTTCTGGCAGTACCCGTGCCGATAACATTGGAGTTAAGCCGTACCTCAACGGTAAAACTCTTTTCGTGATCGGGTCCCTCTTCGTGAACCAGAACATATACGAGTTCTTCCTCTCGGTTACGCTGGATGATCTCCTGCAACTGGGTCTTATAATCATGGAACGCCTCTTTGACCGTGTGATTCTTTATCTCAGGGATAATGAATCGGTGGACGTGACGAATAGCCACCTCCATACCGCCGTCGAGATACATCGCGGCAAGCAGAGCCTCAAACGCGTCAGCCAATATTGACGGTCTTTCGGCACCTCCGTTTTGACTTTCACCCTTGCCCAGCAACAGAAATCTGCCGAGTTCTAACTTTTTAGCAAAAACCGAAAGTGATTTTTCACAGACAAGCGAAGCGCGAAGTTTTGTCAGTTCCCCTTCGGGCAAATTCTTGTACTGCTCGAAAATATACTCTGCAACGATGACCGACAACACCGAGTCACCCAAAAATTCAAGGCGTTCGTTAGACTGGGCACCGTTCTTTACCTCGTTACAGTAAGAAGTATGCGACAGCGCACGTTTCAGCAGTTCCTTATCCTTGAACTCGTAATCAATAATTTTCTCTAATTCTTTCATCATTCTTTTTCGTCAGCGGATTGAATTTGTGCCATACCGTCTGCCATAGTCTCACATATCTTGGTTTCGGCACAGATCGCTGCCTGTCTGATAGCATTTTTGATAGCTACGGCATTTGAACTGCCGTGGGCCTTGATGACCGGCTTTTTAACACCCAAAACAGGTGCTCCGCCGATAGCACTGTAATCAAACATACTCTTTAACGAGTACATCTTTTTCTTGGCGAGCAATGCGGCGATTTTGGTTTTAAGAGTGCTCATAAACATCTCTTTTATCATCTTCATAAGAGTGCCTGCAACACCCTCGTAAAGTTTAAGGGTAATGTTGCCGGTAAAGCCGTCGGTAATAACGGCGTCGCAAACGCCTTTCGGCACGTCTCTTGCTTCTACGTTGCCGACAAAATTGATAGGACTTTCCTGCAACAGCTTATAGGCCTCAAGTCTTAGAGTATCGCCCTTGGTATCCTCGGTACCGATGTTAAGCAAAGCGATCTCGGGATTTTCGACACCCTCGACATTCTTTAAATATACCGATGACATAATACCGAACTGCTGAAGCATTTCGGGTCGGCACTCGGCATTTGCACCGACGTCCATGATCATAAATCTGCGGTTCTTGCCCGGTACAACAGTACCCAACGCCGGACGTTTAACGCCCTTTATACGCTTTATAATAAAGGTAGCGCCTACGATTATAGCGCCTGTGCTTCCTGCCGAAACGACTGCATCAGCATCACCGTCGGCAGCAGCCTTCATTGCAAGAGCAAGCGATGTGTTCTTCTGAGATTTTATAAGCTCGGTCGGTGCGGTGTGCATATCAAAGACTTCCTCTGTATGCAGTATCTCCATACCCTCAAGGCTTATTTTATTCTCTTCAGCGCATTCCTTTATCTTCTGCTCATCACCTGTGAGCAAAATTGAAACACCCAATTCACGAACGGCCATTTCGGCACCTTTTAACACCGCCAAAGGTGCATTGTCACCGCCGAATGCATCTACTGCTATTCTCATATCTCTACCTCATTTAAAATTTAAATTAAACCAATCTGCGGAACGTCTGGCCAAGGCCTCGTAACGCTCCTGCTTGTCCCTTATTTTCTCCTCTAACGGGGGTAAAACGCCGAAGTTTGCGCCCATCGGCTGAAAATCGGCCGAACTGCTGGCACTGATATGCCCGCAGAGTGCGCCTATCATTGTATATTCGGGGAACTCACACCGAGGCTCACCATTTATTTTGTTGGCAACACCTATGGCCGCTACTAATCCCGAAGCCGCCGACTCCATATAGCCTTCAACGCCCGAAATCTGACCTGCAAAAAATACTTTTGGATACTTTCGCATCGAAAAATCGGGATCCAACAGCTTCGGCGAGTTTATAAATGAGTTGCGGTGCATAACACC
Source organism: Oscillospiraceae bacterium (assembly GCA_015066395.1). Lineage (GTDB taxonomy): Bacteria > Bacillota > Clostridia > Oscillospirales > Acutalibacteraceae > UMGS172. Next base: position 17,671 of record SVOL01000016.1, on the reverse strand, counting down.
GTAACGTATAAATTCAGCATTCAGGAGTCCCGGGATCATACCGAAAACTCTTTTTTGCTCTGAGAATTTAAGGTTAGTCTGAAAACCGACAAGGTTATAAAGTGTTCCCTCTTTGTTTTCTTTTCTGAGCTGAACGACAGCCCACGGTCGGTGACCTGTGTTAGGGTCTTTAAGTCCTACCGGCTTCATCGGTCCAAACCTTGCGGCATCAAGTCCGCGGGATGCCAAAACCTCTATGGGCATACAACCCTCGTACACCTTTAAAGGAGCGTCGACATCGTGCAGTTTCGCCCTTTCGGCCGCAATCAACTCTTTGTGAAAATCCTCATACTCCTGCCGATTGAACGGACAGTTAAGGTAGTCGTCACCCTCGCCTTTGTCATAACGGCTGGCCGAAAAAACACGGTTTTTGTCGATACTCTCAGCCGTCACTATCGGTGCCGCGGCATCGAAAAAGTTAAGATACTCTTCACCGCAAAGCGACTTTATACTCTCGGCAAGTTTGCCTTCGGTCAAAGGTCCCGAAGCGATGATCGTATAAGTATCGGGATCAATTTCGGTCACTTCTTCATTTAAAACGGTTATATAAGGGTGGTTTTTCACCTTTTCGGTGATTATTTTGGAAAACTCATCACGGTCAACAGCCAATGCACCGCCTGCGGGAACGGCAGTTTCTTTGGCCGCCGAAACGCAAACAGATCCCAAAACCTCCATTTCCCATTTAAGCAGTCCTGCCGCCGAATTGAACCTCGCGGCTTTGAGCGAATTTGAACACACAAGCTCGGCAAACAACGGGCTTTTATGAGCAGGTGAAAACCTTTGCGGTTTCATTTCATAAAGCTCGACCGAAAATCCGAGGTTCGCGAGTTTTAATGCCGCTTCACAGCCGGCCAAACCTGCTCCGATGACCTTAATCTTCATTTGCGGTTTCCTTTTTTGATTTACGGGTTGCGGTCTTTTCATAGGTGCAACCCTCAGCCAAGCATTTTACTTTGCCGCGGTTTTTAAAGAGAGTCTTGCCGCACTCGGGACAAAGTTCTTTAGTCGGCTCATCCCAGGTCATAAACTTGCAGTTAGGATAACCTCCACAGCCATAGAACTTCTTGCCCTTTTTAGTGTTGCGCTGAACCAACTTACTGCCGCACTGCGGACAAGTACCCGGCAGGTCGTGAACGATAGGTTTTGTGTTTTTACACTGCGGATATCCGGGGCAAGCCAAGAACTTGCCGAAACGTCCCGACTTGATGACCATCTTGCGTCCGCACAGCTCGCAAACCTCTTCCGTCTCCTCATCGGGTACCTTCAAGTGCTTGCCGTCCATATCCTTTTCGGCAGACTTGAGAGTCTTATCGAAATCATCGTAAAATTCACGGATAGTATCGGTCCAGTTGCGGTTGCCCTCAGCGATCTGGTCCAACTTTTCTTCCATACCTGCGGTAAATTTCACGTCAACGATTCTCTTGAAATAATCGCACATCAACTCGGTAACGGTCTCACCCAGCGGAGTAGGTGCGAACGCCTTATTGATCTTGGTAATATACTCGCGCTGTTCGACGTTGGAAACAATGGGAGCATAGGTAGACGGACGTCCGATACCGTTCTCCTCCAAAGTCTTTGTCAGCGTCGCATAGTTATAACGTGCCGGCGGCTGGGTAAAGTGCTGTTCGCTCTTGATACCCTTAGCCGAATCAACCTTTAACTCCTCACCTACGGTAAGTGCCGGAACATTGCAGTTCTTCTCATCGTCGATATCCTTTCCCTCAACATAAAGAGCGGCATAGCCGTCGAATTTGACCTTATAACCGCTTGCCTTGAAGAGATAGTTACCGTTCACTATGTCGGCACTGACAGTATCTCTTACCTGAGCGGCCATAAGACTTGCCATAAACCTTTCCCAAACAAGCTTATAGAGCTTATACTGTTCCAAAGTCACGGCAGGCTTCACCATCTCAGGTGTAAGATCCATACTTGTAGGTCTAATAGCCTCGTGAGCATCCTGAGCACCCTTTTTAGCCTTGAAATAACGTGGCTTTGAAGGCAGGTAGTTTTCGCCGTAGTGCGATTTGATAAACTCATTTGCGGCGGCTCTGGCTTCTTCGGAAATACGCAACGAGTCGGTTCTCATATAGGTGATAAGACCGGTAGTACCCTTGCCCGGAACGTCGACACCTTCGTAAAGTGCCTGAGCGATACGCATGGTGCGTTTGCCGTCGTAGCCCAATTTTCTTGCGGCTTCCTGTTGCATTGTAGAGGTGTTGAAAGGCGGAGCAGGCTGCATTTGTTTAGTGCCGTGCTTAACGGCTTCGACCTTGAAAACACCGTTTTCGACAGCAGAAAGTATCGCATTAGCCTCAGTCTCGTTAGCCACCGACATCTTCTTACCGTCAGCGGTACCGTAAAGCGATACGGTGAACTTCTTGCGATCCTTAATAAGCGTCGCGTCAATAGTCCAATACTCCTCGGGAACAAAGGACTTGATCTCCTTTTCGCGGTCGACAATAAGTCTTAAAACCACCGACTGAACACGTCCTGCAGAAAGTCCGCGTTTGACCTTCTTCCAAAGAAACGGACTGAGTTTGTAACCCACAAGACGGTCGAGCACACGGCGAGCCTGCTGAGCATCAACAAGGCTCATATCAACACTTCTCGGATTGCTCATACCGACGTTGACACCCGATTTGGTTATCTCATTGAACACAACACGGTTGCTCTGAGTCGTATCAAGTTCCAGAATATGAGCCAAATGCCATGCAATAGCCTCACCCTCGCGGTCCGGGTCGGTTGCGAGATAGACAAAATCACTCTTTGCGGCGGCGTCCTTCAGTTTCTTGATAACATCCTTTTTGGCCGCAAGGTTCATATACTTAGGCTCAAAATTATTCTCAATATCAATACCTATTTTGGATTTCGGCAGATCTCGGACGTGACCGGTCGAGGCCAACACCTCATACCCTGCGCCAAGATAGCCTTTAACGGTTTTTGCTTTTGAAGGAGACTCCAAAATAACAAGTTTCGACATAAAAGTTTCACACATCTTTCAATATATTAAAATCTAAATTAAACAAATTAGTTGAGCGAAAAACGACCGCCCGCGACAGCTTTCAAGACACCGAAAATCTCAAGTTCGGTAACGGCACTCAGAACCTCATTCACACTAAGATCGCCGTGTTCGACGATGTCATCAACTGTAAATTCGGAAATTTTAAGTTTCTCAACGACCTCAACGACCGACTTTGCATTCAAAGACAGCATTGAAGTATCAATTTCCGTTTTCGGTTCAGTAAACGACGAATTGACATCGGGAATCGTATCCTGAGCTTTTACAGTTTCAGGTTCTGAGCTCGGCATCGGGATCACTGAGTTCGGACTGTGAATGGCCGACTGATACTTAAAGGTGTATTCCTCAATAATACTGTTTATATTGAGCAAGGGTTTGGCACCCTCATTAAGCAGTCCGTTTGAACCCTCATACTGAGGTAAAGACGGACTTCCCGGAATGACGAAAACATCTCTTCCCTGTTCGACTGCACACCTTGCGGTTATAAGAGTCCCACTCTTTTTGGAGCCCTCAACCACCACGACACCGTCCGAAAGGCCTGACAAAATGCGGTTTCTTTGTTGAAAAGCACCTCTTGTCACACCCATTGACGGCGGATATTCCGACACAAGACAACCGTTTTGGGAAATACGCTCGCGAAGATCGGCATTAACTCTCAGGTAATCGGCATTTATTCCACAGCCCAACACCGCCACTGTCTTAGCTCCGGCTTCCAATGCACCTAAATGCGACGCAGTATCACCGCCGACAGCACCGCCGCTGACTATTGTAAAACCGCAGCTTGCAAGCGTGTTGGAGATAATATACGCACACTTTTCGCCGTATTGACTCACCCTTCTCGGTCCAACGACCGAAATCACGGGAGACTGTTCCATCGACGGAAGCTTACCTTTAACGTAAAGCACTGCAGGCAGGTCGGGTATATTCAGCAATCGCTTGGGATACTCGCTGTCCTCCGGTGTAATGATATTTATTCCCGTACTTTTACAATCATTCAGAATCTTAAAAACTTCTTTTCTGGGAATAGCGTGAAGCCTCGCGATCTGGCGCTTGTTCAAACGGCATTTTTTGATCTTTTCAGAGTCGGGAGCGTTATAAAATTCCTTCGCGGTGCCGTAAACAGCCAACACGCGGCTGACAGTTTCGGTGGCAAACCCTAAACACAGCTGAAGCCAGATATAATACTCAGCAGTCACCGTTGCCACCTCTTCGCACTGCTTCCCACATCAAGATGGTTGCCGCGGCGGCGGCGTTGAGTGACTCTGCCCGACCGTTCATCGGAATAGTTATCTTCTCGTCGCTTTCGGCAATTATCTTTGCACTCAGTCCGTTGGCCTCGTTACCAATAAGCACACAAACGTTACCGCTGAAATCGGCTTCGGTCACAAAACGGTCGGCTTGATCAACGACCGATGCAAAGACTTTAAAACCCTTGCTCTTCAAAACCTTAATATCGGCAACAACATCCCGACTTTCGATTATCGGCAACCGCAGTAAAGCACCCATCGACGCTCTCTGCGATTTGGGAGAAAACGGATCACAACTGACATTCGAAACGATTATTCCCGAAACTCCCAGAGCCTCGGCAGTACGTGCTATGGCACCTAAATTGGCGGGATCGGCGGTGTTTTCAAGAACGATATACTTGCCGCTCTCTATCGATTCAATAGAACGGTCACAAGGTCTTTTTACAACGCACAAGACCCCTTGAGGGCTGACCGTATCGCAAAGTGTTGCAAAAAGACTGTCCGGCACCTTTACGACCTGCTCCGAACTTTCGAGAACAGCGGTCAACCGATCCGAGTCTTCCGGCTTTTCGGAAATTATAGCGGTCTTTATAGCAAATCCCGAAAGTGCGGCATCGGCACAAAGGCGTAGACCCTCAAGCACGAAAACTCCCTGCTCACGGCGTTCGCGAGTCGATGTCATCAGCTTACGAACCGACTTGATAAGCTTATTCTCTTTACTGCTTATATACTCAAAATTCAAAGCCTTTCCACCTCATCGCATACTACTTCACTATATATTTTTGTAGTATAACAGAAAAATCCACAGAAATCAACCAATTTTAAAATTTCTCTTACATTAATATACAAAACGTAAAAACCTTCAATCTTACAATGCTATCACAACAAAAGACGCGGTTCAGTAAACCGCGTCTTTTCACACTATTTCTTTTTGATGAGTAATAAAATCTCTCTTTTGATACTTTTTGAATTAACTATGCTCCGTTTTATAATTCGCCAAACGGCAACGAACGGTATTAGCACCCTTGTTTTATAGCAAAACGGGTAATTCACCTTATAGTATCCCATACTCGGGAACAGCCGGCGAATAGCGTATTTTACTTTATCAACTCTGCTTTGCCCGTATTCATCGACCATCTGCTCTATCCGATTCTGCACAGTACCGTAAACGCCCGAAGAAATAAGAAAGTCCAGCATTTGCCTTTCTTTCTCCGATAAACTTGCCGTACCGCTCTTACGGTCCAACGCCGTTCTTTCAAAGCACTTAAAAGCAAGCGCTCTCATCATACGTTCAAACCCGACTATCCCAAGCTTTAGGAGTTCAGCATCTATGTAACACCAATCAAGCTTACTATGCTTTTCCAAAAGAAAAACAAATATATCCATTAACGAGCGGACACCGTTTCCGCCGTGGCTGAAGTGCTTGTAAGAATGGGAAAGACAATGAATATAAAAATCCTCATCGGTAAAATGATACCCGAAGCCGTTGTTCTCGTCCTTTACCAGTTTATGTTTTACATCTTTATAATATCTGTTGAATTCGATCTCGTTGTCGGTTTCATTATAAAGCGAAAAATGCATCTCAAACAAAAACATCCCGTTCTTACGATAAGCATCCGGATAGCCTGAGTTATACTTTATGACCTCATATCCGTTAGCAATCATAAAACTGCGAATATCTTTACGATAGTTTATATCGAAGAAAATATCATTATCGCACATCTGACGCATACCGAACAGTGGATAAAAGGACTGCAGAACCAAACCCTTAAGCGGCATATAAAATATGCCGTTCTGCTCCATAAATTCTAAGAGTTTCTGCAGTTCTGCATCGAAAAGCACTTTTTTACGTATCGCCTGAGCCTTTATAAGTTTGAACTCGTCAAGAGTCACCTTGTCCATAACCGATAACAACCGAGGATACGCCGCAACCGCACTTTCCAATGCCATTGCGATTATAACCTGCATTGAATGTCTGGCTGCAACGTGCAGAAGCTCACGAAGGTCAACACTCTTTACCGTCTCTTCATCCGGAACGACAGAATGCAAGGCACAGGCAGAAAGATAGACAAGAGTATGCCCCACTTCTAAGAACCTTACCTTTTCCACTTCGCTCGTCCCTCACTTTTTCTCAATATCATACGTTTAAGTCGATTATTAATGCGCTTTAATATCCATCTCGGAAAACGGCTGATATTCCACAGCCTGCAATACAGTTTATAACTAAACTCATCAACGGAATGCTGCTTATTTTTTCTAAAAAATAAAGTCACTACAGCTATCACCTGCTCAAACTTGACGGTCTCCTTCGGAAAATACTGATTATCGCCTATACATATATAGTTTTTTTCAACCTTGACTATCCTGTGCAGTATGTATTTGCCATCATCACGCCTATACAACGCAATATCGTATTTCTTTAAAACCCCCTTGACCGGTGAGACCAAAACGCTGTCAACACCCTGCCGCAGCATGGGCATCATACTGACACCCTTAGGCGAAAACTTGACCGATTGTCCACTCGACAACCGCTCCTCAATAAGCGGCATAACAGTTTCCAACGACAGTTCCTTGCTATTCGAGGAATCCATTTTCGTCAAGCGTCCCAATGAATTTTTTAATGTAATTTTCGGCATCTGAAACTTCTATATTATACTCGTCGAGAACCGCCGAGACCATATTTTCGAATGTGGTTTCCCTTTCCAGCAATTTCCATAAAAAGCAACCCGTGTCATTGAGGGTTATCATCAAATTCATATCAAATATCTCGTCCGAGGGTACAGCAACAATTTCGTCGCCGACCTCACGCAATATAAAACCCTTTTTAAGTTTCATTGCAAACTCACCTTTCGTCACACTTTTTACCCGACATAGCCGCATAAGATACCTTGGCAGCCCCAATATCCATATTGCATTGCAAACGCCATATCGGTATATTTTTAACCATTTTATCCATCAGTTCAAGCACCTTGATGCGGCATTCGGAAGTCTTTGGGTGATTGACCTGTTTATAAATCGCCGCCACGGCCGCAGACCCTTTAAATGGTTCGATCCTGTTCGTTTCGCCGCGTTCGACAAAAGCTATACCGGCGACAGGTATACGTTCGGCAACACTTATATCGTTTTTGCCACTCCATGGCGTACCGTAAGCATAAAAAACACCTTTTTCAAGGCGAAGAGCAGGCTTGTCGTCATTTAGGATATATGCCCTATCGCCTAACAACTGAAGCCACAGATTGGTATGAGTCGATTTTCCGACTCCGGAATCGGCCGAAAAGAGATAAGCCCTACCCTCTACAACAACTGCCGAGGAATGGAGCATAAGACCGTCAAACTCGAGCAATCGGCGGTAAAACGCGGCACCCGTGAACATATATTCACGCATATCCTCACTCCAATGAGGATATTTTCTACATGCCAGTTCCCTCATCGGCTCAACGCAAAAATCATAGTTATCACACGGCTCACAAAGATAATTTTCGGCCTGCTTTTCAGTTCGACCGAAAGTATCCATTTTAACGGTAAGACCTGCTATTTTATAAAACCTTTCCATAAGTTCACCCGATCACTGATTGCCGTTTATAATGTCACCGATGTCAAAACCGTCGCCGCTACCCGAAACGACACCCGAGTTCATTTCAGCATCATAAGCCGATTTTGCGGCGGTATGCCACACAATAAAATCCTCCAAGCTCGGAAAACTCTCATAATAAGACTGCTGTTCTGTCGGCGACATCAAAAGATACTGCTTATATGTAAGCGATGTATCAGGTGCAGTAGACGTTATGTTCGACGATTGAGATGTCTCAGACGATGATTCAGAGTCGCCTGCTCCCTGATTCGACGAACTGTTTGCAGGCATGCTCGATATTACGACACCACCCAGATCAACTGTGCTTTCATTGCTTGTCACTCCGTCGGTTTGAGTCTGCGACGAAGAAGAGGCTTCGTCAAAGCTGTTGCTGACCGCAGTTGATACGTCCGGGCCGCTCGGCTCACCGTCAAAGGGCTTGTTACCAATAAAAATGAAGTAATACGCGACCATTCCTGCCAATAAAGCAATACACAAAACTAAAGATACAATTTGAGATTTAGACATAAATGCGTCCTTTCAACAGCTGTATTTCAAAATTCGGGTCGTTCCTATAGTACGACCAACAGGCCGGAAGCAACTCCCGACCTGTGGTCTAATATAATTTATAAAAATGGGTATGTTCGATGTTTTAAATATAGATAGTGATTACCAATCGTCCTCAACATCTGTAGCCATAGAACCATCTGCATCAAATGAAGAAGCTATAGTCTCCATCATTTCGAATTTAACAATTTTAATAGTGGGCTCTTCAAAAAACTTTTTCATTTGCTTCACCTCCTAATTAATTGTCAGTTACAGCAGAGTTGTACACGCTCGATTCACTGCTGTCTGTAACATGAGTAGCGACTGAAGTCGCTGTCGCAACACAAGTGATGTTAACATCGGTATCTATTTTACTTAAGCCGTTAATCTTTACAACAAGGCCGGGTCTACTTGTAGAATTGCTTTCGACAGCTTTAATATACTTGTCAGCAAAAGTCTTAACAAGTTCATCAGTAAACTCAAGCACAACAACATTTGTTTTGTTGCCGTTATTAACTGTGACCTTGGCAGTAAATGCAAGACCGGTGTTTTCGGATTCAACAATGATCTTATATGCCGCCATATTTGTAAACTCAACTGCATAACCAAATGCAACCTGATCATCAACAATTAAACCGTTGTTTCTCAGTCGTACACCCTTTGTAACCACCTGATACTCAAAGAACCTGTAACAACCTGCCGCAGTATCGTAGATCGACATAAATGTATTACTCTTCTGAAGAATGGTGAACGATATTGTTGTGTCATTACTAATGACAAGACCGCCAACTTCTTCTGCAGTATCAATTACATCGCCGAATGACAAGAAATTGCTTGCGGTCAGATAGTAACCGTTAAGGTCGAAGGTTACACCTGCAGGTATCATAACCACAGTTGCACCGGCATCTACGTTTTCGAGGAGCACGACCTTATCACCGGATTTGGCTGCAGCAAATGCAGCATCAAGTGTTTCATAGCCCTTTGCGCCTTCGATCTTCGCAACGGCGTCAGCAATACCCCAAATACCGTTTCCAAGATCATCAGCCACATAATCGTCATCAACAACATTGGTTTTGCCGAATGCCTGACCGTTACCCTGGTCGATAAACACAGCGTTTTCAGGATTCATTCCGACAAAACTACCGCCGGAGATAACAACCTTTGTCTTGGAATAGTCGATAACACTGTTAGCAGAATTACCGCCGTGTTCGACTATCAAGTATGAATCGCCGTTGGCATCGAGAGTCTGCTCGAAGGTACCGCCATTAATATAAAGCTCACCGCCGTGCGATGCATAGAGAAAAATATTGGTTCCGCCGCAAGTCGCACAACCGTCATTATACCAATTACCGCCCTCGACTGTAATTACGGAATCGGGCGAGCAAGGATAAACGCCGGAAGCAAGACCGTGAACAGTTACGTTACCGTCTCCGACAATAGTAAGCTTACCGCCATCGTTTGCCATAAACAAACCGTGTGCTACTGTGCAGGACTGAATCTCATACTTGCCTGTTGCGGCATTGTAATAGTTGTTCTTATTATATGTTGCTGTATATTCAGCTATAGCATGACCGTTATAGGTAATAGTGTGTCCGTTAAGGTCGAAGGTTACATCAGAATCGCCAACAACATTGAAAATACCGGGGTTGAAATACGTACCATTGCCGTTAGTCTTGGCAGGGATAGAATCGATATAGCTACCGTCTACAACAATGTCCTTTTGGAGAACAACGTCACGGCCTGCCAAAAGCTCAGCCTTGATGTATTCAATGTAATCAAACGTCTGATAAACGCCATCCTCATACAAAACATCGAAATTAGCGCGATCGACAGTAATTGTCAGACCGGCAGGAGCAGCAAGCGTAGCACCTGCAACCAATTTGAAATTATCAATATTTTCATCGATAATAAATTCATCAACAGTATTGTCGCCTTCAAACACAATGTTGGTCTTTGTTGTGTTGTTTCTTGTCCAGGTACCAAAAATGTTTATTTTACTGTTCTTAACAGTAATGGTCTTTTCGCCGTAATTGGAGTTAAGAACACCTGCAACAGCCGCAGTAATATCAACATTGTCTAATACTACCTTGCTACTGTAGTTGATCTTGACACCATAGTTTACGTCGGTTACAGCAACATTCTTCACGGTCGTGCATGCAGTGCCGGATACGAGTTGCAGGAAGCCATAGCCGTAATTCTTGGCGGTACAATCCTCAATAGTAACGTAAGTCGCACCACGGGTCTCAACCGCATAGCCATCATATCCCTTGCCATCAAAGTTTACGTTTCTAATCGTGGTGTTTGCTTTAAGTATCATCTGACCGGTGTATACCTTGCCTGCGCCGTCGATGGTGATATTATTATTGATCGTAACGTTTTCATCCACATTTGCAATGAGGATGACAGTATCACCGGAAGATGCAGCTGCAATGGCCTCTGCGAGGGTTTCATAACTCTGCTCGCCAACCTTGGCAACATAGTTAACTAACTTAGCGTCACCCTCAACCTTAAGTCCTTCAGGTGCGTTGACAATAATAAGTTCATTGCCTTCGGGAACAACAATTGTACCCGTAAAATCTACTCCTGCAAGGTCTATCTTATCGGAATATACAGTAACCGTTGCGGTTTTATTATTCTTAAGTGCCAAAGTTGCATCGGTATAGTTAAGCACACCCTCAGTTTCAACTTTACTATATGCCAGATAATCGTTTGATCCGGGATTTTTAGCAACAGAAGCTTCATAGCCTTCTGCGGGCTCAACAGCAGCCACAACATAGTAGCCGTTGTCGTCAACATAAATTTCTTTGTCATATACGCCTTTAGCAGAACCGATAGTGAACTTGCCGCTGTTCAAAGCAGACATATAAAGATTAGACAAACTCTTAAAGGTTCCGCCGGCAACCAATGTATAAGCAGAACTGTCAACAGACATCATCAGACTACCGTTAAAAGTACCACCGTAGAACTGATTCAACGTGCGGTTAGTGAAAATTGTACCGTTAAATACGCCACCATAAAATTGGAACTGCGGGCAATTAGTACCATTGCTGCCGCTGTGATATACGATGTAGGAAGCATTGAATACGCCATTATAGAAACGGATGATGGGGCGATCCTTAACGCCCGATTTTCCGGCAGTGCGCACAACCGCCTTACCAGTAGCGGTGATGCCACCGGGATTGGTTGCATCTGCCTTGATATCCAACGCATAACCGGCAGAAGATCTACCGTTATTTACGATTTGAATCGCATCTTTTTTAGATGCCGCTGTCAGAGTATATGTACCAAGATCGAGAATGTGATACTCAGTAGAACTGAGTTTAATCACATCTGACAGGGTCACGTCAGACAGCAACGTTAAGGTAGTACCATTGGTCCAAGCTACGATAGCTTCATTAATGGTTGCATACTCTGTGTTGCCCACCTTGGCAACGTTTCCTTCAGCTACGGCAGAAATCTCGTCGGTTTCAGCCGTAACCGCACTAACGCCTATGAGTGCCATCGGAACAGATGACAAAATAAGGCAGACAGCAAGCAGATAGCTTAACAGTCTTCTTGTTGTTTTCATACTTTTTCCTCCTTAGAAATTGCTATATAAGTATGACTATCGGTTGTACTCTAACCGATGATGGGAATGCCCGCTTTTGGTCTTGGTGTTACATAAAATAACAAACAGCAATACCTAAAATCAGAAAACAGAAACATTACCCCAAATATGCAGGAAAATTATATCGCCGCTCACGAGACATGTCAAAAGACGTTTTCACTCATTTTGTCACAAAACACGACTAAAAATAAAAACCCGAGGAGGTTTGATCCTTCTCGGGTTTGCTGAAATATTTAAGTATTATTCCTGAGCCTCTGCGATGACCTTCTGAGCGATAAACGGAGGGGCTTCCTCATATCTTTCAAATTTAAAGTCAAATACTGCTCTGCCTTGTGCTATTGAACGCATTACGGTTGCGAAGTCGCCCATCTCGGACATCGGAACCTCTGCTATGATCTCCTGCTTTCTTCCGGCAACAGGGTTCATACCCAAAACGCGACCGCGGCGTTTATTGATATCACCAATAACGTCACCCATAACATCGTCGGGCACGGTAACATTCAGAGTACCGATAGGCTCAAGCAATACGGGTGCGGCCTGCGGAATACCCGCTTTGAAAGCAGCAGCGGCAGCCATCTTGAACGCCATTTCGGACGAGTCAACGGGATGGTAGGAACCGTCAACCAATATAGCCTTAAGACCAACAACGGGATAACCTGCCAATGTACCCTTCTTAACGCACTCACGGAGTCCGTTTTCAACGGCCGGGAAGAAGTTTTTGGGAACAGCACCGCCAAAGACCTTCTCTTCAAAGATCATATCGTCGCTATCGCACGGCTCGAACTCGATCCAAACGTCACCAAACTGACCGTGACCGCCCGACTGTTTCTTATGTCGACCCTGAACCTTGACCTTTTTCTTAATAGTCTCGCGGTATGCGACCTTCGGGACAGACAGCACTACTTCAACACCGAATTTGGCCTTGAGTTTGGAAGCGACAATGTCCAAGTGCTGTTCGCCCAAGCCCGATACTACCTGCTCTCTGGTTTCCTTATCTGTGGTGGCGGTAATTGTCGGATCTTCGTCAATTATTCGTGCAAGACCCTGAGCAACCTTTTCTTCCTCACCCTTCTTTGCGGCCTTGATACACATCGAAAGACTAGGCTTCGGGAACGCGGGAGTAATAACCTCAACAAGACGGCCGGCTGTGCAGAGAGTATCACCGGTTCTGACATCACCGAGCTTTGCAACTGCACCGATATCGCCGGCATTAACGCAGTCAGCATCCTCTTGCTTGCCGCCTTTAAGCCACATAATTTTACCGATCTTCTCTTCCTCACCGGTACGGCTGTTCACAAGTTTCATATCCGACTTAACGCTACCGCCGATGACCTTAAAATAAGACAGTTTACCGACAAACGGGTCGGCGATGGTCTTGAACACTACAGCCGCAGTAGTGGCTGTTTCGTTACAGTTCATCTGACCCTCGGCATCGCCGTTCTTGATGTTGTATGCTCTAACAGCGGCAGAAGGAGCGATATCAGAAAGAATATCAAGACAAATTCCTACTGCGGCACCGGTCTGGTTGATTCCGCAGAACACCGGTGCTATGTCACCCGATGCCATACCCTTGGCCAAAGCGGCCTTGATCTCGTCAGCGGTAAATTCCTCGCCGCCAAAGTATTTTTCCATCAACGCCTCATCAACACTGGCGACGGCCTCAAGCATAACGTCACGCATATTTGAAATATCAGCGTTATCGGGCATATCGGTTTCGGTCTTATTAACACCGTCGCACTTATAAGCCTTACCGGCAATGAGATCGACAAAGGAAACTACGGTCTCACCCTCTACATACGGAATAACCACGGGACAAATAACCGCACCGTAATGAGCGGTAAGAGTCGAAATAACGCGATAGAAATATGCACGCGGCGAATCCAACTTACCGACAAAGAAAGCGACCGGTACGCCTGCCTCTTTAGCCGAGTCATAATTCAACTGAGCGCCGACAGTAAGACCCGATTTACCGGACAAAGCTATCAAAGCACAGTCAGCGGCCGTCAAAGCCTCGCTCACACCGCCTGCAAAATCGAACAATCCGGGAGCGTCGATAAGATTAAGCTTGTAATCATTATATTCCAACTGATAAACAGCCGTCGAAACGGACGTTCCTCTCTTCTTTTCCTCGGCATCAAAGTCCATAACGGTCGTGCCGTCGGCAGTCTTGCCGATACGGTCAGTCTTACCCGCCGAATAGAGCATAGCCTCGGCAAGAGTTGTCTTACCGGAAGAGCCATGACCCAACAACGCTATGGTTTTAATTTTACCGATATCATATTGCTTCATGAGAACCATCCCCTAAAATAAAATTTATTTGGAAGTTTTATGACAAAAGACGCGTTTTGTTGTACAATTTCAACAATTTTTTATCCCACGTCTGTATCATTTTTATTCCTTTTGTTCATTATATCACACCATTTTCAATATTTCAAGTCCTCTTTGCAACTTTTGCTTTACTTTTTTAAAGTGACAGAGCAAATCCCCTGAAATCCGACACCACAACACCATATAGGCAATCTCCTAAATAAAAATAATTGTCATTCCGAGTAAAACGAGGAATCTAAAAAAGAGCTTTAATGCACACTTCGTAAAGAAGGCGCACCAAAGCTCTGCTTTTTAGTTTAATTTTTAATAAAAATACATTTGCTGTCCTGCCAACTGGTAGACGTGAACATAATCAACAATAAACTTATTGGTTTCGGTCCACTCTTTGTTGCCGTCGGGAACAACAAATTCTCTTGACGAGAAACCGACCGCCATACTAACTCTTAAGAACGCCGGTGTCGCAAATGCCGACTTAGTGATCTCAATCTCAGCTGCTCTGGCGTTTTCAATCGTGGTGTTAAGACTTCCCGCGGATGAAGCGTTACCGAACACCATAGCGGCCGTTGCATAGTCATAACGAGAAGTCACCTTGCCGTCGATGGTAAAGAAGAGTTCGTTTTCGTCCCAACCGTAACCAAAGGTATGGAAATCAAGATAGAAGCCTCTGTTGTCCGAGTTATATTGAATATTTGTCTTATTGAAGGCGTAGTTATAAGGAATTCTGAAATTATACTTTGACAGCACCGAATCTATACCGCTGTAGTTGACCCAAGAAAAAGTATTCTGAAGAGTCACGTGTCCCGGACCGTATGATTCGTTAACGTCGATCTCCATACGTCCAAGACCGGTATCACGGCGGTAGTTATCGACCCACAAAGAAGTCCAGAAGCCCTGGCCGAAGGGTTTGAGACAACTGGTTTCAACATAACCGTACGTGAAACTCATGATACCGTCAGTGCTCAAGTGCCCGCCATAGTAATAATTGTTGTCATAGGTCGCACAGATATAAAGCTTGCCGTCCTTAACGTAATTATTGTTGAGCGTTCTGGAACCGCGGGCAGGCATACGTCCGTTGAGACCGTTGTCATAAACCGTACTATCGCGTCCGTATGATACATACCACTTATTTGTGTCAATAACGGTGCCGTCGAAATCGTCACCCCATGTGAGAGTGTAATAATTGTCGCGACTGTAATTTGAGATAGCATCATTATAATTGCCAACAATCGTCGAAGCATTGGTCAAAGACATCGGTCCGCTGTTCACCATCTTGGTAAACTCGGAAACAGCCATTGCAGTTGCGGCAGGGCTTCCGCCGTTTAAGAAGATCTTATTACCCCAAACCTTAATAGTATACTGGTTTTTATCTGAAATTACCGGACAGCCTGCACGGTCACAATCACCGATAACTATTTCGTATATATACTCAGTCTTGGTTTTAGTCTTATCAAGCGATTCAATAGCGTTAACATAGTTCTTATAATCGGTCGTCGTCTCGCAGTTGCCCCACGACTTACCGTAATACAAATTAACCATATCCTGAGTAAAGGCGGGTGCGGTTGCATCGGTTGCCTCTTTCAAAGTGATACCGCACTCAGAAGCAAAAGCCTTCTGAAGTTCTTCAAGCTGAATTCTTACGAGGTAAGACATATTATACTGAGGAACCACCAAAGTGTACTTGTTGTCAAGCTTAACGCCGTTAACGATAATACCTTTTTCGGGTACGGGAGGTGTAGTTCCGCTAACCAAACAATATGATACACAACCAACATAAGTATAGGTCGTCACACCGTCAACAGTCGCATACATTGCGAAAAGAAATTCCTCGGCTTCAAAACCTTTAAGATTCCACAAGCACAGCTGATACTGGTAACCGTCGATCTCATCTGCGACACCGTAAATTGCGTTCTTATTCACCGGCTGTTTGTAGGTGTACTGTGATGAAACATACCAATCGGCCGAAAGGTCGGGAGCAATACGCGGAATCATAACAAATCCGATCTCCGATGCAGTTTCAACCGTTTCCTTTGACAGTGCACCTCTGGCACGAATACCTGTGAAATCCTCACGGAACGAAAATGCGTTGTCAGCCGCAACCTCAATGGGTGCAGGAACGAAAACGTCACCAGGGTTGGCTCCGATCAGTTCACCCGGGAAATGCAATCTTCCGTTTGCATCGGTGAAATATCCCGATATCGCAGGCACAGTTACACAGTTATCAACGATCTCGGCAGCGGTGTTACCAAAACCTACGGCATATTTCCAAGTGGCTTCTGTTAATATATCATTGTGGTCGGCGATAACAAGTTTTTCTTTATTCGACTCACTACCTATATACAAAACACTTTCAAGCGAAGAGCAGTAATAGAATGCGCCCACACCAACGTCAGTTACACTGGCAGGAATCAAAACGCTTGTAAGGTCGGCGCGTTCGATAAATGCATAGTCACCAATGCTCGTCACACCGTTTTCAATTACAACCTTTTCAATATCTGTACCCCACGGTGCTACATTATTACGAAAATAATAATCACCCATATCACCATTGCCGCTGATGGTAAGCGTTGTCCCGTCGACAGCCCATGTGCAGTCACCGGTCGTGCCCGATGTTTCTGCAGAAACAGAAAGTTCGACGCCGACGAACATACACAATACCATCGCCAACGGCAAAAACATACATAAGATCCTTTTCATAAATATCACGTTCCTTTGAACAGCTTATGCGTATACTACGCTATAATTGATTATAACATAAAGTGACAAGAACGCAAGCGTTTTTGACAGAATTTTGAAAAAATTATCGGCTTTTTTCGAAGATGAATATCCAAGATTTTCCGCCCGTGGTTCGGAATGACAAAAAGCGGAATTTTTCACCGTAAAGCGACGATTTTTACCGCACACAGAATCAACGATTTACACCGTAAAGGCAATCACCGATCGCCGGCAAGAAACAATTTATAATAAAAAAAGGAACGGATAAATCCGTTCCCTACGTTATGATTTTACATTTAATTTCCTACGTCGTGATTTCAATTTTACGCAGAGAAGCTGATTTTGCCTTCCGCGAAATAAACCTCACCCTACCGTCATCCTGAACTTATGTGAAGGATCTTGAATTATTTTCTAACGATTCTTACGGGTTGGCTCAGAATAACAATTTGTTGTTCTTTAAAACGGACCGTCAAGTATTGTACAGTGTAGTATGATTATATACAGGTAGTGCAAGATGATTGTATACAGTTTTGTGATATAATAAAGGCAAGAAAATGACCGCAAAGGAGGTTGTTCGAATGCCTTGGAAGGACAAAACTGTG
>SVOL01000003.1 GCA_015066395.1 Oscillospiraceae bacterium | reverse complement strand
TAGCTGATTTTGCAGGATTTTCTATTGATTATTTTAATCGGATTTTCCTTGCTCATACAGGATTTACTGTTATGTCGTATGTAAATTATATGAGAATTAAAAAGGCTGTTGAGCTTTTACGAAATACCGATAAAACCGTACTAGATATTGCATTAGAAGTTGGTTATGATTCCCATGAAGGCTTTATAAAAGCATTTAAAAAAATTTATAATGTTACGCCAAGTGAATATCGAAAACAAAATAAGAGCAAGGTTCTTTCTTGGAATGAATTAACAGATTCTTCCTGTGTGAATAGATTTCTTCACGAAAATTGCGATTTCAACCAAATTGATTCTGATTTAATTATTGATTATCTGTTAGAACAAGACAGCAAGCGTTATGGATATTTTTGCACAACCATTAAAAGTATGGGACTTCAAATAGTAGCGCCATCAGGTAACTATGAAAAGGGATTTATAGGAATTGGTGATGACAGAAACGGTGGCGTGTGGCTGGAATTAGTGAGTGATGATTTTTCATTGCTAGCAGAGTGGATAAAACGATTTGATAGTCCAATAAACTTTTATTCAAATGAAAATCCCGAGAAAGTGAGAGAGAATCTGAAATCATATGGCATTAATTGCGAAATTGAATCAACCCCTCAATCCTTGTATTTGGGAGACCATATAAAAAATAATTTACCCCAAAATGTTATTATTAGAGAATTATCGTACGCAGATAAGGACAACATTTTAAAATGGGCAAACGGAAAAACTGATGGATATATTAGTCATTTGCTAAACGAAAAACATTATCAAGATCCATCTGTGATGGAATACGGTGTATTCCAAAATGACGATTTAATAGCTATTGCAGGTTGTGGAATTGACGAGGCTCACGGGTTTAAACTGAATAATTGCTGTAATATTCGTTTTGCAGATGGCAAAGCAACCAATGAAATGTATTTCAACATTTTCGCTTTTGTTGTGAATGATATTATTGATAAAGGTTTACTGCCTTTTGACGATTTGCAATATGGAGAGTATGCAAAGTCACATGGCGGTTTTTCAGCAAATGATGTTGGATTTACAACTGTAAATTGGCGGTATGATATTTTTAAATAAAAACAGATAAAAAGTAAGAAATCTTCAGTTTTCAGGCAAAATCAATTCGTGCCACTAAGTTCAAAACACCCCAAAAGCAAGCAACACCGTTCGGTGTTGCTTGCTTTTTTACTTTCTATGATGTGTTATGATTTTGTGCTTTAGTGATTGTTGCCGTGGTTATCTACCGCCGCGTGATAACCCCGCAGGCAATCTTGGTTCCTGCGTTGCCTGCCGGTTGGGAAGTGAAGTCGTCGGCCATATCGTGAATAACGACTGTTCGGCCGATGATATCTGACACGCGGAAGCGGTCTGTTGCTACGGACAGATAGGCGTTTTTGTTGCACAACATCAACGGCGGAAGGTCTCCTGCGTGGGACGGGTGCGGTACCATTGTCGGATTGTAGTGAGTTTTTGTGTTCGAAAAGCCGGTCCCTGTGCAGTTGTCGCCTTCGTGAATGTGAAAGCCGAAGAAACCTGTGTCGTTTGTGGGTAAACCGTTGACATTTGCCTCTATCAAAACGCAGTTCTTTTTTTGATAGAATTTGATTTGTCCCGATAAGTTGGGTGCTTCATCGCCACCTCGGATATTGGCTATTGCATTTGGAAAAAAGAAATTTTGGATCATGCTATCACCTTGTCTTATTTTATGCGAATTTAAAGGATGGGTGAGTTTCTATACAGCAGTTTGGATATTATCGCACAATCTGATTTTTATGTGCATATAATCGGGATATATATAGTTGACATTTTTCGACAAAAATGGTAATATAAAATTACAAAAAGGAGGTTTTTATATGAAAAATATTAACAGAGTATGTTGCGTCGTTTTGTGCGTTATTATGATTCTTTCTTTTGCTTCTTGCAAAAAGGGTCAAACAACAAACACCGAAAAACCGTTTGAGCCTACCGACGGAATCGCTCTTTGGAATAAAATTGATGAGACGATGAAACAGCTTGTGTCGTATGAGACTGACGGCACAGGTAAAATGGTGTACTTCTATTTGGGAAACAAATACGAGATGACCTCTTCTTCAAAGATAGTTGAAGATGCCAAGGAAGGCGATCCGTATTCTTATATGTATGACAAGGTCGTTGTAGCGTGTCCGGAGCTTTCTCTCGACGAAACAACCGAATACACTAAAGCTTACCGCGACGGAAAAATGTATCTTTCCAATGTGACCGGTCAAAACGAGCAGAAGTTCTTTTCGGCGATGACCTTTGAGGAGTTTCTCGCAACCGACGACGATTCGTTGACTAAAGATATCAATTATACCGATTGCACAAAGTCGGAATTTGCAAAAAACGAAGACGGAACATGGTCGCTTAAATTGTCGGGTTATACAATGAAGACCATAAACGTTATGATCGACAATATGAATATGTCTGAGTTGGATATGGGTGCCGATATTCTTGATATGGAAATAACGGTTGTCGCCGACAGTAAGTTCCGTGCAACGAAAATGGACATCAAGCTTATTTTTGAGATCGGTGAAGATCCTGCAATAGTTCCGGAGTTCTTGTTCAGCAGTAATTATTCTAAATTTGACGAGGTTCAGCGTGATCCTGCACAGCTTAACACCGAGGGCTTTGTTGAGGTTGATGATGTTCGTGTGCTTAGAAAGGTCGCTGACGGAATCGAAAAGATCCAAAATGCCGCATCGGGAAAGTTTACTCTTGATTTAAAGCAGACCGTGAAGATACTTGGAGAATCGAGCACAACAATCGAAAAAGATACTGTCACGTACGGCAAACAGAATGGCGGTTATTATTATAATGCAACCGCCAAGGTCGGCTCTGTTAAATACGAAATCAGCTACAAGAGCGGAACACAGACTGTAAAGCAGGGTTCTGAGACCTATACCGAGGCTATGACCGACAAGGAAGCAAAGTTATACGTTGATGATCTTATAAATGCGGCATATTATAATGAGACGTTGATATCTTCAATCGAAAAGGTTGAGGAGGGCGTCTATAAATTCACTGTGGATAACCCGGATACGTCGGTTATTGAATCGCAGCTTAGCGGAGTGGCAACTGTTAAATCGGCGACAGAGGAGATCATTGTCACCCTGTCGGGAGATTCGGTTACGAGAATCGAAAGCAAGATAAAAATTAACGGCCGTTATATAAGCGGAGGCTTCAACGAGGCGTTAACCATGACAATTTCGGCAACCGTTGTTCCTGAGCAGGTTGCAGAATCGACGGTTGTTGCGTAAATTTCTTAAAAATACAGTAAATGAAAACCGTTACAGCACAAGCTATTTTGGCTTGTGCTGTTTGTTGTATAACGAAACCTACGCGATAGTAGCGTGGTTCAAAAGAGGTTAACTGGTGGATGAATAAAAATGGCGAATGCGCCGACACCTCCATCTGATGAGGGAGGTGGATTTTGCTAAGCAAAAGGCGGAGGAAAGAAAAAATTTTAATTGAGTTTATGGTTTTTCTTCCCCAGTTTCGCTAATGCTCAACACAACCCTCGGTGAACATTTATTATACGGGAAAGTTGGTTGAAGGGTGTAAAACTCCCTTGCAATTCACAAATATTTGATATAAAATGGTAATACAGTTTAGTTAAAAGAGGGATATATATGAAAATTTTTGTGCGTTCGGTTTTGTATTTAGTGTTAGTGAGTGTTATATTGGTTGGCCTTGTTGGTTGCGGCGGTGAGGGTGACAGTGCAAAGAACTTCGAATTTTCAGAGTTTAATGCCGACAATCTTTTTACTAACGGCGTGACCGCTTTTAAGAGTGCGTCGGGAGATAAGATGGGTTTCATCGACAAAAACGGTGATTACATTATTAAACCCAAATTTGATAACGCTTACAATTTTGCCGCAAACGGATTGGCTCGAGTTGAGGTAAACGATCAGTGGGGATACATCAACACAAGCGGCGAGTATGTTATTGAACCCAAATACGGAAATGCTTATGACTTCGATGAACAGGGTATGGCTCACGTGTTTTATGAGGGCAGACACGGTTTTATTGACATAAAGGGCAATTGGTTGATCGTTAACAAGTATGTGAACGTTGGCGAATTTGCTGACAACGGTCTGGCCACTATGTGTCTTAAAGTCGACGAGGATTTCCTTTACGGTTATATCGACCGTCAGGGTAATGAGGTGATCTCGGCTCAGTTTGAGGAGTGTAACAGTTTTTCAAACGGCCTGGCTGCAGTAAAAAGGAATGGCAAGTGGGGATTTGTCGACGGTAACGGCAATTTTGTTATTGAGGCAAAGTATTCGCTTGTTTCGGACTTCGGCAAAAACGGTCTGGCATTTGCCAGACTGCCTGATGATGCCGGCACGGGTTACATTAACAAAACCGGCGAGCTTGTGTTCGCATTGGATGCAAGGCAGACCTATACCGGTACCGCGTTCAACGAATTTGGTATTGCCAGACTATCTGTTTCGGGCAGACCTCGGCTGATCACCGAAACCGGTGCGTCCGTTACCGAGGATTTCTTCATAAGTATTGACGATTTTGACAAAAACGGTCTGGCTGTTGCCACCAAAACCAAGGGTGAAAGCGGATACATCAACACAAAGGCGGAGTTTGTTGTTAAGGGCGATTTCAGTGAGTATGAAAACTTTGTCAACGGTTACGCTCGTGTCAAAAAGGACGGCAAGTGGGGATTTATAAATTCCAAGGGTGAGCAGGTCGTTGAGTGTAAATATTACAGAGTGACCGACTTCGGTGCCGACGGTTATGCAGTTGTTATGATCGAAGGTGAGGAGAAAAACAGCTATAAGTATGGAATTATTGACACAACGGGAGCTGCCGTTGTAGATTTCAAGTGAGTTTTGAGGAGTATTATGCAGCCGAAGGACTATATAATTGTAAAGATCGAGGGCGAATATGCCTATCTTCGCGATCTCTCGGGTGAATGCTCTGAGGACCTTTTTATCGCGATGGCTCTGTTGCCGCAGGATGTCAATATAGGTACGAAGCTTCATTGCGAGATGTTTCAGTACAGTGTGATCGAATAACTGAAAAGAATCGAGGACACTGCGCAACGATATAAATCCCTTGCGGGATTTACGATATACGCCGCCGCGTGCGATATATCTTTGATGCGATATGCCCTGTGGGGCGTGAAGGGATTTATACCATATCGCAATCTATCGAAAGGGAGATTATACCGCGTTTGAGCATAAGCGAAAATATATCGCATTTGCGAAAGCAAATATATCGCCAAATACTCAAAACGGCTTCTATGGGTACAGAAGCTGTGCTTATAAAGAAAAAAGACGAGAATTTTTAACAATTCCTCGTCTTTTTTTGTTAGTAGGTAATGCGTTTCCAAACTGTCCTTTAGAGTATGTCCCTATGCTCTCGGTTCTTTTTTACACATATCTGATCTCTTTTCGCGGAAAATGGTTTAAACCTATTGCGAAACAAGGCGATTTATGATACAATGTTATGAAAATTTTACAGTCAGAGGTTATTTATGTCAAGAGGACTTTTTGCTCCGACCGATATGACTAAAGGTTCGGTCTGGAAAAGTATCGTTTCGTTCACGCTTCCGATGCTTATCGGTAACATTGCGCAGCAGTTATACAGTACGGTTGACACTATTGTTGTCGGAAGATTTGCCGAAAACGGCGACGATGCTATTTCGGCGGTCGGCGCAGCATTGCCTATCGTTAATATGTTCTTAGTGTTGTTTATCGGTATTTCGGCCGGTGCCGGAGTTATGGTTTCACAGTATTTCGGTGCTAAGAACCGCGAGGGGCTGTCCTATACGGTCGGCAACTGCATCACGGTTACAGCAATAGCGTGCGTTGCTCTTATTGCGGCTCTTGCTCCGTTTGTGAGACCGATACTCGGCGTGCTGAACACGCCTGCTGAGACGGTTCAAGGCTGTTACGAATATCTTATGATCTCGCTTATAGGCATTGCAGGTATGGCGTATTACAATATTCTCAGCGGAATTATCCGGGGTTTGGGTGACTCACTAACACCGTTGATATTCCTGCTTGTCGCAACCGTTATTAACATGGGTTTAGACATCTGGTTTGTTGCAGGAGCTAAAATGGATGTTGCCGGTGTTGCGTTGGCCACGATCATTTCACAGGCGATCTCGTCGGTGCTGTGCTTAGTAAGACTTACTACGATGCAAGAGCATTTTGACTTTGGTAAAAAGTATATGAAACCGCAGGCAAGGTACGTTAAAATGATCGTAAAGCTGGGTTTGCCGTCGGGTGCGACACAGGCGATCTTCTCCTCGGCAATGATAATCGTTCAGTCGCTTACCAACAGCTTCGGTGCACAGTTTATTGCCGCAAACGTAATTATTATGCGGGTTGACGGCTTTGCGATGATGCCCAACTTCTCGTTTGGCACGGCTCTGACCACCTTCGCCGGTCAGAACGTCGGAGCAGGCAAATTCGACCGCGTTATTAAAGGTGCCAAACAGGGAACGCTTATGGCGGTCGGAACATCGGCGGTCATTACCGCGTTGATAATTCTTTTCGGAAAACACCTTATGGGATTATTTACAGAAACAGTCGAACTTGTTGATATGAGCTATCGGTTGATGATGATCTTGGCTGTCGGCTATATTGCCATGGCGGTAACGCAAAGCCTTTCGGGCATTATGCGTGGAGCAGGCGACACGCTGACACCGATGATCATATCACTTATTACGACCATTGCTATCCGCATTCCCGTAGCATACGGAATAGCCTACCTTACTTCGCCTGACGGAAATTTAAAACACGGTCGCAGCGAGTGTATTCAGATATCGCTTCTTTGCACGTGGGTTCTGGGTGCGATACTGACGTTTATATTCTATCGAATAGGCAGATGGAAGAAAAAGAGTATAGTATAAAATAAAAACGGCGTTTCCCAAAGGGAAAACGCCGTTTGGCTTACTTATAATTTTTCTATATATTTCTTTATCGCGTTGATGGTCTCCTGGCTTATGACGTGCTCTATCTTGCAGGCGTCATTCACAGCGGTCTCCTCGCTAACACCCAAAGATATCAGCAAATTCGACAAAATAGTATGTCTTTCGTAAATACGGAGAGCAACCTCTTTGCCCTCTTCTGTCAAAGAAAGCGTGCCATCCGGAGCCATATTGATATATCCGCCGTTTTTGAGCAATCCCACTGCAC
Source organism: Oscillospiraceae bacterium (assembly GCA_015066395.1). Lineage (GTDB taxonomy): Bacteria > Bacillota > Clostridia > Oscillospirales > Acutalibacteraceae > UMGS172. The sequence continues at coordinate 135,121 of SVOL01000003.1, read as the reverse complement.
GGCTGACGCTGGGCTTTGAATATCCCATACTCTCAGCAACGTCAATACTGCGGACGTTGGGTGATTTACTTGTCAAAACATATATCGTTTCGAGATACATTTCGCCTGATTCGTGAAGATTCATACCGATCCCCTTCATCTGTTATTAATATTATTGTACCATAGTTGCGAACAGTTTGCAAGTAGGAGTTAAAGCAACAAAAAATTGCTAAAATTTTCAAATTAACGGTTGACAAAATAATTAAAGGGTGGTAAGATGTATACGGTTAGCGGGCACTAACCGCTTTTTGCGGCCGCTCAGTTAGCCGAGACTAATTAGTTTGCAAAATCAGGGTCAGGTGATTTTTAATGAATTTAACTGAGGTTATCGAGGGAAAAGAGTACATAGTAAGCCGCATCGTGACAGATGATGAAGAGCTGGATGCGTTTCTGTTTTCCTTGGGTTGCTACAGTGGCGAACCGATTACGGTCATCGCACGCCGCCGCGGCGGATGCACTGTTTCGATCAAAGACGGACGTTATAATATCGACAATCAGCTTGCCGCAGCGATCGAGGTAGTTGTTTAAAAATCGACGATGAAGAGTCGTTGATTGTCTTTTTGTCCTTCGGTTAGCGGCGACTAACCCGATTTTATTTTGTAAAGCCAAATTGAACAAGCAGGAGGAAAACATATGAGAATTGCTTTAGCGGGCAATCCCAACAGCGGTAAGACGACGATGTACAATGCTCTGACCGGCCGTAACGAAAAGGTCGGCAACTGGGCAGGTGTTACCGTTGAAAAGAAAGAGCATCCCATAAAAAAGAGTTATTACAACGGTGAGGAGCTGATTGCGGTCGACCTTCCCGGCGCGTATTCAATGTCGCCGTTCACTTCGGAGGAGAGTATCACCAGCTCTTACGTAAAAAATGAAAATCCGGATGCTATCATCAACATTGTTGATGCGACAAATTTGAGCCGAAGCCTGTTTTTCACAACTCAGTTATTGGAATTAGGCATTCCGGTTGTCGTGGCTCTTAACAAAGCTGACGTTAACAAGAAGAAGAAAACTACAATCAACACGGAAAAGCTTTCCGAAAAACTGGGTTGCCCTGTTATTGATACCGTTTCTACTTCAGCCGAAGGTATGGCAGAAGTGGTTGTGGCTGCGGTTTCGGTCGTAGGTCGCGGTCAGAAGGCTCCTTATGTTCAGAATGATATCTACATTACTGACAAAAATGCATCGGTTGCCGCCGACAAAAAGCGTTTTAGGTTTGTAAATGAGATTGTTGCCGAGGTAGAGTCGAGAAAGGTCCGCACCAACGAAAGAAACATTCAGGACAGAATAGACGCAGTTCTCACTAACAAGTGGGCAGGAATTCCGATCTTTGCGGTCGTTATGTTCCTTGTATTTTGGATCTCGCAAGCAGGCCCCGGAGTTTGGATCGCTGAGGGCCATGAGTTCCAAAACGGCACTGTCGTTCCTGGTCTTGTCACGTTGCTTGAAATGTTTCAGGGCTGGGTAGGCGGCTTCTTAGAGGGAGCCAATCCCTTGCTTTACGCGCTTCTTATTGACGGTGTGATCGGCGGTGTAATCGCCGTTATAGGTTTTTTGCCGTTGGTTATGGTTATGTATTTCCTCATCGCTCTTTTAGAGGATTGCGGATATATGGCACGAGTTTCGGTCGTGCTTGATCCTATTTTTAAAAGGGTAGGACTTTCGGGTAAATCGGTCATTCCGTTCGTTATCGGTACCGGTTGTGCAATCCCCGGTGTTATGGCCTGCCGTACTATTCGAAACGAGCGTGAACGAAGGGCAACGGCTATGCTCGCACCTTTTATGCCTTGCGGCGCAAAGTTGCCCGTCATTTCTCTTTTTGCGGGTGCGTTCTTTGATAATGCCTCGTGGGTCGGTCCCACTATGTATCTTGTAGGTATCGTTATTATTTTCTTCGGTGCGCTGATCGTCAATAAAATTGCAGGACACAGACCGAAAAAATCGTTTTTCATTATCGAGTTGCCGGAGTATAAGGCACCTTCTTTGTGGAGAGCCGTTAAGTCGATGTGCAGTCGCGGTTGGTCGTTTGTTGTAAAGGCCGCAACGGTTATTCTTCTTTGCAATACCGCGGTACATATAATGCAGACCTTTACCTGGAAATTTGCCGTCGCCGAGACTGCCGACGCTTCGATCTTAGCATCGGTCGCAGGTCCGTTTGCGTACCTGTTAGTGCCTGTTGTCGGAGTTCTTAGTTGGCAGCTGGCTGCCGCCGCCATCACCGGCTTTATCGCAAAAGAAAACGTTGTCGGCACCCTGGCGGTCTGTTTTGTCGGACTCTCTAACCTTATCGACACCGAGGAATTGGCAATGATGGAAGGAGCGGGTCAGGAGGTTGCAGGCGTTATGGCAATATCCAAGGTTGCCGCTTTGGCTTATCTGATGTTTAACCTTTATACTCCGCCTTGCTTTGCCGCTATCGGCGCTATGAATTCCGAAATGAAGAGTGCAAAGTGGCTTATGGGAGGAATTGGACTCCAGCTTGGCGTTGGCTTCACGGTTGGTTATTTGGTGTATACTATCGGAACTTTGATCGTATCTCCATTGAGTCTCGCAGTTGTCCCTGCAATCTGTGGCGGTGCGGCAGTTGTTGCGTTCATTGCCGTTCTCGTTGTGCTAGGCGTCAGAGCTGATAGAAAACTCAAAGCTGAAGAGGCTGAAAAAATGGCCGTCAAGGTCTGAACTTAAGGTGAGAATGTGTTAGAAAATATTATCATCGTCGCGATCGTGGTGCTTATAATCGGGCTTGCCGCGTGGTATGTATATAAAGCCAAAAAGAGCGGCAAGAAATGCATTGGCTGTCCTGACAGCTGCTCCTGCTCGTCAAAAGAAAAGATGAAGTGTCAAAGCGGTGCCTGCAGCTGCAACTGTGGTTGTGAGCAGTCTGCAAAGGACGAATAGATCGTTATCACCTCATACTTTGGTATGGGGTGATTTTTTGTTTTATCTCTAAAGATTTCATTGACAAATACACCACGGTTGGTATAATAACCTTGAAAGGCGGGGTAATATGAGATATAGATATTTGAGATTTCCCGAAGGTAAGGCGAAGGCTGTTACTTTGAGTTATGACGACGGCTGTGCCGAGGACGTCCGCTTTGCCGAAACTATCACAAAGTATGGGCTGAAATGCACCTTTAACCTTAACAGTATCGCTCTTCGCAGCAAGAATCTGTCTGATGAAACGGTTAAAGAACTGATTTTAAATAACGGTCACGAGGTCGCGGTTCACGGAGCGTTGCACCGTGCCAACGGACTTATTTCATCGGCCGACGGTATAAAAGACGTGCTGGATTGCCGCTTGGAATTGGAGTCGCGTTTTGGAATGATAATCCGCGGAATGGCGTATCCCGACACCGGGATCACCAAATTCCATAACGGCACGACGTATGAGATCGTAAAGGGTTATCTTACCGATTTAGGTATCGCTTATTCAAGAACTTTGGGCGGAGATAACAATTTGTTCCAATTGCCCACTGACTGGCATGCATGGATGCCGACCTGCCGCCACGGAAACCCGGAAACCCTTAAATATATTGACGAGTTTTTGAAGATAAATCTCGAGCCTTGGGTTTATAGCGCCGCAAGGCAACCCAGACTTTTCTATATGTGGGGTCACAGCTACGAGTTCGAACGTGAGAAGAATTGGGAACTTTTAGACGAGATCTGTCAAAAATTGTCGGGTCACGACGAAATCTGGTATGCGACAAATATAGAGATTTACGATTATGTAGAGGCTTACAATTCGTTGCAGTTCTCGGCCGATGGAACTATTGTTTATAATCCGACCGCCATTACGGTCTGGTTCGACGTCGATGGCGTGATCTACAGTGTTAGATCGGGAGAGACTTTAAAAATATAAACAGACACGACCGAAGAAAACTTCGGTCGTGTATTGATTTTAATCAAGGTGTTGTGGTTTGAATAGCGAAACCACAATATATAGTGTTTGTTAAAGTTATAACACACAAAATTTTGTGATTTTCTGCAAAAATTTGGGTATAAATACTTGACAAAAAAGGTTAATAAAATTATACTGTAATGTACCCTTTTAGTACGCTAAGCAGATCGCAGAAAGGACTTTTAAATGGAGCACGTTAATTGGAATGGCTTTAGATCCGGTGTTTGGCAGGAAACTATCGACGTCCGTGATTTTATTCAGAAGAATTATAAAGAATATTTGGGAGACAGCACCTTTTTGGCAGGTCCCACCGACAGAACCCGTGACCTGATGAAAAAGGTTCGCGATCTCTTTAAATTAGAGCAGCAGTTTGGCGGTGTTCTTGATATTGACACGGCGACCGTCAGCTCGCTCACCAGCTACTCACCCGGTTATATTGACAAGGAAAATGAGCTTATCGTAGGTTTGCAGACCAACCGTCCGTTAAAACGAGGTGTCAATCCGTTCGGCGGTATGCGAATGGTCCGTCAGGCTTGCGAAGCCTACGGCTACAAGGTCAGTGACAAGATCGAAAATGAGTTCCAATACCGTACCACTCACAATACAGGTGTTTTCAGAGCTTATACCGACGAGATGCGTTTGGCTCGCCGCAGTCACGTTATAACGGGTCTGCCCGATGCCTACGGTCGCGGTCGTATTATCGGCGATTACCGACGCGTCGCTTTGTACGGAATCGACCGTCTTATCGAAGAGAAGAAAAAGGATAAAAAGAACTTAGAGGACGGCAATTTCTATACCGAGACTATTCGCCTTGACGAGGAACTGTCCCAGCAGATCACTTTTTTGGGACTGATGAAGGAAATGGCCGCAATGTACGGTTTTGACATTTCCGAACCTGCCAAGGATGCTAAAGAGGCTATTCAGTGGACCTATTTTGCATATCTTGCCGCCATTAAAGAGCAGAACGGCGCGGCAATGTCTTTGGGTCGCGTCAGCACATTTTTTGATATTTATATCGAGCGTGATATTGAAAAAGGCGTTTTGGATGAAGCCGGTGCGCAGGAGCTTATCGACGATTTTGTTATTAAACTTCGTATGGCAAGGCACTTGAGAACTCCTGAATACAACGAGCTTTTCGGCGGTGACCCGATGTGGATCACCGAGTCGGTCGGCGGTATGGGTGAAGACGGAAGAACGCTTGTCTCGAAAAGCAGTTACCGTATGCTCAACACGCTTTATACCTTGGGTTCGTCACCCGAGCCGAATCTGACCGTTCTCTGGTCTCATAAACTGCCCGAAAACTTCAAAAAATTCTGTGCTAAGGTTTCAATAGATACCGACTCAATTCAGTATGAAAACGATGACGTAATGCGTCCTGATTACGGTGATGATTATGCCATCGCCTGCTGTGTTTCGGCGATGAAGATCGGCAAGCAGATGCAGTTTTTTGGTGCGCGTTGTAATTTGGCAAAGCTGTTGCTCATTGCTATCAACGGCGGATACGACACCACGAGCGGTATTCATATTGGTCCGCAGATGCCTGTAATGACGGGTGAAAAACTGGATTACGAGGCTGTAAAAGAGCGTTTTGATATTTACATCGAGTGGTTGGCAAAGCTCTATGTCAACACGATGAACGTCATTCACTATATGCACGATAAATACGCATACGAGAAGTCGCAGATGGCACTTCACGATACCGATGTTCATCGCTTTATGGCCTTCGGTATTGCAGGTCTGTCGGTCGTTGCCGACTCGTTGAGTGCTATTAAATTTGCTAATGTCAAGCCGTGTATTAACGCCGACGGATTTGTTGGTGGATTTGAGACAAGCGGCGAGTTCCCGAAATTCGGCAATGACGATGACCGCGTAGACCTTATTGCCAAGGAAATGACCCATCAGTTTATTGAAGAGCTGAGAAAGAGCAAGACATATAGAGATGCGGAGCATACCTTGTCGATACTGACGATCACTTCGAATGTTATGTACGGCAAGAACACGGGTGCTACTCCCGATGGCAGAAGCGCCGGCGCCGCTTTTGCTCCGGGCGCCAATCCGATGCACAACCGAGAGGAAAACGGCGCTCTGGCTTCGCTCAATTCCGTTGCAAAGCTTAGCTACGAGGATTGCCGTGACGGTATTTCCAACACCTTCTCGGTCACTCCCGATACTTTGGGTCACGACGATGAGGAAAGGGTCGATAATCTGGTTGCTGTTTTGGACGGGTATTTCCTTAAAAACGCACACCATATCAACGTAAATGTTCTCAATCGACAGACGTTGGTCGATGCCTATAACAATCCCGAACTTTATCCCAACCTCACAATACGCGTTTCGGGCTATGCCGTTAATTTTCATAAGCTTTCCCGTGAACAGCAGAGAGAGGTCATCAGCCGTACCTTCCACGAGGCTATGTGATGACGGGACAAATACATTCTATCCAGACGCTCGGAGCCACAGACGGACCGGGCGTCCGCTTTACAATTTTTACAAGCGGTTGTCCGTTGCGTTGTGCCTGCTGTCATAATCCCGACACCTGGGAGCAGGGTGGCACCGAAACCGACGCATCGGAGCTTATAAAAAAAGCGGAACGCTACCGCGAGTATTTCGGGGATACGGGCGGAATTACCGTTTCGGGCGGTGAGCCGCTGATGCAGGCCGGGTTTGTGACCGAAATTTTTAAGCTGGCGAAAGAAAAAGGTATTAACACCTGCTTAGACACTTCGGGATGTGTCTTGAACGATGAAGTCAAGGCGCTTTTAGAGGTCACCGATCTTGTGATGCTGGATATTAAATACACCACGGCTGAAGATTACCGAAAGTATGTCGGTTGTGAGTTTTCGTTGGTGTTGGAGTTTCTCGAATACCTGCAGAGAGCAGGCAAGCGAACCTGGATACGGCAGGTGATAATCCCCGGTCTTAATGACAACGAGGACAATATCGTACGGTTAAGGGACCTGATACGCTCTAATAGCGTTGTTGAAAAGGCAGAGCTTTTGCCGTTTAAGAAGCTGTGTGAGGTAAAGTATGAAAACCTCGGGCTGGAGTTCCCATTAAAGGACACGCCGGAGCCTAAACCGCAACAAATGGCGGAGCTTCGGGTAAAATTAAATTCAAACTGAGAGCAGGAGGCAAAAACCCTCCTGCTTTTTGTGTTAAATTTGGTTAAAATTATACTTGTAATTGTATTTCGTTTGTGATAAAATCGGCGGTAGCTAAATTTTATTTAAAAGAAGATGACAAAAGTGAGTATTTTATTATCGGTCTCGGTGGCCCTTTTGGCAGGACTGCTGATGACAAGACTGTTTAAACCTTTAAAATTACCGGCGGTTACGGCTTATCTTATCGCAGGTGTGTTGGTGGGACCCTATGCTTTGGGTAGATTGCACGTCGGCGGTGTCGGCTTCGGTTCGGCCGAAGCGGTCAAGACACTGGCCTTGGTCTCCGAGGTCGCGCTGGGCTTTATTGCCTTCTCGATAGGCAGTGAGTTTAAGTTGGATGAACTCAAAAAAACCGGCAAGCAGGCCGTTGTTATCGGTATCGTTCAGGCGTTGGTCGCAACTCTGCTCGTCGACCTTGCTCTTTTGGGTGTTTACTATCTGATCCCGGGCATTTTGACCGTGCCGCAGTTGTTGACCATGGGTGCAATAGCCACGGCGACTGCTCCTGCTGCAACACTTATGGTTGTAAAGCAGTATAAGGCACACGGCCCCTTAACCAAGCTTTTGTTGCCGATAGTAGCGTTGGACGACGCAGTTGGTCTTGTGGTTTTTGCTGTTTCGTTCGGCATTGCGAAAACCATTGTTTCCGGCTCGCTTGATCTTGTGTCCATAATCCTCAACCCGATAATCGAGATAGTTTGCTCTCTCGCCCTCGGAGCTGTTATGGGCTGGGTACTGACTCAGCTTGAAAAGCTTTTTAACTCCAACACAAACCGTCTGAATTTGACTATTGCGATAGTGTTTTTGACCACCTCGATCGCCATGGTCGAAATTCCGCCGATCGGCTCTGTTCATATCGAATTTTCGTCGTTGCTTACTTGTATGATGCTCGGCACGGTGTTCTGCAATATATGCGAGCTGTCGCACGATCTTATGGCCGCCGCCGACAAGTGGACATCGCCCGTTTTTGCACTCTTTTTCGTTATCAGCGGTGCGGAACTTGAGCTCAGTGTTTTCGCGAAATGGAGCATCGTAGTTGTCGGTGTGGTATATATCATTTTCCGCTCGCTGGGCAAATATTTCGGTGCGTTTATAAGCGCTAAGGCCACTAAATGCTCGCCGGCGATCTGCAAGTATTTGGGAATAACGCTCTTACCGCAGGCAGGTGTAGCACTCGGAATGTGCTCGATCGCCGCCGCAACCTTGGGTGAGCAGGGTGCACTTATCCGCAATATCACCCTTTTTGCAGTATTGGTTTATGAATTGATCGGACCTGTTTTGACACGCCAGGCGTTGAAAGCCGCAGGCGAGATCAAGCCGATGCCCGACCACGTAAAGCAACGCCGCCAGCTAAAACTCGACGCCGCAAAGGAAATGAAGAAATAAAGAAATTATAAGATCCCTCGGAGCAACAACTCCGAGGGATTTCTTTGTACCTATAAAATTGTACAATAAAATGTCGTTCTTGTTTCGACATAATATTTTATAAAAGGTATTGCAATGTTTTTTTGTTCGTGTTAAAATAATCTTGCGACACAACTTAATATTTGGGCAAACTATAGGAGAAGTGTTTTTTTATCTTGGTAAAAACACATTCTCTATTTTGGCGTTCTCTTGTAGTTTGTCGAAAGTTGTGTCGCAGCAATCGGAGGTATGTGTTTTTCGGTGCGTAGCTTCGGCTGCGCATTTTTTGTTTTTAAGGAGGAAAAATATGGGAAACATATACTGCGGAACGGGTTGGAATAAAACCTTGGTTGGTGAATACGATAACGGTATGATATATGTTGGCACCGGTTGGAGTAGGACTGCGATTGGCGAGTATGACAGCGGTGCAATATACCAAGGTACCGGTTGGAGTAAAACAGCGGTCGGTGAGTATGATGGTGGTACAATATACCAAGGCGTAGGTTGGAGTAAAACTGCGATTGGCGGGTATGACGGAGGCACGATATATCAAGGCACCGGTTGGAGTAAAACTGCGATTGGAGAATATGGGGATTCGCCCGCGGGTGCTGCTGCACTCCTGCTCTTTCCGGAATTGCAACGTGCTATTCCTGTAGGATCAAATGATACAAACGATGAAAATAATCGCAACAACAAAGAACATGACCCGTCTCCGGATCCGGCACCCGGATGTTTTGGGATTTTTGCTAAAATTTTGGCTATTATTGCGGGCGTGATTCTGTTTTTAATATTGGTATACCATATGTATTTTACCGTGAGTTGGAAATGGGCAAATTTTGCTATGTTCCTCACCGGATTCGCTTCTTTTGCCGTAACCAATATTGTTATTTTATCTAAAATATTTAAAAAAACAACTGCTTATTCACAAGCCGGTGAAAGCCTGATTGCAAAAGGGTTACTGCTATTTTTAGTTATAGGTGTATTAATCGCTTTTATTATTTATATAATCGAGCAACTTATTGTAGGCAAACTGACCATTGGTATGTTTCTGCTCGGGTTTATTATAGCACCTGTCAATTTTATTGTTTATGCCGTTCCCTTTGCGGTGGTGGAGTTTATTGTTTTGTTGATTGTTAAACTTATACTTAAAAAGAGAAAATAACAATTAATGAATGTTAAGACAGTCAGAGTAATCGGCTGCACATATTTTATCTTTATGGAGGAAAAGAAAATGAAAAGAACGTGGGTTTTATTAATGATGGTTGTTTTGCTGGTAAGCACAATGACGGCAACCATGACAATTAGTGCTGAAGCAGCGTTTTATACACAAAAAATCACTGGCTCCGGTGTAGAAAACGCTCTTAATTTAGTACAAAAAAACGAAGGTTCGGTCGCGTATAACAAGGCATACTATTTAATGTATAGTTCTCAATACGCCGCAGCATATCAGAAAACCTTTCCTTACACAAATAGTACGTATCCTCATTCCGCGGTTGTGGACAATGGCGCGACGTATACAATCACTAATTCCGGTGGTTGTATGACATATTCAAATTATGTATGTAAATATGTTTTTAATGCAATTGCTAACTCGGCAAGCCGCAAATACGCAACCGGAACAGCTGGTTCGTTAACGGCTAACAGTATTAAGGAGCTTATAACAACTCATGCACAATTTGGAGAACACATTCGTATAGACGGCATTCATTCGATTTCATTTATAGCGTATGATGCTAACGGTTTTTATTATACAAGTTATAATACTGACTCGAATCCTATTATTTATCTTGCATATACCACTTGGTCAAATTTTGCCAAAGAGTGTAATTCGAAAGGCAAAGCCGTTTGGATATACAATACGATAACGACTACAAATGTATCTGATAATACTAATACTACTGTTACAGTGTATAATTATAACTCCGATCATTCGAACACAATTACAAATACCAATGCAATACTCCATAACTTAATAACAAAACCGTCAGGTTACCCTGTCACAAAGCTTGGAATCAGGGTAAAAAGAGCCGGCGACACGTATGAAAACGGTTGGTCGTTATTCCACGCCCCTTCACAGAGTTATGTTGGAGAAACAAAAATTCATTCTTGGTTTAATATGAATGGTGAATTGAATTTGACATTGATCCATTGTACGGGATACTATTATCAATTCTATTGCGAGGTCAACGGCTCGGCATACTGGAGTGATGAAGCCTACTTCAGCACAACGGGAACTCACACTTTTGGTCCTTGGGAGATCACGGAACCTGCCACCTGTATAAGAGAGGGTAAAAAACAACGTACTTGCACGGAGTGCTTGCAAAGTGAGATCATAACGATAAACGCCACGAACGTTCATTCTTACGGTGAGTGGCAGACGGTAATAGCTCCCACTTGCACCACGGAGGGCAGCAAACAGCGTTATTGCTCTTGCGGAGCGATTGAAACAACTACTGTTGCGGCATTAGGTCATGATTATTCACCGTCGTGGACGATCGATGTTGCGGCCACATGTACGTCTGCCGGAAGTAAATCCCGTCATTGTACAAGATGTTCTGCGGTAACAGATGTAACAGCAATCGATCAGCTTGCTCATTCTTACGGGCAGTGGTTCACCACAAAGGCCGTGACATGTACGATTGAAGGCATTAAACAGCGCAACTGCTTTTGTGGGGCATTTGAAACCGCGGTTGTTTCCGCATTGGGACATGATTTTTCACAAGCATGGACAGTTGATGTGGAACCGTCGTGTACAGTCGCGGGTGTTAAATCACATCATTGCACACGTTGCACCGTGGTTGCCGATAGGACTGATATTGCGGCAACCGGACACAAGTGGCAAGAGTGGCAGATTGAAAAAGAACCCACAATAACTGAAAGCGGAACCGAAGTGCGAAAATGTACCGATTGCTTGGCTGTGGAGAGTAAAACTATCCCGCCGCTTGGAGCGGATGGACATACTCATGTTTATGGTGAGTGGGAGATTGTTAAGGAGGCAACTTGTGCTACTAAGGGTTTTTCAGAGAGAAAATGTGAGCTGTGTGAGGCAAAAGAAATAGTAGAAATTGCCGCTACAGAGCATATTTTCGGCGAATGGACTCTGATATCAGAGGCCACATATACGACTGAGGGAAAAATGCAACGTGTTTGCGAAAGTTGCAACGAGAAAGATACGTTGGTAATTCCGGTTTTAAAAGAAACGGCAAGTGTGATAGAAACTCCTGACGAACCCGAAACTTCGGACAGCAGTTCGCTTGATACAGACGTTGCAAAGCCGTTAAATGTTAATCATAAGACTATTGTTTGGATCGTTTTAGGCGTTACTCTTATAGGAGCCGTTCTTGTAATAATAACGGTTATAGTATTAAAAAAGAAGAGATAAAATAACAACAGGCTTGACCGATTCGGTCAAGCCTGTTTTATGTCATATTTATGAGCCAATAAACAACTCCGTAAATCACACTTGCCACCGTGCCGTAGACGATGACAGGTCCGGCAATAGTGAACATTTTCGCGCCGACACCCAATACAAAGCCTTCGGCTTTATATTCGATGGCGGGTGAGACCACCGCGTTTGCAAAGCCGGTAATCGGCACCAGCGTTCCGGCTCCGGCGTGTTTAGCGATTTTATCGAAGATTCCGAATGCCGTTAATACGGCCGCCATAAAAATGAGGCTTACTGACACGAGGGTCTTCGCGTCCTCGGGCTTGATCGGCAATTTTTGGTAACACGTGAGCAATATCTGACCGATGGTGCAGATAGTGCCGCCCACTAAAAACGCCAGCGAGCAGTTTTTTAAAATGGGTGATTTGGGTGATGACTTTTCGGCCAATGTCCGGTAGTCGGATTTTGAGATTTTCATACAGTTCTCTCCTTTTTGATATGTTTCGCCGAAAATAGGGATTTATGCGTCACAGCCACGTCACAGTCATCGTTCTGCCGGCATTGTCCGGTGAAGCCGAGGAAATTTTGAGGCTTCTCCTTGAGGAGAGGCTGTCACTTCGGTGACTGATGAGGTGTAGCCGTCGAAGGCGCGTTTTTACACAACAAAAATAAAAATTTCACCTCATTAGAGTTCTGCGTCCTTCATTTCGGGCGATTATTCTTCGCGGACAATGGTGATATTTAACGATTTTTCGGGCAGAATATTACCCAACTGTTAAAGGTTTAACGAAATTTGTAAAAACATTGTAAATTTGCTTGACTGGATTGACTTTCTAAAGTATAATGTTAACCGAGGAAATTTGGTTTTGTTGTTCATTTTAAACGCTAAACTTAAGTTAATTGACAAAACAAATATAAATTTCAGATAGGAGTAAATATTATGACCAAAAACCCTACCGTTATTAAATGGCTTGAGGAAATGAAAGAGCTCCTCACGCCCGATCAGGTTATGTGGATCGACGGTTCTGACGCTCAGCGTGACGCTCTCCGTAAAGAGGCTTGCGAGTCGGGCGAGATGATCGAATTGAACCAGGAACTTCTTCCCGGTTGCTATCTCCACAGAACCAATCCTAACGACGTTGCACGTGTTGAGGACAGAACCTTTATCTGTACCTCTACTAAGGAAGACGCAGGTCCTACCAATAACTGGTGTGCACCCGAGGAAATGTATAAGAAGCTTTATAACATTGCCCGCGGCTCCTACAAGGGCGAGACAATGTATATCGTTCCCTTCTCTATGGGACCCATCGGCTCTCCGCTTGCTAAAGTCGGTATCGAGGTAACCGATTCGATCTACGTTGTTCTCAATATGCTCATTATGACCCGTGTTAGCCCTAAGGTTATGGAAGTTCTCGGCGACTCTAATGACTGGGTACGTTGCTTGCACTCTCGTTGCGACATTGACCCTGAGTACAGATATATCTGCCAGTTCCCCGAGGATAACACCATTATTTCGGTCAACTCCGGCTACGGCGGTAACGTTCTTCTCGGTAAGAAGTGCTTTGCTCTCCGTATCGCTTCCTACCAGGGTTGGAAGGAAGGCTGGATGGCTGAGCATATGCTTATTTTGGGACTTGAGAATCCTAAGGGCGAAGTTAAGTACATCGCTGCCGCATTCCCGTCTGCTTGCGGTAAGACCAACCTGGCTATGCTTATTCCGCCCGAGTATCTCCGCAAAAAGGGTTATAAGGTGTGGACTATCGGTGATGACATTGCCTGGATGAGAATAGGCGAGGATGGCAGACTTTATGCTATCAACCCCGAAAACGGCTTCTTCGGTGTTGCTCCCGGTACTAACGAGAAGTCCAACTTCAATGCGTTGGCTTCTACCAAGGAAGGCACTATTTTTACTAACGTAGCACATGATCTTTCCAACAACACCGTATGGTGGGAGGGTCTTAACAAGGATCTGCCTACTAACGCTAACGACTGGAAGGGTAATAAGTGGGATCCTGCCAAGTTTGACAAGGCTGATAAGACCACTTGTGCCGCCAACCCCAATTCCCGCTTTACTGCTCCTGCTAAGAATTGTCCCTGCATTTCTGAGGAGTTTGACAAAGGTGCTGGCGTTCCGATCTCGGCTATCGTATTCGGCGGCCGCCGTGCAAAGACTGCTCCGCTGGTATACCAGTCGAAGTCTTGGGAAAACGGTGTATTCGTAGGTTCGGCAATGGCTTCTGAGACTACTGCAGCTGCTGCAGGCGCTGTCGGTGTTGTCCGCCGCGATCCTATGGCTATGCTTCCCTTCTGCGGATACAATATGGCTGACTACTTCCAGCACTGGCTCGATATGGGCAAGAAGCTTGGCGACAAGGCTCCCAAGATCTTCAATGTTAACTGGTTCCGTACCGATGACGATGGCAACTTCCTCTGGCCCGGTTTTGGCGATAATATGAGAGTTCTTAACTGGATCCTCGATCGTTGCGAAGGCAAGGCTGAGGCTACCGAGACCGCTATCGGTTATGTTCCGATGCCTGAAGACATTGATCTCACCGACCTTGATATGGATATGGATACTTTGAAGAGCATTCTTACCGTTGACAAGGATATGTGGACTAAGGAAGCCACTGAGATCGAAGAGCACTACAAGAAGTTCGGCGACAAGTTGCCGAACGAACTTCGCGAGCAGCTCGAAAATCTTAAAGCAGCACTTTAATAATAAGGCAAAAAATCACCCGTTGCGGTCCTTTGGATCGCAACGGGTTTTTTATTAAACTTCTTTATTAGATGATCTGGTATCTTCTATAAATTCTTCAACCGAAATTTATCTTTTAAAAGTGCCGAAACACCGCATAAATAAAGGAAAACCCCGCAGAAATGCGGAGTTCCCGTTTGGCTATGGGCTACAAAAAAGATATTTTTGCCGTTTTTGCGTATGAATTCGAACTCTCACCGTTCATTAGTTAGCATTTATGCTATTGTTAATATAGTTTCCATTTTGATCCCTATTTATAGGAACGGCAGTAAGGCAAAATTGCAAACAATGGCACGGACAAGGAATTTCTATTTTATATTTATCTTTTGCGCCTCTGTATGTAAAGTCACCGCCACATCTAACTACTTCACACCAAGTATAAATTTCCGCCATAGCTCGAGGACAGAAGCTTTGAGGTGTTTCGTATTCAAAATGAAAAACGTCTCCCTTTTCTAATCCAAGTCTGCAATTCTTTGCGTCTCCGTCAATTACTTCTACAATAAAAGCCCAATCTTCAACAATCCATTTATTCATTTGCCGTTCTCCTTTGCGGTATTCAAGGATGCAATAAGCATTCTCTTAATTTCTTTAGCAAGTGAGAGTAAGCTATCAAAATCACAATTCACAAGCTTTGTATTTTTTAGAAGCTTTAGCCAATAAATACTTTCACCTGTTTCTTTAAGAGAAATATGTAATTTTGATATAAAATCCGCTTTGCTGTTACCGTATATGGCTTCGTTTATATTTGCACCAACACTTGTAGCAGAGCGAAGTAATTGTTTGGCGATAGTTGTATCTTTTTTTGATTTGGAAAACTCTTCATAAAACAATACGATTTGTGTTGCAAAATCGAGAGATTTATCGAGTAAAGGACTGTTCATTCATCATCACCTCTGAATGTATTATATCATAATTCGTTATTCAAATCAATGCTTTGCGGAGCAAAGCTACCTTTTCTTTTATCTCTTCTCTCTTATCTTTTCTCCGGAAACGACAATTTTAGAGAAGAGAGAAGAACGAAAAGAGAAAAGTGAAAAGAACAAAAAGAAACGACAATCTTCTGTCGAAAATTGTCGTTTCTTATTGGCTGGGGTGGCAGGATTCGAACCTACGAATGCAGCAGTCAAAGTGCTGTGTCTTACCGCTTGACGACACCCCAAAGTTCAAAAATAGGTATAAAAAAAGTGGGGTGGGTAGTCGGAGTCGAACCGATGGCCTCCAGAGCCACAATCTGGCGCTCTAACCAACTGAGCTATACCCACCACATCTTACGGTATGCCTTTTCGGCACATCGAATATTATATCCTTGAAGACAGCATTTGTCAATAGTTATTTTATAAATCAGAGCTTAAAATCCTCTTCTGAGTAACTTTTTTCAATACCTGTACTCTGCGGTTTACGCTTGAGCACATCGTATTTGAACGCGCGGCAGTTATCATCCGCGTCAACAATGCCTTTTTTGAGGCAAAAAACCTCTTTCCCGCCCGAAATACTGCGACCGTGTTTGCAATAGGCACAGGCAGGCGGAATATCGGATCTAAAAAACTTCTTATTGTTCATACGTCCTCCGAGTATACCGTCGAAAACCGACGGATTTATGATGTTATCGAATCGAAATTTAAGCGAGGCATTTCTCGTCGGCGGTTTCGTGTTAAAATCTTTTGATTTTAACACCGCCTTCGGCGGTACGACGGCCTTCGGCCGTCACGAAACCGCGTCGGATGCCGATGTTACTGTCATTACGGGTTTATTATACTACATATTATCGATTTTGGCAAGATGTATCGAATTTTGTAAGGTGTTGTCGCGATTGGGACGAGTATACGACCAGCACAACGCCTAAAAGCATCAGGGCCAAAACAGCGGCTGGGTTGCCGCTTTGCGATACGGAAATCGAAGGTGTGGCGGCGGTGTCGATATATCGGGGTGAGATGATTTCCATTAAAGCGATCATTGCGGCGGAGATACAGCCGTGAACGATGCGTGAGAGCAACAACGGAAGATAGCGGCATTGCGCATCAGATAAAATGGATAGTACCTGAAAATGCACCGATATTCCGCCGAAGCCCAACAAAAAGGCGATGAGCGACAGCCTTCCGCGACCGAAGAGGTTGACGCCGTTTGTCACCTCGACAAGGCCTCTTAACAAATTGACCGCAAAAGGGGAGAAAAACGGAATATCGGTCGTGATAAGCCTACCCAAAGCGCCGAAAGCGATAACGAAGGTGCATACGTTGAGCATCGCCTTCGATGCGTCGATTGCCGATTTGACAAAGTTTTCGGAGACTCCGGATTCGGATACCGAAACAGGTGCTGTTTCGGTCGGCTTTTGGCAGGTTTTGTCGAAAATACGGGTGCCGAGTCCAAAGCAAAAACAAAGAATAAGACTGCTCAATGTGTGTGCAAAAAGCAGTCGGTAGCCGTCTGAGCGATGTCCGAGCGCGACCTCGCCGACCGTGATAAGAATAAACGCGGGACCTGCCGAAATGCAAAAGTTCAGCATCGTTCGGGCTTTTGTTTCGGTGATTTTTCCGTCCTTTAAAAGCTGAGATATTAGGGTCGCTCCGACGGGATAGCCCGAAATGAGCGACAGTAAAAACACGCTGAATTGCTCACCCGACAGATTAAAGGAAAAGGTTGAAAATCGGTGCAACGGTCTGCCCAAAATACGGCACAACCCCGAATTTACCGCAAAATTTGCCACGATCGTGAACAAAAACAGCGACGGCACGACGGAAGAAATGCACAGCTCAACGCTATCGTTAACGCCTCGCCGAACATTGCCCGACATTATTAAGATGACCGCTCCCAAAACCGTCGCGAATACGACGGTCGCAACTTGACGTATTTTCAGAATCATACCATCACCGTTTGAAATTTATGCTAAGAAAAGTCTTAAAATACCCCACTTTGTTAGCCGTGAAACAAAGATTCTCCGCTAAAACGGGGCAGTGACAAAAAATCAAAAATTTTGCGTGAGAGCATCGCTCTCCCCAACAAGTAAATTTAAAAATTACGCTGTAGGGGCAACCATCGACTGTTTTCCGTTTTACATTTCGAATGAATGGCTTGCCGACAGCATAAAGTTAGTTAGTATATTTTTGTGAGGGCAGTTATGCGAAAGAAGATAGACAGTGATTTTAAGCTGAACCGCAGACGACCGAAATTCTTTGGGATCAACGAGTTGTCGGCCTTAAAAGCCGCTTCGCTGCAGTTGGAGTTCAACCACCAGGCCACGGTTGACGGGTGCCGAGGGATAATAGATTATTATGAAAACCTTATAAAACTAAGGGTCGTCGGCGGTACGGTAGTGTTCTTGGGCAAAGGTCTCAGCATTTCGTCGTTGAGCGACGCGGATGTCATTATCGAGGGTCAGATCGACAGCATCGAATTTATTACGAAGGGATAAAAATGGTAGTCTACATTATAAAATTTTTATCGGGATTTGTTGAATTTTCGGTTTCGGGCGATTTTCCGGAACGGTTTTTGAATCAGCTTGCCGCTCATCGGGTGCCGTTTTGGGACATACAGCGAAAAGGCGGTCGGCTGACGCTCAAAGTTCTTTTGAGGGATTACAAAAAACTTCATAAAATAAAGGGTAAAAATCGGATAAAAACAAAGGTCGTGAAGCGTTACGGACTGCCGTTTAAACTTCGCAAATACCGTCTGAGGGTCGGCTTTGCGTTGGGGTTTGTGCTGTATTTCGCGATGCTTTTTTATATGTCTTCGTTTGTATGGAATATCAATGTAGTCGGTAACGAAAGAATACCGACCGCTGAAGTTTTATCGGCCTGTGCTGAGTTGGGACTCTTGGAGGGAACAAGGATAAGCTCGGTCGATTCCGAGGACTTTAGAACCAGGCTGGCGTTGGCGTTGCCGGATATCGCGTGGGCCTCGGTCAACATTGAGGGGTCAACGGCAACGGTCAACATTTCGGAGTCGCTGTCGACCGAAAAGACCGACAAAACACCGTGTAATCTGGTAGCCTCCAACGACGGCATTATTGAGCGGCTTGAGGTTACTGAGGGAACCGTTGCCGTCAAGGTCGGGCAGACGGTCAAGGCAGGCGATCTTTTGGTGTCGGGAGTGACCGAGTATAAAGACGGGAGTTCAAAGTTCGGTCGCTCTTCGGGAAAAGTGTTCGCCAGAACCGAGCGGACGATAACCTATATGGCAACCTTCGTGCAGTCGGAACAAATATGCGTAGGCGAACCGAAAAGCCGAACCGTACTATCCTTTTTCGGCATTGATATTCCGCTGTATCTGGGCTCTCTGAAGGGCAACTTTGAACGCACGGTCGAGGTGAAACGGTGGGATTGGAACGGTGCATATCTGCCGATAACATTGACAACGGCTGAGTTTGTGCCGGTTGATACGCGTGCATTTTTGATCGATGAAGCGGTGGCAAGGGAACTGGCAACGGTGAAACTCAAAGAAATTGAGGAAAGTGAACTGTCGGCGGCCGAGATCTTGTCAAAAAACGTCGAATATAAGGTGCTCGAAAAGGGCGTTGAGATCTCCGCAACATACAGTTTAAGAGAAAATATTGCCGAGCAAGATTTATTGTTGATTTTAACGGAAAAATAATGTAGAATAAACTTAAATAACACTTAAAATAACGGAGTGAAAAATTTGGCGGAACACATTATCAACATCGAGCGTTTGGAGCAGGTTCAGGGACTCTTCGGAAATATGGATGAGAACATCCGGCTTATTGAAAAAGAGTTTTCTGTTCGCATCGTTTTTCGTGCCGGAGAAATAAGGATCAGCGGTGACGAAGCAGGTGTCAACCGTGCTGTGCAGACGGTCGAGGGTCTGATAACTCTTATTAACAAGGGCGAGACGTTAACCGACCAGAGCATCCGTTATTGTATGTCACTTGTGAATGACGGTGAGGCTGAGGGAATCGCAAAGCTTACCGACAGCGACTGCATTTGTGTGACCTCTAAGGGCAAACCGATAAAGGCTAAGACCATCGGTCAGAAAAAATATGTCGAGGCTATTCGCAAAAATACCGTGACGATAGGTGTCGGTCCTGCCGGTACGGGCAAGACCTATCTGGCTGTAGCATTGGCGGTCGAGGCTTTCAAGTCGAAAAAGGTCAACCGCATCATTTTAACGAGACCTGCGGTCGAGGCCGGAGAAAAATTAGGTTTCCTACCGGGTGATCTCCAACAAAAGGTCGACCCGTATTTAAGACCGCTTTATGACGCTCTTTTTGATATGCTGGGTGCTGAGAACTTCCAGAAATGCCAGGAGCGCGGCGATATCGAGGTCGCACCTTTGGCATATATGAGAGGCAGAACGCTTGACGACAGTTTTATAATCTTAGACGAGGCACAGAACACGACCCCTGAGCAGATGAAGATGTTTTTAACGCGTTTAGGCTTTAACTCCAAAGCGGTGGTTACGGGAGATGTTACGCAGATCGATCTGCCCGACGGAAAAAAGTCGGGATTAAAGCAGGTCCTGCACATTTTGGCTGATATCGAGGATATCGCGATAACAAGGTTTTCGGAGCGTGACGTTGTCCGCCACCGACTTGTTCAGCAGATAATAAAAGCATACGAAAAGTATGAGGAAAGAAGACGGTAAAAAGGCAAAGCCCTTTATATAAACAGCATAAACCCTTTAATTTTTTTAAGAGGAGAGTCAGTATGGAAAAAGTGAAAGTAACCATTATGAACAAGCAAAGAGCCATCAAAATTCCTACCGGTATCAGAATGCTGATACGCCGTGCCTGCACAGCCGTACTGGCTGAAGAGGGTTTTTTGGAACCGGCTGAGGTCGACGTTTCCTTTGTTGACGATAAGCAGATAAAAGAACTGAATGCCGAGTTCAGAAATATAGATGCTTCTACCGATGTACTTTCTTTTCCGTTAGGTGAAGACGGCGTTTACGATGAAAATCCTGCAACTAAAGCCAAGCTTTTGGGCGATGTTATCATTTCGGTCGAGCATGCGGTGCGTCAGGCCGAGGAATACGGTCACTCATTCCAGAGGGAGATGGCGTTTCTGACCGTGCACTCGATGCTGCATCTTTTGGGCTATGATCACGTTGGGTCTCAAAAGGATTCCGAAATAATGCGTGAAAAGGAAGAATCGGTGCTTATTAAAATGGGACTGTCGAGAGAAGTCACTTTTACTGAATAAGAGGAATTTTAATGAACGAAAATAAAACACAATCGGGCTTTATTGCCATTGTCGGAAGAGCCAATGTCGGAAAATCATCCATTTTAAATAATCTTTTAGGTCAAAAGGTGGCCATTGTGTCGGATAAACCGCAGACCACCAGAACAAGAATTATGGGTGTTCTCACACGTGGGGACAAGCAGTTGGTCTTTGTTGACACGCCCGGTTTCCACAAGCCTAAAACCCGTTTAGGCGAAAAGATGATGGACTCTGTCTCGTCGGGGTTATCGGACGTTGAAGCCGCTGTTTTGGTTGTTGAAGCCGCACCGAAGTTTAAGCTTGATCCCAACGATATGCCCAAGGCAGAACTGGCTTTGCTGGACGAGATCAAAAAACGTCGTTTAAGGTCGGTGTTGGTCATCAATAAGATCGATCTTCTCAAAGATAAATCCGATCTGTTGCCCACAATCGCGGCCTATACCGCTTTGCACGATTTTGATGCGGTCTTGCCGTTGTCGGCGGTAACGGGTGACGGCATGGATGAGTTTATTGAAAAAATGCTCGAATATACAAAGCCAGCTCCGCATTTTTTTGCCGCTGATGAAGTGACCGATCAGGCTGACAGCGTCATCATCACCGAGCTTATCAGAGAAAAAATGCTGAGATTGCTCGACAAGGAGATCCCTCACGGAATCGCAGTGGGACTTGAGCGTTTTTATGAGCGTGATCTGCCGAACGGAGAGCCGATCATCGAGATCGAGGCCACCGTTTATTGCGAGCGCGACTCTCATAAAGGCATAATCATCGGTAAAGGCGGTGCGACGCTCAAAAAGATCGGCACTTTAGCCCGTGCCGATATCGAAGAATTTTTCGGTTGCAAAGTAAATCTTAAAATTTGGGTCAAGGTTAAAGAGGACTGGCGTAACCGTGACGGACTTATTCGTTCGTTCGGACTTGATATGAAATAATTACCTTTAAAATCACCCTCGGTCGTTACACATAATAGTTTTGTGATTAAGACTAATACGGGGTGATTTTTTTGGAAGAAGAGATACTGTGGCAGGCGTTTGTTAAAACGGGAAGTGTGCTTGATTATATTGCGTATTTTAATGCAAAAGCTGAGGTGAGAGAAAGTGAAGTTTTCGACCGACGGACTGATAATTCGGGAGAATCACATAGGGGAAAGCGACCGAGTTGTGAGCATCTTAACAAGAGATAAAGGTGTGCTGAGTGCATTTGTAACAGGTGCACTGAAACCAAAAAGCAAAAACGCGGCGGGTACGGCACTGCTTTCTTACTCGACCTTTCTTATCACTAAAGCAAAGGAGCATTACAGGGTCAGCGAGTCGGAGGTACATAGTGTTTTTTTCGGTCTCAGAGCCGATATCGAACGGCTGAGCTTAGCTCAGTACTTTTGCGAACTTTGCCGCAATCTTATCCCCGAAGAATCAGATGAGAGTGAGGATTTTTTACGGCTTGTATTAAACTCGCTGTCCTTTCTCGAAAAGGGTGAAGCTGACCTTTATCTGATAAAGGCGATCACCGAGCTGAGACTGTTGACGATAGCGGGTTTTATGCCCGATCTTGTCGGCTGTAAGGTATGCGGAATGGATTCGGCGCAAAAGATGTATCTGGATATAAACGGCGGTGAGATAACTTGCGAGACCTGCCGTTCTGTGAATGCAGATTTAAGTGAGGTCGTTGAGCTTGACCGCACGACCTTTACTGCAATGCGGCATATAGTTTATTCCGATTTTAATAAGCTTTACTCGTTTTCGGTGCCGCCTGCCCATGCGAAATATTTAAGCTCGGTCACCGAGCGATATCTGCTTTCGCAAACGGGATTTAAATTAAAAACCTTAGAATTTTTCCATAGTTTGGGATTGTAAAAAGGAGAAATAAATTGATTCAGAGATCCGATATACTGACACTTGAATTGGATAAGGTTCTCAAAATGTTGGCCGATGCCTGCACTCTCACCGGTGCAAAAGAAGCGGCATTGGAATTAGAACCCGAGACCGATCTTAATAAGGTTCGCCGACTTCTGCAGGAGACCGATGATGCCTATAAATTGACAGCGGCGTTCGGTTCGCCGTCGTTCGGCAGTTGCAGAAATGTTGACAACGCTTTGGCTAAAGCTGAAAGCGGCGGGGTTTTGTCGATGACCGAATTGCTCAATATCGGCGATGTTTTGCGTACCGTCCGTTCGCTTTATGAGTGGCGGTCGCATTGTGAAAATGTCGATTCGGCGGCAATAAAACCGTATTTTGAGACGCTTATCCCCAACAAATATTTTGAGGACAGGATATTTATGTCTATTCGTTCGGAAGACGAAATGGACGACAATGCGTCGGCAGAGCTTAAAAACATCCGTCGCAGGATCCGTTCTGCCGAGCTTAACATACGTGACCGATTGGAGAAAATGACGCGGTCGAGCACGATGCAAAAATATCTCCAGGATGCGATTGTCACCCAGCGTGACGGTCGATACGTTGTGCCTGTAAAGGCTGAGTTTAAAAGCGAGGTTCCCGGTCTTTTGCACGACACTTCTTCGTCGGGTGCGACGCTTTTCATTGAGCCGATGGCGATAGTCGAGGTCAATAACGAGATAAGGTCGTTGCTCATAAAAGAAAAGGACGAGATAGATAGAATTTTGGCCGAAATGTCGGGCGAAGCGGCCGCATTTGCACCGAACATCCGCATCTCTTACAAGGCCGCGGTGTCTCTGTCGCTGATTTTCGGTAAAGCGAGTCTGGCATTTTCGATGAAGGCGGCAAGACCGGAACTAAATGACGAGGGCAGGGTATATCTTAAAAATGCCCGCCATCCGTTGCTCGATAAAAAAACGGTCGTTCCCGTTACCATTCCGTTGGGTAACGAGTATGACACTCTGATAATCACGGGACCTAACACCGGCGGTAAGACCGTTACCATAAAGACTGTCGGATTGCTGAGTTTGATGGCAATGTGCGGAATGATGTTGCCCGTGTCCGACGGCAGTACAGTCTCGGTCTTTAACAACATTCTGGCCGATATCGGCGATGAGCAGAGTATTGAGCAGTCGCTTTCGACCTTTTCCGCACATATACGTAAGATCATCTCCATATTAGAAAAGGCGGACAGCCGTTCGCTTGTACTTATAGATGAGTTGGGAGCAGGAACCGACCCTGTTGAGGGTGCGGCTTTGGCGACCGCTATTCTGATGAAGCTTCGCGAGAAAAAAGCAACGGTGGCATCGACCACACACTATGCAGAATTAAAGACCTTTGCGCTCGAAACCGAGGGCGTGTGCAATGCAAGCTGTGAGTTTGATGTTGAGTCTTTAAGACCTACTTACAAGCTGATTTTGGGTATCCCCGGTCGCTCAAATGCTTTTGCGATCTCTGAAAAGTTAGGGTTGAGCACCGATGTTGTGGCATTGGCACGAAGCCTTGTCAAAGAAGAGGACACCCGATTCGAACGCGTTGTCGCGACTTTGGAGGAAGAGGTCAAAAAGGCCGAAACTGCCCGACGCGATGCCGATCGATTAAAGAGCGAGATGGAGGCTTTAAAGAAGGCTCACAAACAGCAGGCTGACGAGTTGAAGCAAAAACGCGACAAGGCGATGGAAACTGCCCGCGAGCAGGCTAATGCCGTGGTCGAAAGGGCAAGAGCCGAGGCCGAAAGGTTGCTCTCAGAGCTTGAAGCCATCAAGAAGAGCAAGGATTCCGACGAAGAACGCATCAGAAAAGCACGCGCTGCTGTCAAAGGCGGAATTGCCAAAATGCAGGATGTCGCCGATCCTATCGACAGTATTTCGGATGCTGATTATAAACTGCCGCGACCGCTCAAAAAAGGCGACCGCGTAAGGATCCGGGACATTAAAAAAGACGCTGTTGTGCAAGAGGATCCCACGGGAGACCAGGTGTTGGTACTTGCAGGTGTTATCAAAACACGTGTGCCTATTAAGAATCTACGGTTGATCGAAAACAAACAGACCGAGCCTGCAAAGCACAGAACAGTAAAAAAGGCGGCGAGCCCTGAGACCAATATCCGTTCGGCTCAGTCGGAGATCGACATTCGCGGTTTTACGGGTGACGAAGCGGCAATGGAGCTTGACCGATTTATAGATAATTCGGTGATGGCGGGTCTTAATACCGTCTGGATTATCCACGGCAAAGGCACCGGCGCCTTAAAAAAGGCGGTCCACGCGTATTTAAGGACCAACCCCAGCGTTGCTGACTTCCGTTTCGGAGTTTACGGCGAGGGTGAGGACGGCGTGACTATAGCCAATTTAAAATAACGGAGTAAGAATATGAGTGAAAAAAGAGGAAGTGCGTTGGCGCTTTTGCCGATAGGCGTGTTTCTGTCGGTGTTTTTAGGCGTTGGAATCGCCACGGGCGATTTCTATGCCATCGATGCGATAGTGGCATTTTTGGCGGCGTTGCTGGTCGCGTTTGTTCAAAATAAAAAATTGCCGTTCGGGCAGAAATTGAAGATTGCCGCGGCAGGAGTCTCAGATGAAAACATCTTCACGATGTGTCTGATCTTTCTTTCGGCAGGTGCGTTTTCGGGCTGTGTGACAGCCGCAGGCGGAGTTGAAAGCACAGTCAACCTTTGCCTTTCGATATTACCGCTTAAGTTTGCCGTGCCGGGTCTTTTTGTTATAGGCTGTCTTATTTCACTGTCGATGGGTACTTCGATGGGAACTATCGCGGCTTTGGCACCGATCGCGGTGGGTATCAGCGAAAAAACCGGCTTTAGTATGGCAATTTGCATCGGTGCGGTCGTTTGCGGAGCGATGTTCGGCGATAATCTTTCGATGATCTCCGATACTACGATTGCGGCGGTCAAGACTCAGGGTTGCGAAATGAAGGATAAGTTCAAGGAAAACTTCCTTATCGTTCTCCCGGCGGCAATATTGACGGTGGTGATCTTTGCATTTTTATCGAAGGATGCATCGGGTGCTGAGCTTAGTGAGTTGAAATATAATATCTGGCAGGTCATTCCGTATATTTTGGTGTTGGCCGGAGCGTTGGTTGGACTTAACGTTTTTCTGGTGCTTATCGGCGGAACGGTCGTTTCGGCCGCGGTCGGTGTGTTGACCGACAGCATAAAACTCGGAGAAGTGTTCAAACCTATCGGTAGCGGAGTTCAGTCGATGTACGACATCACGGTCATTTCAATAATCGTGGCCGCTATCGTGGCGTTGGTCAAGGAAAACGGAGGAATAGATTACATACTTGATCTTATCCGTCGGTTTGTCAAAGGCAGACGCGGTGCTGAGGCGGGAATTGCCGCATTGTCGTTGCTGACCGATGCCTGCACCGCAAATAATACCGTCGCGATAGTTATTGCAGGACCCGTAGCTCGGGAAATAAGCACCGAATACGGAGTCTCTAACAAACGAACAGCCTCACTTCTGGATATTTTCAGTTCGGTAGGGCAGGGAGTTATCCCTTACGGTGCGCAGTTACTTTCGGCCGCCACCTTGACGGCACTCACACCGTTTGATATAATACCTTATATGATCTATCCTATGTTGATGACGGTCAGCGCATTTGGCTTTATCGTTTTCGGTAAAAGAAAACGGGATAATAAAACTCTATAAGGAGATACAGATTATGAAAAAATTATTAGCATTGTTATTATCTGTTTTGATGCTCGTTTGTTTTGCGGCTTGCGGCGATGACAAGGAGTCGACCGAATCGACCGAGTCGAAAACCAGTTCGACCGAGAGCACCGGATCCACGTCGAGCAACACATCTTCCGAGACAGCCTCTAAGGAATCGGTTGAAAACATCGTTGCAGGTCTTAATAATATGACCATCAAGAGCGAGTCGAACAAACGCTTTGAGGTCGTTTTTAACAAGACCGACGATACGACCGGTGTGCTTGAATTAAGCGAGGTTTCGACCGCTACGACAGACGAGCTTATTCAGCTTGGAATGAGCGGTTCTCTTGAATTGTGGAGTACTGAGGTCTACAATGTTACATACACAACGGCGAATGACGGAACTGTTACCGTTAAGGGTGCACTTTCGGGACTTAAAATGGTTATCGGCGGTGACGCGGCCGCAGAGTATATAGCACTTGTCAACAGAACGCTCGGCAATTCGGATGAAGATAAGCTTACCAAGAAATTGCTCGCAGGCGAGACCCTTACCAATGTTGCCGATTTCAAGATCATGTTGGATAAAGAGGATGTTAAAATCAGATTGAGCTATGAAATGATCGACGGCAAGATGATCGTAAGAGGCTTTGCAAAGGATCATTATAATTCTCGTTACGAAGAAAACATCAGAGTGGCATATACTGTAAAAGACGGAGCTATCCGCGCTAAAGACAATTATGAAAACGGCTTTATGGAGCGCCGTTACCTCTACCGTGCTGACGGAACACTCAAGCAGGAGATCAGATACTACACCGACGCCGAGCCCGATATCACCAATTACGACGAAAACGGCAATGTAATTTTCGATTGATGTAAAATAAAAAAAGAGCCACATCGTGGCTCTTTTTTTATTTTTGGGATTTGGGGTATGGATTCTTCTCGTCGGTCAAACCTGCCAGATAATCCATACTGGTATCTAAAGCAATTGCCAATTTGCGGCATTGCTCAAAAGTGAAATACCGTTTGCCGCTTTCCAATTTTGAATAGTCGTTTTGGTCGATGCCGGTCAGCATTTGCATCTTTATTTGAGTGTATCCTTTTCTTTGCGTAGCTGTTTTAATCTGCTCATTTTTATCACCCAACAGTCTTATTGCTCGCTATTTCATATTCCCCGTTGTCAGCATAATTGCCGTGAGGGCGGCTAAGGGTGCTGTTTCAGTGCGGAGTATCCGCGGTCCCAGGGTCGTAACGGTGGCACCTGCCAGTTCCAACATCTCGGCTTCATTGGCTGTGAAGCCGCCTTCGGGACCGACGATAATGGCGATCTTGTTTATGCCTTCCGGTA
This sequence comes from Oscillospiraceae bacterium, assembly GCA_015066395.1. Lineage (GTDB taxonomy): Bacteria > Bacillota > Clostridia > Oscillospirales > Acutalibacteraceae > UMGS172. The sequence goes on along the minus strand of SVOL01000003.1, from coordinate 107,413 downwards.
GGGCGTCGGTTATTGCCGCACCGCCTAACTCATAGCAGAAAAATGCCTTGTCAAAACGGTCGAGTTCGGTTGATAACTGCTTGAGACTAACACCTGCGTTGACCTTTGGCAAAATGCCCCGACCCGACTGACCTGCGGCTTCGTTGGCTATTTTTTGCCAGCGTTCGACCTTTTTTGACAACTGCTTTTCGTCGGGTCTGGACACACAGTTGGTTGATAATACGGGAGTTATTTCTCCGACACCCAGCTCTACCGACTGCTTTATGACCGAGTCCATTTTATCGCCTTTGGGCAGGCATTGGAACAGAGAAACAAAACAGGAAGGCTCCGACTGTGTTTTCTCGGTGCGGTCGATCTTAAGCTCTACTCTGTCGTTACTGCAATCGGTGATGGTGCAGTGGTAATCAATACCGTGTGTGTCGCAAACTGTTAAATGTTCGCCGGGTCTCATTCTTAACGATCTTATGATATGGTGGGCGTCGTCACCCTCGATAAACGGTGCGGCGTCGAAAAATTCTTTAAAAAATCTCGGCATATTTTTCTCCGTATTTTAAAATTACACCTGCAAGGCTCACCCTGCAGGTGTTTTCAGTTATTGTATCGGGGTCTCGGAGCTTGTGGTGTCCGAAGCAGAGTTATCGGGAGTTGAGGTCACACCCGAACTGTCCAGCATATTGACCTTGACATAGATCCTCATTTCGTTGTTGATAGATGAACCTGCACTGGGCAAGGTTCCGACAACGTGACCGGGAGCCATACCGACGATATTTACATATTCGACCGATATGTTATGGAAACCGAGCTTATAAAGCTCCAGCATTACGGCATCTAATTCCATATTCTTGAAATCGGGTACCGAAATATAGTAGGAGCCCGCGCTGACGACCAGTTCAACGGTGGTCTTGCCGATCTCATAGTCAGTACCCGCGGCAGGCGACTGCGAAATGATCTCGCCGGCATCGTACTCATCGCTGTATTCCTTAGAAGCGATCTTGAACTTGACTATGTTGGCATAGTTTGCGTTGTTGATAACATCGGCAAATTTCATACCCGTAAAGTCGGGCATAAGGTCGGTGTAACCGTTGTGAATATTCGATGAAGAACTGTTAATAGGTGTAGAAGGAGCGGACTGAACCGAATTTACGGGATCGGACGGAGTTTCCTCATTACCGCCGCCGAACACGCCCATTGCCCAGAGTACAAGAATTATAATAACTGTCAATAAAACTGCAGTTGCGGCGAAGGCAATAAGACCGTAAACCTTGGTCGACTTCTTCTTTTTGGCGGAAGATTTGCGGGTGACGGTTTCTTTCTTTGTGTTTTCTGCGGTCACGTCGGCCGAACCCGAAGTCTTGGCTACAGCAGTACCTGCGGCGGCTATCTGAGCCGATGACACCGACAGACCTTTTCTCATATCATCGATATGCTGGGTGCGGTCATCGGGCAACACCTGAAGTGCGTTAGCCAGAGTTTCCAAAACCTTTACGGGAGTCTCTTTTGCCACCTTGGCAGGAATGGTCATATTGTCGTTTTCGAGTCGCTCGGTAGCTTCCGACGGCGGATTACCGACCAAAGTGCGGTAAATGGTGGCGGCAAAGGCGTAAACGTCGGTCCATGTACCCTGTGTGCCTGCAACGCCGTACTGCTCAACGGCCGCAAATCCCGGGAAAAGCTGAGAGGTAAACTCGCTGTTAGCAGTTCTGGTTGCTTCTATGCAGAAGCCGTTGAGTCTGAGTTTTCCGTCCTTACCGACGATAAGCGTGTCGGGCGAAATACCGCGGTGAATGATCCCTGCTTTATGCAGAGCCGAAATTGACGAGATCAGCGGTGCAAAGAGCGATCTTGCCTGATCCCAGTTGAGCACGCCGCCGTTTCTTAATAAAAACTCCCTCAAAGGAATGCCGGGAACGGCACGTGTTACGCGGTAGGCTGTATTGTTGGCTTCGAGAATATCCACGACATCAAAGGTCGCGGGAAGCTCATTAAGTGCCTGCAGTTTTTTTGACAACTCAACAAACTGGTTGAGTCCGTTATTGTAGTTGTATTCGCTGCCCGATCTCATCATCACGCTGCCGTCAACATCACGGTTGCAGAGTCCCTGCGGAAAATACTCACGCACGTTGACGGTGATGCCCGTAGAGGTGTCAAACGATAGGTATGTGACGCTTTCGCCGTTTATATCAAGCGGCTTGCCGATAACATATCTGCCCACAAGTAACGAATTAGCGGCAAGATACTGAGGATTTTTAAGCTCCTCAGGGTTGTAACCGCAGATAGGGCATTTGCCGTTTGTGACCTTTTCGTTCATACATCCCGGGCAAAGAGAATTAGGATTAAGCATAATTACCTTCCTTTCTGTGAACACGGTAATTTTCATTAAAGTATATTATACTATATTTCGATCGAAAAATCAACCTTAGGGTAGAGCAAATGATCCGAACCCGCCTCAAAGCGGCTTATTTCGGCGCTTTTTACCCAATCCATTCTTGTAAGGCGTGACGGATTAACCAGTATTTTAACAAAGTATGAGCGAAAATCCGTCTTTTCAAAACGGAGTTCGGATCATTCGCTCTACCCTAGCCTGTGATTCAGGTCTGTAGCCTCATTATACGGTTTTTTGACGCAAAAAACAATGGCGGTAAAAAATGTTAATAAATCATTTACTAATTTGCCGATGTTGCGGTTGACTTTATAAATTGAAACAATGTATAATGAAAAGAGACGTTAAAACAATAATATTTACCGAGAGGAAAAGTTATGTCGGAAGCTAAAACTCTGAGACAAAAAAACAAACGAGATCTTTATCCCCTGTGGACCTTTTTGACAGCGTTGCTGACTGCTGCGCTGATGTTTGTTCCGTCGCTTATAAAGGGCGAGGGATATTTCATATTTTACGGCGATTTCAATGTTCAGCAGATACCCTTTTATCAGTACTGTCACGATGCTGTGCGTAATCTCGATTTCGGCTGGAGCTGGGAAAGTGATCTGGGCTCCAACTTTATAGGCTCGTACAGTTTTTATCTGTTGGGAAGCCCGTTCTTTTGGCTGACTTTGCCGTTCCCCAATCATATAGTACCGTATCTGATGGGGCCGTTGCTTATTTTGAAGTTTGCAACGGCGGCACTTACTGCCAACCTCTTCATCCGCAGGTTTACCGCTCGTGGTTCGACGGCAATGATAGGCGGTCTTTTGTACGCTTTCTGCGGTTTCTCGGTCTATAATGTTTTCTTTAATCATTTCCACGAAGCGATAGTTTTCTTCCCGTTATTATTGCTTAGCATTGAGGTCTTTCACGCCGAGAAAAAACGCGGATTGGTCATTTTGGCGGTCTTTGCGTGTGCTTTGACTAATTATTTCTTCTTCTTCGGAATGGTGGTCTTTGCGGCGATCTATTGGGTGATCCGCGTGATGTCGGGAAGCTTCAAGTTTAAAGTTACCGAATTTTTGCTCTTTGCTCTTGAGTGTGTGCTGGGACTGTTACTGGCCGCGGCGATCTTGGTGCCGACTATTATGGCGGTCACTCAGAACGAGCGCTTGAGCAGTATCATAACCGGCTGGAACGCCGTGCTTTACGGCAAGGAGCAGATATTCTTGAATGTTATCGAGTGCTTCTTCTTCCCGCCCGACCTGCCTGCACGTCCTGTTTTCTTCCCGGGTGCTGAGGTCAAATGGTCCTCTTTGGGCGGCTGGTTGCCGTTATTCTCAATGGTCGGAACCTTCTGCTTTTTGCAGTCCGAGAAGAAGGGTAACTGGCTCAGACGCGTGCTGTTTGTGATGATCTTTATGGCGCTCGTTCCGGGTCTTAACGCTGCGTTTTATATGTTCAATACGGCTTATTATGCCCGTTGGTTTTATATGCCTATATTGCTGATGTGTCTTGCAACGGCTATTGCTCTTGAGGATACAGAGGTCAACTGGGATACCGCCTGGCGATGGAATATGACTGTAACTTTAGGATTTGTTTTGGTCATCGGTCTGTTGCCGAACGGTATCGTCAATGGCAATATAGAAGGTTTTGGACTTTATACCGACGCCAAGACCAATCCCTTAAAATTTGTTTACGATGTTTTTTATCACCTTGTTGACAAAACGCACGAGATCGCCGGCGGCACATATGATCTTCGCTTCTGGCTGACCTGCGGCTTCAGTGTTTTGAGTTTGCTTATTGTGAAGGCGATGTTGCCGACCATTAAAGAAAAACGAAAATCGCTTTTCAAAGTGGCCGTGCCCTGCATTTGTGCGATCTCGGTGCTTTACGGCTCGTTCTTCCTTATCTCGGGTCAGTCGCATTCTTACGATATTAAGAATGTTATGATCGATAACCTTATCGAAGGAAAGGTCGATCTGCCTATTGATAACGATGAGTTTGCCCGAATTGATGTGCTTGACGGCGTTGATAATACGGGTTATTATCTCGGATATTCGTCCATTAATTATTTTCATTCGATAGTACCGGGCTCGGTCGTTGATTTTTACGAATTTATCGGTGAGGAACGCTCGGTTGCAAGCCGTCCTTCGACCGATACTTTCGGTGCAAGAAGCCTTTTGTCGGTCAAATATCTGCTTGACCCGATCATTGAAAATTCCAAGGATTTCGAGAGTGACGGCGGTAGTATGAAGATGCCGTGCTATACCTATTTCGGTGAGCAGAACGGATATAAGATCTACAAAAACGAGTGTTATATCCCGATGGGCTTTACTTATGATTATTTCTTGACTACTAAGCAGGCATCGGGTTACGGCGACCGAATTGACCGAATGATGTTAAAGGCGATGGTAGTCGAGGACAAGGATATTCTCAAGGTTTCCTCGGTGATCCCTAATATCTCGGTCGATTACAACGTCGGTGAAAATGCAACCGGCAAAAATATCGTAACCTTTACCGAGGAAAGTTACATCAGAGACTGTCAGGCAAGAGCCGAGACTGCTGCCTACGCGTTCTATTATAACTCCAATAGCTTTACTGCCGATGTAAATCTTCAGAAGTCGAATTATGTTTTCTTCTCGGTTCCATTTGAGAGCGGGTGGACTGCTTTTGTTAACGGTCAGCCTGCCGAGATCTTAAAGGTCAACGCCGGATTTATGGCGGTGCTGGCACCTGAAGGCAGCAGCCGTATAGTCTTCGAGTATGAAACACCGGGTCTTAAACTCGGACTGCTTGTAACGGTCATAGCGGCACTTTTGTCGGTCGTTTATGTGGCGGTCATCCTCATTAAGAGAGTTTACAGACCTATAACTGATATCGAATATCCTGAAGGTGAGGAGATCACCCGTCGTATCGCGGCTTTAAAAGAGGCTGAAGAGACTTTGGAAAGGCTGGAAAATGACGATCTCTTGGCCGAGATAGATCACGACAAGATAGATGCATATCAAGGTTTTAAAGGTGGCTTCAAGGTCGATGACTCGGTGTTCGAGGAGCTCAAAGTTTTTAGATTGGAAAATTCCGGGACTACTGAGATCTCGGGAAGCGAAAACGATTCTGACGGCGAATAAATAAAACTCAACACAACAAGGCTCTGCAGACCTACGCTCTTGGCAGAGCCTTGACTTTTTTAGACATATAGTATATAATCGCTTTAGATGATATTTTGAAAGGCGGCTACGTAAATGACAGAAGAAATGAAAATTTGTCCTAAGTGTGAAACCGAATGTGGCGACACTGAGCGTGTGTGCTACAGATGCGGTTATTCGTTTGTGTCTGCGGAAAATGACGAAGAAGGCCTTGATAAAGGTACAGACGAGAGAATGCGGTTGTTTATCGACAAAAACGTTGATAGATATATGGATATTTACAAGAAAAACAAAGGTAAAAAGGTTTTTGTCAGCTGGAACTGGTCTGCGTTTTTTATGCAGTTTAATTGGATGTTTTATCGCGGAATGTACGCTAAGACCGTGCTTTTGCAGATGGCTTCCTATGTTTTAAGAGTCCTTGTGGTAATTTTGGCTGTAATAATTGGCGTATTTGGGTATGCCAAGAATTATGTCAAGGTGAACAATGTCGAAAGTAATTACACAATTAAAACGGTAGAGGCTTACAGTGAAGAGTATTCAAGAATGACGCATAAGTACATATTGCTCGATAAGGAAGGAAAACTGGTCGAAGGTTATGAGGCGATTCTTGAAGACTATTGGAAAGCAAAGGATAATATGAACAGCATCGACGTGTGGGTTGTTTTCGGAGGTTCACTTGCGGGTGTTGTTGCTTCGGGTGTGATGGTAGGTATGTTCGGCGACTGCCTTTACTTACACCACGTCAAGAAAAAAATGTATGACAGCGAAGGTGGCGTATCGATCGCAGGCTGTGCGGCCGGATACGTGCTGACAGGCTTGATGGAAACGGTGGCATCATATTTATTGCCGATTATTGGTTCCGCGTTAACGTTGTTGTTAATGTAAATTTTGAAAAACAAACGACGAGGTTTTTTGCTCCCGATTAAGAGGAGCACCGACCTCGTCGTTTTTTATTTTAATAATTTTTTTCGAGTTTTATAATCGGGCATTATGCGTTCGACCAGATCCCAGAACTTTTGGCTGTGGTTGTGGTGGACCGTGTGGCATAGCTCGTGGATTATAACATAATCAACGGCATCATCGGGATAGAGTAGCAGTCGATAGGAAAAGCACAGTCCGTTTTTCATACTGCAACTGCCGAAACGGGTCCTGGCCGAGGTTATTTTGACCGAAGTTGATCTTAATCCCGTGAGTTGTTCGAAATATCGCACTCTCTCCGGGATAACCGCTTTAGCCTTTTGCTTTAAGGCTTTTGTTTCTTCTTCGGTTGGTTCTTTGGGTCGGTCTGCGGCTCTGTTTAGTTGTCGGAGCCTCGTCTTTTCGATCCAGCTTTGGTGCTGTTCGACAAATTTCGCGATTTCCCGATCGGTGCATTTTAAGGGACACCGAACGGTAAAAGAACCGTCCAGGGCGACTTCCAAAGCGACGGTCCTTCGCTTTGAACGGAGCACTTTATAATCAGTATCGGTCATTTGGCGGTCACCCGCGAACTAAGTTTTTTAAACAGATCGTCGACAAAAGGAGTCTGGATAATAACAATGGCAACAAGCATTATTCCGCAGCCGATAGCCTCTCGCAAAGTGGGCATTTTGCCGTAAAAAACACAAGCGGCGAGCATTGCAAAGACCGATTCCAGACTCATGACCAGTGAGGCCACGGTGGCTTCGCTGTATTTTTGACCCAAAACCTGTAAAGTGTAGGCAACACCCGATGACATAACACCCAAATAGAGTATCGACCAGCCTGCATTACGGACATAGGATAACGAAAAGCTGTCCGATTCGAAAATGAGTGCGAGCACGAGCGAAACAACGCCGACGGTGAAGAATTGAATGCAGGATAAAACCACGGGATCTACCTTTGATACAAAGCGGTCGACCGTCATAATGTGGAACGAGAATCCAAGGGCACAGAGAAGTAAAAATACGTCGCCCAATGCTATCGAAAATCCTGATTTTACGCTGATAAGGTACAGTCCGCCGACTCCGAGCATAACGCTCAATATAATGGACGGAGTGAGCCGTTTGCCGCTGAAAATGCCGATAACGGGTACAAAGATGATATACATCGCGGTGATAAATCCTGCTTTGCCCGAATCACCCGATACGAGTGAGGCATTGAACATAATGCCGAATTGCTGCAAATTTGCCGCAACCGCCAAGGCAACACCGCACAAAACGCCGGCTATCAGGCTGTTTTTAAAGGGAATCGGCGTAGCGTTCGACCTGCGTTTTTCGAGTCCTCTTAACACCAAAACGAGAGGAATCAAAATGATTCCTCCCAATATGTAGCGAAGTCCGTTGAGTGTAAAGGTGCCTAAAGCCACCGCTTCTTCCTGAAACACAAATGCCGTGCCCCAGATGACCGTGGCGACAAGTAGCATTAAACTGCCTTTAAGGTTTTTAAAGTTCATCTTCATTTCCTTCGTTTAAGAAGTTTTCCATTGCCGAGCAATCGAGGAACTGACAGTTGCGGAAGAAGTCGGCAATAAGCTCGACAATTTTTTTCGTTCCGCCTTTGGAGTCGCTTTCGATATTCATCGGCATAACGGGATCGTGAACCGACAATCTTAATAAAAACCAGCCGTCAAGCACGCTGACTCTGATCCCTTCGTGGTTGTCGTCGGCGATCTTGAAGCCTTTATCGGCGAAGGCTTCGCACCAACGCTGTAAGCCTTCGATAACGCATTCGCCGTATGAGCGGAACTCGTCGACAAGAATGCCGAAACGCATTTCTTTTTCTTCGGCCGGAACCTTCAAATCGGCGGTGAGGTCAAAAATGTTTTTGCCTTCCTTACCCGATTTAGCCATCTTGATGATTATCTTAGTCACGAGATATGCGCCGTCATCAAGGAAATAGTTTTCTTTCAAAGCGGCGTGACCCGAGGTCTCAATGGCCAACGGAGCGTTGATACCCTCGTTACAAAGGCGAACAGCCTCGTTTATCACGTTCTTGTAGCCACGCTTAAAGCGGTGGTGCTTACCGCCTAAAGTGTCCTCAATAAAGTTTTTAAGTCCTGCCGAGGTGACACTGTCGGTAACAATGGTCGAGCCGGGCTCCTTTTCGAGAGCGATAGCGGCGGCCAGAGCGACCAGACGGTTGCGGTTGATCTCAACACCGTCGGGGTCAACGCAAGCGGCACGGTCAACGTCGGTATCAAAGATAACGCCTAAGTCGGCATTCGAATCAAGCACCGCCATCGAGATAGAGGCCATTGCGGCGGGATGCTCGGGGTTCGGAATATGGTTAGGGAACATACCGTCGGGTTCTAAGTACACACTGCCCGAAGTGTCGGCACCGAGCGGCGCTAAAACCTTTTCGGCATAAAAGCCGCCTGCACCGTTGCCCGCATCGACAACGATGTGGTAATCCTTTAACGGCTTGTCCTCTTCAGCAACTCCCAGTTCGTCGCAAATAAGCCTTCTCAAAATGGCGGAATAATCCGACATAAAATCGTATTTTTCGACCGAACCGTTAGCCGCAGGAGCTCTTTTTTCTTCATTTGCGGCGTTTAAGATCTCGACGATATCCTCGGGGTCAAGTCCGCCTGTGGGCAAGAAAAATTTAAGGCCGTTTCGGTCGGCAGGGTGATGGCTTGCGGTGATCTGAATAGCACCGTCACAACCCAAATGAACGGTAGTCATAAACATGGCAGGGGTAGAGGACAGGCCGCAATCAAAGACCTTGACGCCTGCGGCTGTGAGTGCGGCGATGACCTGCGTCTTGATCTTTTCGGCGGTGATTCGTGAATCGTGACCGACCGAAACGGTAAGTTCGGTAGGAGCTTTGCCCGAATGCTCGCTCAAAAACAGCACGAATGCGGCGGCAATATCAAAAACCGCTTTTTCGGTAAGGTCAATTTCGTTTTCGTAAATGTCGCTGGCGTAGCCGCGGACGTCAGAACCCGATTTAAGTTCCAGATAGTTTTTCATAAAAATTCCTCTTATCAACTGAAAATATAACTTGCTCCGAAATAGCCTAAGGTGGCAAGGGTCAATCCTAACAGTGTCCACAAAAGCGATTTCAGAAAAATTTTAAAAGAATTGTTTTTACTGCTCATTCAACGTCACTCCTTCAAGAGAAGTTTTGACGGCAAACGGCATAAAAATACAGGACCTGCACCAACCGATGTGTTCTAAAATATATTGTAATGATCGTTAATAAACCTTTGGGGGTGCGGTATGACAGTAACTAATGACAACGGAGTGCTGAGAGTGATCTTGAGCGAGGCCGAAACCGTACATTACGGTATTGATGCTGTGTTATTCGACGAGCGATCCAAAGAAGCCAAAGCCTCTTTAAAAAAACTGCTTAAGATCGCCGCGATACAGCACAAGGTCTCGCTTGATGCTTCGCGGTTTTCCATAGAGATATACCCTATATTTGACGGCGGTTGCGAGATCTTTTTCGTGCCGCGATTAAATGTCGGTCGAAAATTCAAAGCGGTCAAAAAGCACCGCCGACAAAGGACCTTTGCAATAGAACTCAAAGACGGCGAAGCGGTCTTAGAGGTCTGCTGCCGGCTTTTTAAGGCAGGAATCACCGCCGAAAACCGACTTTTTAAGGTCAAAAGAGGATATAGGCTGGTCATCGAGGTTGACAGCAAGGTGCTGACTGCCGTCGGTGAACTTTCGTCGAAGGTTGTCGACTCACCGCTGGAAATAGCGAAAACCTTAGAATACGGAGTCGAAATCTGTCGAAATGCCGTCGAGCGTATAGGTCTGACGCTTGACGGCAGATAAATTACATCTCTAAAAATTCTTTTGCCTGCTTTGCAAGATCCTCTGCTTTGAAAAGGAAACTGCCGACAACAAGCACATCGGCACCGGCTTCAACACAAAGCTTGCCGGTTGTGTTGTTGATGCCGCCGTCGACCTCGATAAGAGTTTCTAACCCTTGACGGATGATCTCAGCCTTCAGGGTCTTGATACGCTCGACAGCTTCGGGCATAAAGCCCTGACCGCCGAAGCCGGGCTCGACCGACATAACAAGCACCATATCGCACTTTGGCAAATACTTGAAGATCTCTTCGGGTGCGGTCTTAGGCTTGATGGTAAGGCAGGTCTTACAGCCTGCGTTTTTTATAACATCGAGGGTCTGGTCAACGTCGGAGCCTGCTTCGAAATGGAAGCCGAGCCAATCGGCGTAGGGAGCAAAATCCTCTATGTATCTCAAAGGACGGTCGATCATAAGATGAATGTCCAGAGGAATCGAGGTGTGCTTCTTTATAGAATCAATAACCGGCACACCGAACGACATATTGGGAACAAACTGTCCGTCCATAACGTCGAGATGAAGCATATCGGTGCCGACGCTTTCCAAGATCTTAGTTGTATCCTCGAGTCTTAAATAGTCGCAGCCGAGTATTGAGGGTGAAAGTTTAGCCATAATGATCTCCTTTCAAGGTTATAAATTTCCTTAATTCAGTATTATACAATACTTTTTACCGTTTGTCTATCACTTAAATGGCATAATTTGCAAGCGTTCAAAACGATTCTTCGATAAAACTCTTGCAACTGTGTGGAAATGGTGGTAAAATAAGCCGTAACAAAGATATTTTAACCGATTGGTAAAGTAAGGGGATTTTTATGAAACACATCAATACAAAGTGCGTGCAGGCCGGCTATGACCCCAAAAGCGGAGAAGCAAGAGTTCTGCCTATCTATCAGAGCACTACTTTTAAATATGAGGACGCAAAGACCTTGGGCGACCTGTTTGATTTTAACGCTTCGGGTCATTTCTACACCAGACTCAGCAACCCGACTGTCGAGGCTGTTGAGAAGAAGATCGCCGCTCTGGAGGGCGGTGTCGGCGCAATGCTCTGCTCTTCGGGTCAGGGTGCTACTACCGCTACTATCCTTACTCTTTGTAAGGCCGGCGACCATCTTGTTTCGTCGAGTTCAATTTACGGCGGATCGTTCAATCTTTTAAACATTACTCTTCGTAAGATGGGTATTGATACTACCTTCGTTTCTCCCGACGCTACCGAGGAAGAATTGAGAGCCGCCATAAGACCCAACACCAAACTGCTTTTCGGCGAGTCGGTTGCGAACCCTGCGCTCAGCGTGCTTGATATTGAAAAATGGGCTAAGATAGCTCACGAAAACAGTATGCCGCTGGTCGTTGACAACACCTTCCCGACTCCTATAAACTGCCGTCCTTTTGAGTGGGGTGCCGATATTATAATCCACTCTACTTCTAAGTATATGGACGGCCACGCAATGGCTTTGGGCGGTTGTGTAGTCGATTCGGGTAAGTTCGATTGGAAGGAGTCTTCCCGTCACGCTGATTTCTGCGCACCCGATGAATCATATCACGGCTTGCAGTATCCCGAGAAGTTCGGCGCCGCCGCTTTTATCGCCAAGGCCCGTGCCCAGATGATGAGAGATATCGGTATGATGATGTCTCCGATGAACGCATTTTTGCTGAACGTCGGTCTTGAGACTCTGCATCTTCGTATGCCTGCTCATTGTGCCAACGCCAAAGTGGTCGCCGCACATCTTATGAACCATCCTAAGATCAATTGGGTAAATTTCCCGGAGCTTGCCGATAATAAGTATAATGAATTGGCTAAAAAGTACATGCCGAACGGCACCTGCGGTGTTATTTCATTTGGTATAAAGGGTGGCAGAGAGGCTGCTGCCAAATTTATGGAAAGCGTTAAAATGGCGGCTCCCGTTATCCATGTCGCTGATGCAAGAACCTGTATTTTGCATCCTGCATCAACCACTCACCGTCAGCTGAGCGATCAACAGCTTATAGACTGCGGCGTTACTCCCGACCTTATCAGAATGTCGGTCGGTATCGAGCATATTGACGATATTATCGCCGATATTGACGAAGCGCTTGAAAATTGTTAAATTCAAAACTCTCTGCTTGTTTTAATAGTGAGCAGAGAGTTTTTTCTTAAATATTAACAAAATAAAAACTTTGTTTTAAATTAATAACTTTGTGTAATTTTTGTTGAAATATGCTTTTCCGTATGATATAATATCTCTATAATTGCGGCATAGTGCTCTGTTGCTTAGCAGCAAGAGGGTCGTGTCGGAATTTAAGGGACTTTAAAGGGGTGATTGATACGGTAGATATTCATGCACATATTATTCCGGGAGTTGACGACGGCGCAGTCGATTTTGATGAAGCTGTCGAGATGCTTAAAATTGCCGTTAAGAACGGTACGACCGATTTGGTGGCAACGCCGCACTACCTGGCGGACAATCTCCGCTGTGCCGGACTCAGTGTGTCCGAATTAAGAGCCCGCTTTGAAGAGTTGAAGGCGGTTGCCGCAAAGTATGTACCGGAGATCAATCTTCATTTCGGTGCCGAGATGTACGGTGTCGGCAATATCGAGTCGATAATAAAGAGCGGAAACATAATATCGCTGAACGATAACGGATATGTTCTTACGGAGTTTGCCTTTAATGACAGCCCGAAAAGAGCGTTGGAGATAGTCCGTGTTCTGCAGAATGCCGGCTACAAGGTTGTTATCGCCCATCCCGAACGGTATGTTTTTGTTAAGGACAATCCGAGGCTTATAGTTCCGTTTTTGGAGACGGGAGCGTTGTTGCAGATCAACCCCCAAAGCATTTTGGGTGACTGTGATCCGGTCGAGCAGGACGTGGCACTTTCTTTTCTTGAAAATTCGTTGGCAGCCATTGTTGCCAGTGACTGTCACAGCACGTTCCATCGTTCACCCGATCTGTCGGACGCGTATTCGTTCGTATTTTTGAATTTTTCTCCGGAGTATGCCGAGAGGTTGTTCCACAATAACCCGAAGGCAGTAATACGCGGCGAAAAGCTATTCCTATGAACCTTGTGAAAGACAATAATTACGGAGGAAAATTTATGAGGATACTGAGATTAACGATCATTTTCCTGGCGATTGCCGTTACTGTTGCAAGTGTCGGCATTGTTGTCGCCAATAAGGGAAAAGACGTGGCACCTGTAATAACCTGTTCGGTTGAAGGTGATATCGTAGCATCGGTATATGTTACCGATAATGATCTTATACAATACGTTACCGTAACGGATGAGCAGGACGGAGATATTACCGATAGGGTCCGCGTTATCCGCAAAAAGTATTTTGTTGACGATAAGGTTTCGGTTATTACATACGCCGTGTCGGACACCGACAACAACGTAACGCTGTTGCAGAAGAGGATCCGTTTTGATGACTATACACCGCCTGAGTTGAGTCTTAAATCCGATCTTATCTTCAAGAGCGGAAAGACCATTCCGTCGCTGTCATCGTATGTAACGGCTTATGACCAGTTTGACCGTGACTTGACAAACTATGTAAAAATCATTTCGACCGAGTTTACATCGGTTGCCGGTGAATATCCTATCAACATAAAGGTGTCAAACAGTATGGGTGATACTGAGGATATTACGATCGACGGTATTGTTATTGATGATTACAACGAAAACGTCAGAATCAACCTTAATAAATATCTGCTTTATTATGACGGTGTTTCTGAGGTTGACTGGATGTCTTACGTTGAAAGCGTAAGAGGCGGCGGTTATTCAATAAGCGATGTCAGAGTCGATCTTTCCGAGACTGATTTTTCAAGACCGGGCGTCAATAATGTATTCTTCAGAATCAAGCAGGGAAATGAAGATGTTACACTTACCAGAATGATCGTCGTTATAAGGGAGGGCTGATGTAATGAGAAAACTTGAAATATCGCGCATCAACCCGTATACCGTTGTCAACGATCTGCTAAATAACGTCTTGAGCATCGGTCTGGCCGCAATTATTGCGTTTGTCGGCTGTTTCGTGTTCCTTACCTATATTCTTCCTAAAGAGTATACGAGTAAGATGCTCGTTTCCGTAAACTTGAGCGGTTATACCTCGCAGTCTACCTCGCTGTCGTTGGCCAGAACGGTAAGTATCGCTGAAAAATTGGACGACGTTATGAAGAGTGACGCTATGGTCCGCGTTGTTGAAAACGAGTTGGGCGAGAAGGTCCAGGGCGTTGTCGACGCTGAGCAGATGCCGGATACAAACCTTATTGAGGTTTCCTCCACTGAAAGCACTCCGGACAAGGCCTATGAGGTTTTAAAAACTATAGCTGACAACCATTATCAGGTAACCGACTATTCGTTTACCAATGTCATCATCCGTATCATTTCGAATCCGACGTTGCCGACCCAACCCTCAAACACGGTGTCTATTCTGACGACCTGCTTTGTGTTCGCGTTCTTTGCGGCTTTGCTTGTAACGGTAATAATCTTTATTATGTCGTTTACTCGTGACACTATTAAGAATGTTTCGGACGTTGAGATCGAACTCAAGGCAAAATTGTTTGGTACCATCAACCATTTCAAGGGCTTTGGTAAGAAACTGCCCGATCCGAAACGCCGTCTCATTTTGAGTAATACGTTCGTAGGTTACGATTTTACCGAAAGCTTCCGCCGAATGGCTATTAAGATAGAGAGCTTGTACCGCACCAAGGGAATCAATGCGCTTATGGTGACAAGTACTGCCGAGAACGAGGGTAAAACCACCGTTTCGGTCAACCTGGCTGTTGCATTGGCACATAACTCGCATAAAGTTTTGCTTATCGACTGCGACTTCAGAAAGCCGGCTGTCAAGTTCTTCTTTAATCAGGGCGACGCTCTGACCCAGGAGCAGATCGACACAGAGTCTCAGAAGGACTTCCATAAGTTCCTTCAGGACGGCGGCAACATTAACGATTTCGTTCGTTATGATGCTACCAACGGTATCTATTTGCTTCATAATATTTTAAGTTGTGCCCAGTCGGCCGAAAAATTGGCAAGTCCCCGTTTTGCCGAGACTATTCGAGCACTCAAAAAGCAGTTTGACTATATTATTATCGATACACCGCCTTCCGGCATTATTGTTGATGCCGAGATCATCGCCGGTGTTGTCGACGCTTCGTTGCTCGTTGTGCGTCAGGACTATGTAAACGTCACAAGTATAAACGATCAGCTCGAAGCCATAAACAAGAATTACTTGGCAGGATGTATTCTCAATGATATCCGCCATTTGAGACTGTTGTCGGGAACTTCCAACGATATTGTGGAATATAACACCGGCATTAACGCTTAAGGATCGGAGGAGAGTTTGATGAAACGTGTTGAAAATGAATCACCTGTTACCTCCGAAGCCATGAGCTTTACCTTTGCCGCCTTTTTTCAGAATTTAAAGAGTATTTGGTGGGTAGTCGTAGGTCTTACCGTCAGCTTTGCGATTGCGGCGTACGTCATATTTGCGGTAACCTTTGTTCCGCTTTACCGTTCAACTGCCAGATTTACCATCGTGCCGCTTGTTGACAGTAACGCTTCCAGTGGTGCCAGCGTTTACGTTTTTAACTATAATGAAACGCTTTCTCAGCAGATGGCCGCAACCTTCCCTCATATTATTGACGGAGGATTTCTGACCGAGGTCGTTATGGCTGACGTTGGCCGTGAAGTAGACGGTACCATCACAGCGGCTGCTATCGAAGATACCAATATTTTTGAGTTGCACGTTACAAGCCCTAAAGCTCAGGATGCTTATGATATTCTCATTTCAATGATCGAGAACTATCCTAAGATTGCAGAACACGTTGTCGGCGATACGAGAATGAACGTGCTTGCGGGTTCCCAGCCGGAATTGGCCAAGGCACCGTATAATACCGACAAGGTCTATGACTACGTTATGGTAGGTGCATTTTTAGGCTTTGCCGTCGGTATCGCGTTTGTAATTATTCGTATGTATACCAGAAAGACGGTCTTCAGCCGCCGTGATATCGAAGTCGCGTTTAACGGCAAGTGTATTTGCGAGATCCCCGAGGTACATTCCAAACGTACTACCGCAAACCAGTCGGTGGCCATCAAGGGTCCGTCTGAGTTGTCCGGTTTCTCGGAGTCTATCCGTGTTCTTAAACAGCGTGTTAAGTTCAATGCCAGCACAAAGGGTGTTAAGGTCATCGGCCTTATCAGTGCTATCGACGGCGAGGGAAAGACCACCGTCAGCTACAACCTTGCAAAGTCGTTGTCTTTGGGTAGCAAGAAGGTCGTGCTGGTGGACGTTGACTTTAAAAAGCGTTCTATGCAGTCCATTTTGAACCGCAAGAATGAGGTTGAAAATGTCGGCATTTCGGAGATCATTAAGGGTACACGCAGGATCGAAGACAGTATCCATTCTATTTCGGAGACCTTCGATGTTCTCTTTGCAGGTTCCGAGCGCGTCACCTTCTTAAAGAGAGATTATTATCCTATCTTTGAGTATCTGAGAGAGCATTACGACTATATTATTGTCGATATGCCCGATTGCGGCGTTCCCGAATCGGCAGCTTTGGGCGATTTCTGCGACGGATTGTTGTTCACCATCAAGTGGAATAGTACCGACCGTCCGAGAATCTCCAACGCTTTGAGATATCTTGCTTCCAGTGATACCGCTATTTTGGGATATATCCTTAACTATGTCGATATTAACCACAGTGACTACGGCGGTTACAAGTATCACGGCAAGCACGGTACTCACCGTTACGGTTACGGTTATCATAAGGGTGGCGGATACGGTCGCCGTTACGGCTACGGCTACGGTTACGGCTATGGCTATGGCTACGGCTCTTACGGCAGCAGCGGTTACGGCGATACAGCTGAGCTGATCACGCCCGATTCGGTCGATGCCAGCCCGTTGAAATAGTTTAAGAATTGGCGGTACAGCGTTTACTGTGCCGCCATATTTAATCGAAGGAGTAATTATGCTGCTTTTAGGATTGCAAAAACTGACATTACTGGACTTCCCCGGCAAAATGGCCTGCACGGTTTTTACCGGCGGGTGTGATTTTCGTTGTCCTTTTTGTCATAATGCCTCATTGGTAACGGGTGTGGCGGCGGCATCGAAATTGCCTGAAGAAGAGTTTTTTGCTTTTTTAAGGAAGCGGAAAGGTATTTTGCAGGGTGTTTGCATTTCGGGCGGCGAGCCGACATTGCAGCCCGATTTAAAGGATTTTATCAAAAAGATCCGTGAAATGGGGTTCTGTGTAAAGCTTGACACAAACGGCAACAACCCTAAGGTGCTGAAGGAACTGGTGTCGGAGGGATTGCTCGATTACGTCGCGATGGATATTAAAAACTCCCCCGAAAAGTATCCTGAGACGACCGGTGTGGAAGGCTTGTCGGTCGACGCGGTCAAGGAAAGCGTAGAACTTCTATTGTCCAATGTTGTCGATTACGAATTCCGCACGACGGTTGTAAAAGAACTTCATAATGAGGCCGACATCGAGTCGGCAGCTCGGTTGATATCGGGTGCCAAACGCTACTTTTTGCAGGGGTTTATCGATTCGGGCGACCTTATAAAATCCGGGTTTAGCGGATATGACAAACATTCGATGGAAAGTTTGTTAAAACTCACCAAACAGCATGTAAAAACCGCAGAACTACGCGGTTTTTAAGCACCATATATAGTGCTTAGTGAAAATTTTTCTCACAATATCTTGTATTCTCCTGTTGACAAAACGGGTTTTCGGTAATATACTGGAAATACACTCGTTAAAATATGTTGACAGGAGAATTTTTTATGTACACAGTTATTAAAAGAGACGGGAAAGTAGTCGATTTTGATTTAAAGAAGATCGCCGATGCCATTAGTATGGCATTTGACGCACAGGATAAGAATTACAATCAGAATATCATTGACTTTTTGGCTCTCAAAGTCACCGCTGACTTTGAACCCAAGATCCGTGACTATCAGATCTCGGTTGAGGATATTCAGGACAGCGTTGAGGCTGTGCTCGTTCAGGCAGGCTATGCCGATGTTGCCAAGGCATACATCCTCTATCGCCGTCAGCACGCCAAAATGCGTGAGATGAAGTCGACCATTCTCGACTACAAGGAGATCGTTGACAGCTACGTTAAGGTCACCGACTGGAGAGTTAAGGAAAACTCCACCGTTACCTATTCGGTAGGCGGACTAATTCTTTCTAACTCGGGCGCGATCACCGCTAACTATTGGCTTTCCGAGGTTTACGATGACGAGATCGCAAACGCTCATCGCAACGCCGATATTCACATTCACGACCTTTCGATGCTGACCGGTTACTGTGCCGGTTGGTCCTTAAAACAGCTTATTCAGGAGGGTCTCGGCGGTGTTACCGGTAAGATCACCTCAGCTCCTGCAAAGCATCTTGCAACTCTTTGCAATCAGATGGTAAACTTCCTCGGCATTATGCAGAACGAGTGGGCAGGCGCTCAGGCCTTCTCTTCGTTCGACACTTATTTGGCGCCGTTTGTAAAGGCGGACAACCTTTCTTACGACCAGGTCAAAAAGTGTATTGAGTCGTTCATCTACGGTGTTAATACTCCGTCCCGTTGGGGTACTCAGGCACCGTTCTCTAACATTACTCTTGACTGGACTGTTCCTAACGATCTGGCTGAACTCAACGCCATCGTCGGCGGCAAGGAAATGCCCTTTAAGTATAAGGACTGCAAGGCCGAGATGGATATGGTAAACAAAGCGTTTATCGAGACTATGATCGAGGGTGACGCTAACGGCCGCGGCTTCCAGTATCCGATTCCGACCTACTCTATAACGAGAGATTTTGACTGGTCGGAGACCGAGAACAATAAGCTTCTCTTCGAAATGACCTCGAAGTACGGCACTCCTTACTTCTCTAACTATATCAACAGTGATATGGCTCCGAGCGACGTCAGAAGTATGTGCTGCAGACTTCGTCTGGATCTCAGAGAGCTCAGAAAGAAGTCGGGTGGCTTCTTCGGTAGCGGTGAGAGCACCGGTTCTGTCGGCGTTGTAACCATCAACCTGCCGAGAATTGCTTATCTGGCCGCAGATAAGGCGGATTTCTACAAGCGTCTTGACCGTATGATGGACATTGCCGCTCGTTCGCTTAAAATCAAGCGCGAGGTCATCACTAAGCTTTTGGGTGAGGGACTTTATCCTTACACCAAGCGTTACCTAGGCACCTTTGCAAATCACTTCTCGACCATCGGCTTGCTTGGTATGAACGAGGTAGGCCTCAACGCAAAATGGCTTAAGAAGGATATGACCCACGTTGAGACTCAGGAGTTCTCGAAAGAGGTCCTCAACTATATGCGTGAGAAGCTGTCCGATTATCAGGAAAAGTACGGCGATCTTTACAACCTGGAAGCTACTCCTGCGGAGTCGACCAGCTACCGCTTGGCAAAGCACGACGTTCGCCGTTATCCCGGTATTGTTACCGCTTCGGATCACGAGCAGGGCGAGACTCCGTACTACACCAACTCTTCGCATCTGCCCGTAGGCTATACAGATGATATATTTGCCGCTCTCGACATTCAGGACGAGCTGCAGACTCTTTATACTTCGGGTACTGTTTTCCACGGCTTCTTAGGCGAAAAACTGCCCGATTGGAAGAGCGCCGCAACCCTCGTTCGCACTATTGCCGAGAACTACAAGCTGCCTTATTACACCCTTTCTCCGACCTACTCGGTATGTAAGAACCACGGATATATTGCAGGCGAACAGTTTACCTGCCCTGAGTGCGGCGAAAAGACCGAGGTCTACAGCCGAATCACCGGTTACTACCGTCCGGTTCAGAACTGGAACGACGGCAAGTCGCAGGAGTATAAGGACAGATTGGTCTACAGCCCCGATAAAATGGACAAAAAGTCACCTCTGACCGATACAGCCAAAGCGGACGCTTGCACTTGTACAGCACCTGTCGAGGCAAAAAAGACGATCCTTTTCGCAACTACGACCTGCCCCAACTGCAAGATGGCAGTTCACCTTTTGGAAAAAGCAGGCATTGAGTTTGAAGAGATCTTTGCCGACAAGGATCCCGAAACCGCCAAGAAGTTTGAGATCCGCCAGGCTCCGACTCTCGTACTCATCGACGGAGAGAATGTTCAGAAGATAACCAACGTATCCAATATTAAGGCGTATATCGAAAGCCTGTCTTAAACGGTAGGGAATAAAAAGATGTACGATATTATAGTAATAGGAGCGGGTCCTGCAGGTCTTACCGCCGCTTTATACGCTCGCAGAGCCGAGAAAAAGGTGTTGGTTCTTGAAAAACTGACCTTCGGGGGACAGATAACCCATTCCCCGAGGGTGGAGAACTACCCTTGCTTCAAGGTGCTTAGCGGCACCGAATTGGCTGATAAACTGGTCGAGCAGGTGTTGGAGCAGGGTGCCGATATTGAACTTGATACGGCGCTTTCGATCACCGGCGAAACGGGTGATTTCACCGTTAAGGGTGAGTTCGCGGAGTATAAGGCTAAGACCGTGATAATCGCCACGGGTTCAAAGCACAGACAGTTAGGACTTGACCGTGAAAATGATTTTATCGGTGAGGGAATATCCTACTGTGCCGTTTGCGACGGTGCGTTTTACCGTGGCAAAAAGGTTGCCATTGTCGGCGGCGGAAATACTGCACTGCAGGAGGCTGTGATGCTTTCGGACCTTTGCGAAAAGGTGACGATTGTGCAAAATCTCGACTTCCTTACGGGCGAGACCCGTTTGCAGAGCGACATTGCCGAAAGAAAAAATATAAATATAATTCTTTCGAGTACCGTCAAGGAGATACTCTCGGACGGCGACACTTTTAAGGGCATTAAGATAACAAAAGACGGCGTTGATACCGATTTAGAGGTCGATGGTGTGTTTGTGGCTATCGGTCAATGTCCCGAAAATGAGCCGTTTTCGGACAATGTGGCACTCAATGAGTACGGCTATATTGTAAGCGGTGAAGATTGTGTACCTCAGAATGCAAAAGAGGGAATTTTTACAGCAGGTGATTGCCGCACAAAGACCATCCGCCAGGTTGCAACCGCCGTGTCCGACGGTGCTATCGCCGCACTTTCGGCCTGCAGATTGGTTGACGGAATGTAAATAAGAAAAGACACCCGCGAGGGTGTCTTTTTGCTTTTATCAGGTCATTTTTTCCTGCTTTACTTTGTGGTCGATGATGTTGCGCGAGGCAATCTCACGGTGTACATCCTCGACCGTGATGCCCATCTGGTTCATCAGCACCATAACGTGGTACATCAGATCGGCGATCTCATAAACGGTCTCCTTTTTATCGTCGGCCTTAGCGGCGATGATAACCTCGGTACACTCTTCGCCGACCTTTTTAAGGATCTTATCGAGTCCTTTCTGGAAAAGGTAAGTAGTGTAAGAGCCCTCGGGCATCTGCTCTTTGCGGCCCTTTAAAAGATCGTAAAGACCTTCTATGGTAAACTCTTGTCGGCTGTCACTCTGGAACAGATTGTGGGTGAAGCAGGAATCAGTACCCTTGTGGCAGGCAGGACCATCCTTTTCAACAACTATAGTCAATGCGTCGTAATCGCAGTCGGCGGTGATTGAGACGATGTGCTGATAGTTGCCGCTGGTCTCGCCTTTGAGCCAAAGTTTTTGTCTCGAACGGCTGTAGAAGCAGGTGAGTTCCTTTTCAATGGAAATTTCAAGGCTTTCTCGGTTCATATAAGCAACGGTCAAGACCTTTTTGGTAATAGAGTCGACTACAACTGCCGGGATCAGTCCGCGGCTGTTAAATCTCAGTTTATCGATATCAAAATTTATCATTTTTATAACCTCACAATTATTCCGTTTGATTTTAAAAGTGCTTTGAGATCGGGGATCGCAACTTCGCCGAAGTGGAAAATAGATGCCGCCAGTCCCGCGTCCATATCGGGTATCTTTGTAAAAAGCTCTTGGAAGTGCTCGGCGTTTCCTGCACCGCCTGAGGCGATAACGGGAACATTAACTGCTGCTCTTACTGCTTTTAGCATTTCTATGTCAAAGCCTTTTTTAACGCCGTCGGTGTCTATAGAGTTCACAACAACTTCACCTGCACCCATTTCGACACAGCGTTTGATCCAACCAATGGCCTCTAACCCTGTATCCTCGCGTCCGCCCTTTGCAAACACTCTGAATTCGCCGCCGACACGCTTGATATCGACCGACAGAACGACACATTGATCGCCGTAAATTTGAGCCGCTTCGCGTACGAGGTTGGGATTTTTTATAGCTCCCGAGTTGACGCTTACCTTATCGGCGCCGCATTTCAACACTCGGTCAAAATCCTCGACCGTGTTGATTCCGCCGCCGACGGTAAGTGGGATAAACACATTCGATGCAACCTCTTTTAATATGTCGGTGAACAACGCTCTGCCTTCGGCTGAAGCGGTGATGTCGTAGAAGACCAGTTCATCGGCGCCCACATCACTGTAGTACTTCGCCAATTCGATGGGTGATGAAACATCGGACAATCCTTGGAAATTCGTGCCTTTAACAACGCGTCCGTTCTTGACATCAAGGCAGGGTATGATTCTTTTTGTTATCATTTTGCCACCTCGATCGCTTTTTTGAGGTCAACTGCACCAACGTAATAGGCCTTGCCCAATATCGCGCCGTAGAGTCCCATTTCTTTCAGTGCCTTTATATCATCAAGGCTGGAAACTCCGCCCGAGGCTACAATATTCATATTAAATTTCCTACTCAAAAGACGGTACATTTCGCGGTTGGTTCCTTGCATCGCGCCGTCTTTGGAAATATCGGTGCAAATAACGGTGTTAACTTTTAATGCGGATAGTTTTTCAAAAAAGGCTTCGAGTGTGTACTGTGATTTTTCGAGCCAGCCCTTTATCGCCACAAAACCGTCCTTGACATCAACCCCTACGGCTATCATATCGCCGTATTTTCCGACGGCGGTTTTGAGCAATTCCTCGTCTGTTACAGCCGCCGTGCCTAAAATAATGCGGTTGACACCTATCGACAGGTAGCGGTCAATGACTTCTGTAGAACGGATACCGCCGCCGATCTCAACAGGAATACAGGTGGTCTTGACGATGTCTTCAACCACCTTTATGTTGGGAGTATCGCCGTCTCTGGCACCTTCAAGATCTACAAGGTGAATAAACTCTGCACCGGCCTCTTTAAATTTTAATGCAACCTCTACGGGGTTGTTGCTGTAAACGGTCATATTATCATAATCGCCCTTAAAAAGACGGACGGCACAGCCGTTTACCAAATCTATTGCGGGTAAAATGAGCATCAGTTTTCTCCAATCTCAATAAATGCGCGTAAAATATTAAGCCCCACATCGCCGCTTTTTTCGGGATGGAACTGGCATCCGAAGATGTTGCCGTCCCAAACTGCGGCGGTGAAAGGAATGCCGTAATCACTCCATGCTGCTCTGGACGGAGTGTCAAAATCGGCAAAGAACGAATGCACGAAATAAACAAAATCACCGTCTTTTATGTGTTTAAACAACGGACAGTCGTCGCGTTTTTCGAGCGAATTCCACCCTATGTGCGGAATTTTCAGTGATTCGTCGATGGCACCTTTAAAGGGCACGATGTCACCCTTTAACAGTCCCAATCCGCGGTGCTCGCCGTATTCAAAACTGCGTTCGAATAAAAGCTGCATACCGAGGCAAATACCTAAAACCGGGCAACCGGACCGTGCCTTTTCGATCAAGATCCTGTCCAGTCCCGAACGTCTTAATTTTTCGGCGGCATCCTTGAAAGCACCGACACCGGGAAGTATCAGCCAATCGGCGCTTTTTATAACTTCGGGGTCGCTGGAAACAATGACATCGGCACCGATCTTTTTGAATGAACAGGTCAGAGAAAAGAGGTTTCCGACGCCGTAATCAATAATAACGGTCATTTAAAGTACCCCTTTGGTCGACGGAATCTCTTGCTTGGCTGATTCGTCGATAGCAACGGCCGCCTTCATAGTCCTTGCGAACGATTTGAAGGTTCCTTCGATAATGTGGTGAGAATTGACACCGTCTAACTGGCGAACGTGGAGTGTCACATCAGCGTGACGGACAAAGGCTTCAAAAAACTCGAGCACGAGCTCTGTGTCAAAATCGCCGACCTTGGCACGCGGGATTTCTAAGTTAAAACGCAGATAGCTTCTGCCCGAAATATCGACAGCAGTCAAGATGAGTGCCTCATCCATCGGCAGGCAAAAACTGCCGTAACGGGTGATTCCGCGGCAGTCGCCGAGAGCCTTTTTAAAGGCATCTCCTAAACAAATGGCGATATC
Organism: Oscillospiraceae bacterium; assembly: GCA_015066395.1. Taxonomy (GTDB): domain Bacteria; phylum Bacillota; class Clostridia; order Oscillospirales; family Acutalibacteraceae; genus UMGS172. The sequence continues at coordinate 82,896 of SVOL01000003.1, read as the reverse complement.
CTCAACGGTGTGGTGATAGTCGACCTCTGTGTCACCTTTGCATTTTACTTCTAAGTCAAATCGGCCGTGCTTGGCAAAGAGGGTCAGCATGTGGTCCAAAAAGCCACAGCCCGTGACAACAGTCGAAGTTCCTTTGCCGTCAAGGTTTAATTTCAAATAAATATCGGTCTCGGCGGTTTTTCTGTTAATTTCAGCAATTCTCATTTTAAAAGTCCCTTTTCCTTTAAAATTTCGCGGGTGATCTTTATAAATTCGGTCATTTCTTCCATAGAACCTATAGTAATTCGGTTGAAATCGGCGATCCGCTCGGTCTCAAAGTGGCGGACAAGCACACCTTTGGATTTAAGTTCTAAATAAAAGTCTTTGCCCGAGAGTTCAGGATGCTTTGTGAAGACGAAGTTTGCTTTTGATTCCAAAACATCGAACCCTAAAGCCGTCAACTCTTCTGTTGTGAATTTTCTCGTTTCAATTATTCTTTCGCAGTTTTGCATATAGTAGTCGTTGTCCGCCATTGCGGCGGTACCTGCGACCTGGGTCAAGCGGTTGATGTTGTAAGGATTTGTCGAGTATCTGATAAGCTCGAGATCCTTTATCAATTCCTCGTCGGCGAAGCAGAAGCCCAGTCTTGCACCTGCCATACTGCGGGATTTTGAATAGGTCATACATACAATAAGGTTTTTATACTTACTTATCAATCCGCGAGCCGATTCAGCACCGAAATCGACGTAAGCCTCGTCGATAAGCACCACCGTGTCGGGATTTGATGCAACGATCTCTTCGATTTTTTTGAGAGGTAATGCAATGCCGGTCGGAGCGTTGGGGTTTGCAAGAACCGTGAATCTACCCGTAGATTTGTAATCGTCGACGTTTATAGTGAAATCGGAGTTCAGCGGTTTTATCGAGTAATCGATCCCGTAAAGCTGGGCGAAGACCTTGTAAAAGCCGTAGGTAATGTCAGCGAACACAGCACCCGAGGCCTTGCCATAGAGCATAAAAGCAAAGTTTAGAATCTCGTCCGAACCGTTGGATACGAATACATTTTTAGGCTTCACTCCGTAAGTTTTGGCGATAGCCTGCTTTAGTTTTTTGCATTCGGGGTCTGAGTAAAGACAAAGATCGGCGACCTCGCCGCTATCAACTGCCTGAATGGTGGCGGGTGACGGCGGATAAGGCGATTCGTTTGTGTTGAGTTTTATGTATTGCTTGTCCCGCGGCTGTTCACCCGGAACGTACTCCTTTAAATTAGAAAACTCGGAGCATTTGAATCTACTCATTTTTCATCCTCAAATCTGATAACTGCACTCTTTGCGTGAGCGGTAAGGCCTTCTTTTTTTGCAAAAAAGGCGACATCGTCGGCAACCTCTTTGAGTGCATCTTCGGTGTAGTATGTGAACTGGGTCTTTTTGGTAAAATCATCGACCGACAAGGGGCTGGAGAATTTTGCGGTGCCGCTTGTAGGTAATGTGTGATTAGGACCGGCGTAATAGTCACCCAAAGCTTCGGGACAGAAACGTCCCATAAAAATACTGCCGGCGTTCTTTACGGCATCGAGATATTTAAACGGATCGTCAAGCTGAAGTTCCAGGTGCTCGGGAGCGATCTCGTTTGAGACCTCTATTGCGCCTAAAATATCGTTGGTGACGATGATCTTGCCGTTTTTATCGATGGATTCGCGGGCAATTTCAGCACGTTCGAGCTGTGGGATCTGCTCTTCCAACGACTCGCTGACTAATCTCGCAAACTCCTCGCTGTCGGTGATCAAAACCGCGCTGGCGTTTCGGTCGTGCTCGGCTTGAGACAAAAGGTCGGCGGCGACGTGTCTGGGGTTGCTTTTGGAATCGGCAATGACAAGTATCTCGCTCGGTCCTGCGATCATATCGATAGCTACCATACCGAAAACCTGGCGTTTTGCTTCGGCAACAAAGGCGTTACCCGGACCGACTATCTTGTCGACTTTAGGGATAGACTCGGTGCCGTAGCTTAAAGCGGCAACGGCCTGAGCGCCACCGACCTTAAAAATGCGGTCAACACCTGCAATCTTTGCGGCGGCAAGGATAACGGGATTTATTTTGCCGTCCTTATTTGGCGGAGTGACGATGCACATCTCCTTGACACCTGCGATCTTGGCAGGGATAGAGTCCATCAAAACGGTCGACGGATAGGCGGCAGTACCGCCGGGAACATAAAGACCGACCTTTTCAATAGGTGTGATCTTCTGACCTGTGACAATGCCGTCTTTTTCAATTTTAAAGCCTTCGCGAACCTGACGCGAGTGAAATTCGCGGATATTCTCTGCGGCAGTTTCGAGTATTTTTAAAAACTTCGGTTCGACCAAAGTAACGGCTTCGTCGATTTCCTCGGCCGTGACCTCTAAAGATGAAAGGTTGGCTTTGTCGAACTTTTTGCAGTATTCGAGTACGGCTTTGTCGCCGTTTTGTTTTACGTTTTCTATAATATCACGAACGATGTCCGAGACATCGATTTTTTCGGCAACCCGCGAGAAGATCTCGTCTTTTGTTACCTCGGAAAATTTCAAAATCTCAATCATTTTTTGCCCTCACAAGTTCTGCTAACGCGGCGGTAATTGAATCGATCTTCGATTGTTTGAATTTGTACGCGGTCTTGTTTGAAATAAGACGAGCGCTGATGGGAACTATCGTCTCCTTGGATTCAAGATCGTTTTCTTTTAATGTCTTGCCCGTTTCAACGATATCGACTATAACATCGGAAAGTCCCAAAATCGGAGCGATCTCGATTGAACCGTTGAGGTGGATAATATCGATATCGCGGCATTTTTCGGAGTAGTATTTTTTTGCTATATTTGAGAATTTAGTTGCCACTCTCAAGGTCTTGGACTGGTCGTCTCTGAAGTCGACCTTTGCGGCAACGGCCATAACGCATTTGCCTAAGTCGAGGTCCAAAAGCTCATAAATGTCGGGTTCGTATTCGAGTAAAATATCCTTGCCTGCAACGCCGATGTCGGCGGCACCGCGTTCGACATAAATGGCAACGTCCGACGGCTTTACCCAGAAGTAGCGAACTCCGACTTCGCCGTTTTCAAAAATCAGCTTGCGGTTGGGTTCCTTTATTGAAGGGCAGGGGAACCCCGAACGCTCGAACATATCATAGACCTTTTCACCCAAACGGCCTTTTGGCAGGGCAATGTTTAAAAATTCCATTATTTTAAGCCTCCAATCCGTTAGCGGTCATTTTGATAATGTTGCGGTAGCGAACACCCTCGGGAATGTTGCGGAACACCGCCACGCTGCTACCGTTTGACGATAAAGTTTCGACCTGCTCTAAAACGTCACAAGGATCGCAACCGTCATCGGTCAACAGTACAAAATCATAGTCGTAATCCGACTGTGCGGCACTAAGACCCTGCAGACTGTCGAGGTATACCGCAAAGCCTACAGCACCCGATGATTTGCCCATTTTTTTCATCAGCTTGTCATAACGTCCACCGGACAGAACCTCTGTGGGGATACCTTTTATATATCCCTTGAACACAACTCCGCTGTAGTAGCCCGATGCGTTGACGATGGAAAAGTCGATATTGAGCTTGTCGGAAAAGCCTAACTCGGAAGCAATCTTTACAAGCTCCAACATTTCTGCTAAAGCGGCTTGAACCTTGTCGTCCTTTATATCGCAGAAAGCGGCGTTCAGAGCTTTGAGATCCTTGTAATTGGCAATAAGCTTTGTCGTGATGTCTGCGGCAGATTCCGAGATCTCACCCGATTTTTGGAGCGAGTAAACGGCGTCACGCGACTTACGCTTGATAGCCTCGATGACCTGCAAATGGGTCGTATCGGACAGCTCGCAAACGCGAAGCAACTCACAAAAAAGCGAAGCGTGAGCGATATCGAGAATAAAATCCTCGCTTATGGTCTCGAGACTCTTCAACGCTAAGATAAGAACCTCCGAAACGTCATAAAGCGAAATATCACCCAAAACCTCCAAACCCGTCTGGGTGATCTCTTTGAATGTTTTGGAACTGCCCGAAACACGGTAGACACTCTCGTCATAGTACAGCTTTTGCACAACACCCTTTTTGTCGGTCGAGTTTTTGATTATCGACAGCGTAACGTCGGGCTTCAAAGCCAATAGCTTGCCGTTTGTATCGGTGAAGGTGATGACGCCGTCCGAAATCAGCGAGTCCTTCATTTTCGAATAAAGGTCGTATTCCTCAAATTTGTTCATTTTAAATCGGGAATAGCCGAAACGTGTATATATTGAGCGAAGGGCGAAGACCGCCTTTTCTTCGCTTTTTAAAATAGCATCGTTAAACATAACGTACTCCTTAAAACCTCTTATTTAATGCGGTCGATGACCATTTCATAACCGCCGTTGCCGTAGTTGATGCATTTGCCGACACGGCAGATGGTTGCGGTGCTGGCACCGGTCTGTTTGTTGACCTCGGAGTAGCTGAGACCCGCTTTCAACATTTTAGCCACCTGCAAACGCTGGGACATAGCCTCTAACTCCTGAATGGTGCAGATGTCTTCAAAAAATTTGTCGCACTCTTCGGCAGTTTCCAAAGATAAAATTGCTGTGTAAAGTTCGCTCAAATGTCGCTTATCAAATTTAGCCATAGTATCGTCCTCTTTGATTAGTGAAATTTAATTTGTTAGCATTGTAACACATCACCGTGCTAAAGTCAACAATTATTTTGATAAATTTCAAAATCAAACAAACTATGCCGATAACTATACCACATATAATGTAAGAAATCTATACTTTATAATATTGGTTTCATTAAAGATGTTGGCAAATTTGAGCAAAAAAAGAGAGTCCTTATTCACTAACCGGCTCACCAAACGAGTTGGTCACCATCCTCGATTACGAGGCATCGAATAAGAACTCTAACAACAGAGTAGCACAAAATGAGCTATCTATCAATAGTCATTCTATGCGGGATATCAAGTAATGTTCTTTGCCGAAGGTTGATAAGTCTGAATTACTACACCAGTACAGAGATGGCCAGTTGACAGAAGAGGAGTTTTTTGCAGCACTTGAGGATAAACCGCAGAAGGAAAATCCCGTTACCATTTCGAAGCTCAAACCCGAGGACGCAAGTACTACTCCGCCGCTTGAAGGTGTATGATTTCGGCAGGAGTAAACCACTGCCCTACGAACACTGTCATTGTAGTGGTGATTATTGCCCGTATTGAATAATAAGCTTAATATTTAAGGATTCTTCGCCTGTGGCTCAGAATGACATACAATTTAAGGTTTGTCGTGTCATTCCGAGCGTAGCTAGGAATCTTTATGATAAATTACGGTGAGGATAAGGTCTTTCTCCACAACAACGTATGAATTTGCTTTTTTAAGCAGTTAGTCGCTGGTATTGAATTCCGTCAATTCTCTTTTTCGTTTATTAACACCCGAGTGTTCACCCAAAATAACGCAGGGAGTATAGCAGATAATCTGTAAAGCCGCAAGGCACAAGTGAGATATATGCATAGGTGGATCTTTGTTCAAGGCGAGTGGGTATACAACATGATCCCATACAGATGCGGCAACGGCCATTACATGAGGGAAAAACCCCGTGAGGTTTGCTACTATATGCTGTGTGATAAAGACGAGCATTAAAGCCACCATGATTTTGGACATTTTTAATTTTCTCACTTGATATCCTTCTCGAAACGACAGTGCAAACAAGCATATACACGAACCGACCGTGAACAAAACGGCACGAATAACAGTTTCAGCAAAATTAGACGGTTTGAATATAATTTCGATAGGATATAATAGCAATATTAAGGTGAGGAGGCCGGTATAATCCGCGGGGATGAAGTGCAGAAGATAGTGTAAATATTTTTTTAAATATTGCTTCAACATTTTAACAGACCACCTTTACAAAACAGTTGCCGGGTCACTCGCCTTTTACCCATTTTCTGTGGACTAAGAGCCATATAGTAATATCGGTAATCGAAAACACAGAAACACTTATAAGTGTTAATAAAACAATTCCGAGTATTAACGCGGGAATCGAAGTGTTTTCGCTAAGACCGACAGCACAGAAAAACGGACAAGAAATCGTCAATAAAGCCAACACTTCGGTAATAAAGTCCTTGGATCTCACAGTCCTAATAAGATCTTTTTTAAACGAAAATTCGATATCGTTCAGACTGTTCATATATTGTGTTCTATTGATGCGGTTTCCGACGCGCGCCTTAAAAATAAAGATCAGTCCGCCTAAAAAAGGTATTCCGAAGAGTATTAAGTTCCACACAGTAGAATTTTTGAAAAAGTTTGCAGCGGTAAAAAGAATGTTAAAGCCTACAAAATAGATAACAAAAATCATCGCCACGAAAATCACGGCCCATAACAGTTTTTTAAAATAAAGTTTCATAAGATCACTTCCTCTTCAATTCGACAACATCTCCGTTTTGCTCCGATTCGATATTCCAGTCGCCCATAGCGATAAAAAAGCAGTCATCATTTACTGCAAAAGATGTTGGCGGTAAAGCCCAATTAAACTTGACCTCTCCTTTGAAATCATCGATGTTTTCGGACGTTGTGCTGTATATCGTTGTGCAATACCCGTCTTCCGTTTTAAAAGCGGTGAGAATATACAGAACATCGTTATATACATACAAATCGTATGCTTGGGCTTTGTTCGGAAGCTCGATTTTTTTGAATTCGTTCATATCGGTCGTATAATACAGATGTCCGGTTGTTATGAACAAAGTATCGTTTATAACGGCCTTGGAATGTATCGGTGACAAATAGGGACAACCGATAAAGGAAAGCTTTTTACCCCATGCATTATCGAAAACAAAAACACCGTTTTCATATCGGTATAATTCGAGAAAACCTGCTGATGATTCCGATGTTTTATAGTAAAGATCAGCGTATAATTTATTTTCTAAGACGAAAAAATCGTAAGTCCTAAAGTATCCGTTATTCATAGTTGAAATCGGTTGACCGTTTTTATACATAGGAACGTATGTAAAATAGCTACCGTTCTCTGACACCATAACAGATGTTTTGCCTTCGGTTGCTCCGATTCCGGCGAACAGCTTATCGTCGAATTTGACAATATCGAAGTTGTGAAGACTTCCGGGTAAGTTTCTATAAGTGTTCCAACCTCCGTTTTCCAACTGGTAATAGGCACCGGCATCCGGGTCACCACAAGGGTCAAATCCGGGAACGGTCAATTTGCCGTCAATTATTACAAACCTGCCGATCTGTTCGTCGTTCAAAACGATTTCTGACTTCCAGTCGCCGAGTGAGTCTAAATTACAATATAGCACGGGAGCAGGTCCGGTGTTATCGTCGTAATTACCGTTACCAACGTAGAGTTTTCCGTCGTAAATTTCCATATCCCATACACATCGGGCGGCAAAATTGTTTGGGTAGTGCTCCTTTGTGGGGTTGCCCAATTCGCGAATCGTGTTTGAGTTGTTTTTACAAGAACAAAACAATGATAAGATCGCTATTGCTATTATTAGAGAAATAAATTTAATATACGCCTTCATTTGATCGACCTCCGTGAAATCAACTTATATACTAAACATATCACACGGTCACGTGATTGTCAAGAGTGGTCTTTAGATTTTTTATAAAATCAGGAAATTTAGTGTTGGGAAGCAATGTTTTGTATGCTAAGCGTGACGTTATACCGTTGTTTTCGCAGAATTAAAACCTTAAGTTCGAAGACTCAAGGTTTGGAAGGGAGGTATAAAACAGATGTCCGAATTGTATAAGAGTGAACTTTAGAAAAGTAGAAATTGTCCGTGTAGAGGACTCCTTGTACTCTTTTCACTTCTTTACTGTTCACTATTACTTATTACTTACACCAAAATCGACAAGCAGAGAATAGTGAGAAGTGAAAAGTGAAGAGTGAAAAAGTAAAATCAACAAGGTTCTGTCGAACCTTGTTGATTTTTGAAAAGGCAGCATAAAATAGGCGTCCATATTGTATAAATTTGAACTCTCGGTTACAGTGGAATATTTGCCTTACGGCAAATGTTAAATAATGACCGATGGTCGTTATGAAATTTTCTGCTGTCGCAGAAAGCGAAATAAAATTCACCCACCGCCGCAGCGATTTCACACGCCGCAGGCGTATTTCATATTGCGGAGCAATATTTCACCCACCCGCAAGGGTGGATTTCGTTAAAAAAAACGACAGGTCAAAACCTGTCGTTTTTTGGTGGACGCTGGGGGACTCGAACCCTCGACCGCCCGCACGTCAAGCGGGTGCTCTACCAGCTGAGCTAAACGTCCGAATGTTTAACTTGCAAATGAGATTATACTAAACTACCGCACAAAAGTCAAGTGAAATTTTAAGTTTCTTGAAAATTTCGAATAACCGCGGCCTATCTGCCTAAAATATTCCTTGAGGAGTTGATGAAATGAGGAAGTTTGCAATATTTGTGCTATCCTTTTCGGCGTCGGTCGTTCTGTTCGCTATTGTTGCTATTGCGGTCTTGCTTTTATCGGGTGCCGGAAGAGATATAATCGGCAGTTTGGGCGGCGGTAACGTTCCAAACGAGCAATCGGGCAACAAACTTTCGGTTGAAGCAAAAGGGGCCGAGTCGGTGGCAGGCGACGGACTGTCGGTGCTTATTATTTATTCCGAACCTGCAACCGACGAGCTGTATTTAGCCGATTGCTTTATCTCTCCGGTCGATTTTTCCTTTGACGCTTGTCCTCTAAGACCCGATAAAGATTTCGAGTCATCGGTTAAATTACTTTTGTCCGAAGGCAAACTTTATTCGGCTATTGACAGTATTCAGACGTTTTTCGGCTTAGAATTTCAAAACTTTATAAAATTCGACAGCGAAAGTTTCCGAAAAATTGCTGACAGAATGGACGGAGTAGTGTATAATGAAAATAATACCGCTGTACTGCTGACAGGCAATCAGGCGGTAAAGAAGATGGATTCCGAATTTTTAAGCTTTGCCTGCAGTCAGTTTTATGACACGGCGAGCCGCAGGAATATTTTAGATGAGATTCTTTATATTGCAGATAAAACTGAAAATGATTTTTCGTTTCCTGCGGTGTACGATATGATCTTTTAAGAGGTGTAAAATGAAAAGACTGTTAAGCCTCCTTGTTTTGGTATGCTTTTTGCTGTGCGGTTGCGGCAGTATTGGCGAGGTCGTCGAGAATGTCGGCAGTAATATCGGTCAGCTGATCGGTGGGGATAAACTCTTGACCGCGGCCGATTCTGTAGTGAAGCTCGGCATTTATCCTGACGGTTGTGAGTATACTCAAACGGTCGGCGGCTATCTGTTCCGGGAGCTTGACGCCGAGCAACAGAGCGTATACATAAAGATCGACAATGCCGTTTTCAATATGCAAACGGGATTTATCGATGTCGGAAAATGCTCGAGACGTGATCTTGAACTGGTTTATCAGTGTATCCGACGCGACCGACCGGAGTACTTTTGGTTGCCGAATACTTATTATCTGCAGTCGTTTGGCGGTAAGATGTCTATAAAATTTGCCGACAGCGAGAGCGATTGGTTTTGCACCGCTGATGAGCGACAAGAGGCAGAGGGCAAAATAAAAACCTATTTAACTGCTCTCAGTAATGCAATGGTGATAGAAACCTCAGAGTTCCAAACGGAGCTTTTTCTCCACGATTGGCTGGCCGACAGGGTCACATATAATAAAGCGGCCTTATCGGACGGAGAAAAACATAAGCACGCCTGGGACATTATGGGTGCGTTTATCGAAGGTAGTGCGGTCTGTGAAGGCTACACCAAAGCGATGCAGGTGTTGCTGAATATGATAGGCGTGGAAAACACGCCGGTAACGGGTATGTCCGATGAGCCGCATATGTGGAATATGGTAAAAATTAACGGCGAGTGGTATCATCTTGACGTCACGACCAACGACACCGATGACGCAGGATTGCATTTTTATTTTAATGTAAACGACGAGACGGTTCTTTCGGCCAGAACTCTTGACCCGGATTTTTCAACAGTCGCAGATACGGAGCTGGACACGGTGACCTTCAACATAAGGTTGCCCGCGGCGACGTCGGTGAAAAACAATTACTTTGTAAATGGCGGCTCGTATGTAGAGTCGCTCGATCAGTTCCCGACCGTTCTGTCTGAGGGCATCTTGCGTGCCGTTAAGTCTGACAAATCTTTTGTCGAGATAGGTTTTGCACAGAATGTTGGTGTCGGAAGAATGGAAAACATCGCAAAAGAACTCGATCTTAAAGGGAATCTTGACAGGGTAAATGAGTTGTTACAGCCTGCCGACAGGATCGGGACCTACGGCTGGTCGACTATTGACGGTGCGTCGGCGATAGTTATTTCATGGTAAAATTTTTAAATGATTAACACATTATTAATAATTGTGTGATACATTAATAGAAAAATCTTTTTCGGAAAGAAGCTTGCAAATGCTCAAACTGTTAAACATTACAAAAAATTATGAAACCGGCGGTGAGACCGTCGCAGCTTTAAAAGATGTCAGCATTGAGTTCCGTCGTAACGAGTTTGTTTCGATATTGGGTCATTCGGGTTGCGGTAAAACGACCCTGCTCAATATTATCGGCGGTCTTGACCGTTATACTTCGGGCGATCTGATCATAGACGGACGCTCGACCAAGGAATATAACGACCGCGACTGGGATACATACAGAAACCACTCGATAGGCTTTGTTTTCCAGAGTTATAATCTTATTCCTCATCAGACTGTTCTGGCTAATGTTGAGTTGGCGTTGACGCTTTCGGGCGTCAGCCGCGAGCAACGCCGCAAAAGAGCTATAGAGGCACTCGAAAAGGTCGGTCTCGGTAATCAGCTCAACAAAAGGCCCAATCAGATGTCGGGCGGACAGATGCAGAGAGTTGCCATTGCCCGCGCACTTATCAACAACCCCGAGATCCTTTTGGCCGACGAGCCTACGGGTGCGCTCGACTCTGAAACCAGTGTGCAGATAATGGCACTGCTCAAGGAGGTCGCCAGCGACCGTCTTGTTATAATGGTTACCCACAATCCCGAGCTTGCGGCAGAATACTCGACCAGAATTATTAAATTGAGCGACGGCGAGATCGTCGGTGACACAGCTCCTTTTGACAGCGAGCAAGAGGCTTTAAGCCAAAATACCGAGCCGCAACAGGGTGAAATTGAGCCGCAGCAGAGCGAAATTGAGTCGGACGTTAAAAAAGAAACGGTTAAAAAAGAAAAAGTTAAGAAGGATAAAAAAGACAAAAAAGATAAAAAGCGACAGAAGGCCAATTCAATGTCGTTTTTGACAGCTTTATCCTTGAGTCTTAACAACCTTATGACAAAAAAAGGTCGCACGTTTATGACCTCTTTTGCGGGCAGTATCGGTATTATCGGCATTGCTTTGATATTGTCGCTGTCGTCGGGCTTCCAGGCTTATATCGACACGGTGCAGGAAGAAACTTTGTCGTCTTATCCTATTGTCATTGAGGCGGAGCAGGTCGATATGACTAAGCTTATGCAGTCTTTTTTGAAGGCCAATTCCGACAAAACAAGAGAGGACGGTAAGATATACGCTAACACCGATATGTACGAGATGATGAACTCGTATATGAACCCTGAGGTCAACAGCAATAATCTCGAGAAGCTGATGGCGTGGATCGAGAGCGACGCTTCAAAGGTCAAGGATTATGCGACCGCGATCCAGTACGGTTACGCATCACCCTTGCAGGCGTATGTTTACGACCTTTCAAAGGGCGTTTTGCCGGCCAACGATTACGCCTCGCTGTTTGAGGGCTTGCTCGGCGGCGGAACCGAGAGTATGATGACCTCTATGACCGAGAATATGTCGATCGATGTTTTTCAGGAGCTTATTCCCGATGAAAACGGCAAGGGAATCAATGCCCTTATTTATGAGCAGTATGAGTTGATCGAGGATGCTATGCGCTGGCCTCAGAATAAGAATGAGGTCGTGCTCATTGTCGATAAAAACAACGAGATCGCCGAGACCTACCTTTATAATCTGGGTATTTTAGACCGTAGTAAGATCGAGGATCTGATGATCGGAATGTCGACGGGTGATGAGTCGGGCAAGGACATTTACGCCACCACCGAGTGGGGCTATGCCGATTTTGTCGGAATGAAATTCCGCCTTATTCTGCCCACCGAAAAGTTTGCGGGTGTTGATACCGACGGCGATTCGGTGAAGGATACCTTTACCGATATCAGCGAGAATGAAGATGCGATGAAGTTGGTCTTAAGCTCGGCTGACGAACTGGAAATAGTCGGTATCATCAGACCTAAAGAGGGTGTTACCGCATCGGCTCTGACCGGTGCTATCGGATACACCAAGGAACTGACCGATTGGTATATAAGCGAGATAAACAATTCTGAAATAGTGAAATACCAGAAGGCACATCCCGAGACCGATGTGTTTACCGGTCTGCCCTTTAAGACCCTTGATACAAAGGAGCCGACTGTTGCCGAAAAGGCTTTGGAGCTCCGCGAGTGGATAAAGACGGCCACGACTGCTCAAAAAGCAAACGCATACTTTGAGATCTCGGCTGTTCCCGACGATGTCACTCTGGCAACAATGGTGGCTAACGGTATGAAGAACTACCCCGACCGCGCTTCTATGGAAGCCTTTATCATCGGAATCTACAGCCAGCAGTCGGATATGGACGAGGAGACGATAAAGAGTCTTATTGCCGATATCGGCGATGAGGAACTTAAAGAGACCATTAAGATGATGGTTACCGAGGGAGCGCTCAAGACCTACCGTGAGACGGTAAAAGCACAGATGTCACAGCTGCCCGAAGCCGCCAAAGCCGCGGCTCTGGAAAATATGTTCAAGACTGCAGACGACGCAACACTGGCTAAATCTTATGACATAGTTATTCCTAAAAAGTATTCCGATTCGACCTATAAAACGAATCTGGAACTGATGGGTCAATCGGATATGAATAATCCGTCAAGCGTTAACATTTACGCCGCGACCTTTGAGGATAAGGATATGATCGCCGACCTTATTGCCGAGTACAATAGATCAGTACCCGAGGAGGACAGAATTTCCTATACTGATTACGTTGCGATGATGATGTCATCGGTAAGCACGATCATCAATGTTATTTCGTATGTGCTTATCGCATTCGTGTCTATTTCGCTGGTGGTTTCGTCAATTATGATCGGAATCATCACCTATATTTCCGTTTTGGAACGCACCAAAGAGATCGGAATCTTACGTTCGATCGGAGCGTCGAAGAAGGATATATCCCGTGTGTTCAATGCCGAAACGCTTATTGTCGGATTTGTTGCAGGTATGATAGGAATACTCACAACAATGCTGCTTAATATTCCGATAAACCTTATTATCGAGGCTGTCGGTGGAATCAAGAATGTTGCATACCTGCCGACTATGGGAGCCGTTTTGTTGGTGGCTATAAGTATGGTGCTGACCTTTATTGCAGGTCTTGTGCCTTCACGAGTTGCCGCTAAGAAGGATCCTGTTGTGGCACTCAGAACTGAGTAAAAGCACAAAACGAAAAGAAAAAGCGAAAACACAATGCAAAATACAAAACAAAAAGCAGAGGCCTTGCGGCTTCTGCTTTTTATTGCCCTGACCGTGAAAAGTTATGGATTGGTCCGTAGAGGGCAGGCTAATTGTTGAAATATTTTGAGGGTGATACCGCTTTGCCGTCGAGGTAGAACTCAACGTGCAGGTGTCTGGGTTCTACCGATTCGCAAGGGATAACGTCGACTGCGCCGATCTGGGTCGAGGAATCGACCGTATCGCCTTTTTTGACCGATGGAGCACCGTTTAATCCGCAATACCGCACCGTGATGCTGTTTCCGTGGTCGATCTCTACGACAGTGCCCCACAGAGCATCGTTGTAGACGTCGGTCACCTTGCCGTTACCGCAAGCGATAACGGGAGTTCCTGCCGCCGCGGCGATATCGAGTGCTTTGTGCAAACGCATATCACCGTAGGTCATCGAATACTGCAACTCAGTATCCGAAAAATCCTTTAGTGTTTCGCCGACTACAGGTCGGACAAAGAATGCGGCAACCGTGCCGTCGGCAGGTTCGGTCTGTTCCACTTCTGAAGTGTGGGAGTCTTCCGATTCAACTGTAGGACGGCTTTGAGATTCGGGCTTAGTCATTTCCGGTTTAGAAACATAACTCTCTAAATTATCGGAAGTGTCGTTAACATTCGGCACTTCGGCGGTCAATGATCCCAAGCTGTAGTTGTTTTCGCCGTCGGCAAGCTTCATTCCCTCAATTCCTGCCCAGGCGGCGACGCCGACACCTAAAAAGCAGATGCAAAGTACGATATAAAAAACCTTGCCGTTAAGAAATTTTATGATTTTACTCTTATTATTATTACTCATCCGGTAAAACTCCTTTTGTTTCGTCAAGAGTATTTTTGACATTTAAATGTTGCTTATTCATTTTTGCGGAAAAGTTAAATAATAGTTCACAAAAATTCAACAAATAGAAAGCAAAGGCGGTATATAATGTAGACAGTCGGGAAGGAGTGGAGCCGCACCCCTCATTCCTGACATCTACCCTCCTCAAAACAAAACCCCAAAAGAGTAACAGCCGGGCAAATCCCGGCTGTTATTCTTTTGGGGAATTTTTTATAAAAACCTATTGACAAAAACAAATTAGTGTGTTACTATGTTACCACGCTAAAGCGATAACACGCTAAATTATACTTTAAAGGGGTAAATCATTATGAAAAAGGCAATTAAAATTTTAGCACTTATCTGTGCGCTCGTTTTGACAGTGACCTGCTTCGCAGGTTGCGGCAAGAAGGCAAGCGACCTTGAAGCTGTTAAGGACGCAGGCAAGCTTGTAGTTGGCGTTACCGTATATCCTCCGATGGATTATCTCGATGAGAACGGCGAATGGACCGGCTTTGACGCAGAGCTCGCTAAGATGTTCGCAGAAAAACTCGGTGTAAACTGCCAGATCGTTATCATCAACTGGGGCAATAAGGTTGCTGAGCTCAACTCGAAGCAGATCGACCTTGTATGGAACGGTATGACAGCTTCTGACGAACTCGGTGAGCAGATCGATTTCTCTGTATCTTATGCTAAGAACGCACAGGTTGCTGTTGTTAAGAAGGGCAGCACTCTTACTGCTGACGGCGTTGCTGCTGCAAAGATCGCCGTTGAAAACGGATCTGCAGGTGCAACAGTTGCAGAAGAGACCATTAAGGGTACATCTATCAACAAGGTTACCGCAATGGTTGACGCACTCGGTGAGGTTCTCGCAGGAACGAGTGACGTAGCAATTATTGACATTACCATGGCTCAGAGTGTTGTAGGCAAGGGCGCTTATGCAGACCTCCAGATCCTTGACGGTGCAAGCTACGGCGATGAGATCTTCGCAGTAGGTCTCCGCAAGGATAGCGACCTTAAGGCAGAGCTTGATGCATTCCTCAAGGCAAAGTATGCTGACGGTACTCTCACCGGTCTTGCAGAAAAGTACAGCGTTGGTCTTAACACAGAAGCACTCAAGTAATATAAGGTCAATTTGAAATTTTTATGGATCTGTTTTTAGAAGTTTGTACTAAGCTGGCAAACGGATTTACGGCTTCGTTTTTTCTGTTTGTGCTTACATTGATCTTCGCTTTGCCATTGGGACTTTTAATGTCCCTTTGTACGATATCGAAATTCGTTCCCTTGCGTGTCCCCATGAAGATAATCGTGTGGATATTGCGGGGAACTCCCCTTATGTTGCAGATTTTTGCGATATTCTATCTGCCCGGTTTGTTGAATTTGTTTGTATGGCCGCAGATGAATACCGGCTGGGAATGGTTCGATACTACATTTTCAACGCGTTTTATAGCCGCACTTGTGGCATTCATAATTAACTACGCCGCATATTTTTCGGAAATCTATCGCGGCGGCATTGAATCAATTTCCAAAGGACAGTATGAAGCAGGACAGGTTTTGGGGCTGACAAAGCGACAGATCTTTTTTAAGATCGTGTTGCTTCAGGTCGTTAAGCGTATCATTCCGCCCATGTCAAATGAAATAATAACGCTTATCAAGGACACCTCTCTTGCAAACACCATTGCCGTTTATGAATTGATATACGAGGCAAAGGAATTTATGACCGTTAACGGCCTCATCTGGCCGCTGTTTATGGCAGGCGCGTTCTATTTGATTTTTGTCGGTATTCTGACTATCGTTCTCGGCAAAGTCGAGAAAAAGCTTGACTATTTTAAGTCGTAAGGAGGAACGGTATGTCGATACTTGAAGTTAAAGATTTGCGAAAAAGCTTCAGCAAGACCGAGGTTTTAAAAGGCATCAGTTTCTCCATAGAAAAGGGCGATGTTCTGTCTATAATCGGCTCGTCGGGCAGCGGTAAGACTACTCTGCTTCGGTGCTTAAACTCCTTGGAGTTTGCCGATGAGGGAACGATTACCGTCAATGACACCGTGATTTTCGACGGTGCAGCAACAAAGGCGATCTCCGATGAGGAGATGAGACAGAAGAGACTGCATTTCGGTCTTGTGTTCCAGTCGTTTAACCTTTTCCCGCAGTATACGGTGCTTGAAAACCTTACCTTGGCACCGAAACTACTTAAAAAAGGAACGGCTGAGGAGATCGAAAAAAAGGCATTTGACCTTTTGGAAAAGGTTGGTCTTTCAGAGAAAAAGGACAACTATCCGTGTGAGCTTTCGGGCGGTCAACAGCAGCGAGTAGCCATAGCCCGTGCGTTGGCACTCGACCCTGAGATACTCTGTTTTGATGAGCCGACCTCGGCACTTGATCCTGAGCTGACGGGTGAGGTCTTAAAGGTCATCCGTTCGCTTGCCGATCAGAATATGACTATGCTGGTCGTAACTCACGAAATGAGCTTTGCCAAGGACGTTTCGACCAAGGTTCTGTTTATGGATGACGGCGTTATCGCGGAAGAAGGCGCACCGGATGAGGTTTTCGAAAACCCGAAATCCGACCGCTTAAAAGCTTTCTTAGCATCGTATAGTAAATAAAAGCAAAAAACCCGCCTTGAGGTTATTCCTCAAAGCGGGTTCGCAGTTTTTGTAAAGCTTTTTTCTCAATTCGGCTGACATAGGAACGGCTGATGTTGAGCACCTTTGCGACCTCACGTTGGGCCAACTCCTTGTGTCCGCCGAGGCCGTACCGCAAAGCAATGATCTTTAACTCTCGGTCGGTCAGCTCCTCTTTTAAAAAAGTCTTAAGTTTTTCTAATTTGAACTTAAGGTCAAGGTCTTCCAGCAAATTACGGTTGTCGGTGATAACGTCGATCAGCGTCAGTGTGTTGCCGTCCTTGTCGGTGTCGATCGGATCGCTGATCGAAACATCCTGCGAACACTTTTTAATACTTCTGAAGTACATCAGTATTTCGTTGTCGATACACCGTGAGGCGTAGGTTGCAAGGCGGATACCCTTGACCGGTTTGAAGGACGACACGGCTTTGATAAGACCTATCGTACCGATTGAAATGAGGTCGTCCTGGTCGACGGTACTACCATAATATTTTTTTGCTATATGTGCGACCAAGCGCAAATTGTGCTCGATAAGCTTGCGTTTCGCTTCCTCATCGCCATTACACATTCTATCCAAAAGTTCGCTTTCTTCCGTTTTTGAAAGCGTTTTCGGGAACGAACCGGGTGCTACGGCGTGTAAAAAAAGATAAAAAAGATTGGGTATGACCTGTGCGAGCAGTTGGAAAAGCATAAAATCACCTCAAACGGTTTTAAGGATACTTATGCTGAGAAACCGCGAAAATTGCCAGTCCTTTGAGGGTATGCTTGACTTTTAAAGGGTTATAATTTATAATTGTATCAGTGATTACAGAAGTTTACAGAAAGGACGTGTCGGTGATGCGGCGAAGGCTTTGTGGATTTACGGTACTGATCTGCGCTATTATTGTTGCGGCCAACCTGGCTTTTGTTGTTAAGGACACGTTTTTTTACAACATCGAAAACCTGCCCGAAGGCACGTATGTCAGAAGCGAATTGAATCAGGAACTGTTTTTATCGCAGGGCTTGAGGCTTGAGATATACCAGGTCGAAGCGACTGCGCATTATCCCGCGGCAGTAAGGGTGGAACTTCATAATGTCAACACCCGCGAGAGAAGAAATGTTTACTGGCAGACCAACACCGAGAGCACAATGGTCGTATGGAATGAAGAAAATATTTACGAGGTCGGCATCAACGGAGTGACGGTCGATCTCCGCTCTAAGGGTTACGATTGCCGGGATCTGATGAATTGAATCTGTGTTAAAATTAAAGGCTCCCTTCCATAGGGAGCCTTTAATTTTAGGTTCTTACAGCGATCTTGCCAAGCGTTTTTCGGCTTTTTTGAGAATAGAGTCGGTGACCTCGTCGGCACTGCGGGGCAACTTCTTTTTTTCCTTGCCCAAAGCCTTCATTTTTGCATAAAGTGTGCTCGATACACCGGCTGAGATATTGTGGTAATCGGCATCCTCGAGCTTAAAGGTGTACGACTGGCTTCGCATCGCATTGTCGCACAACGCTCTTGTCATACGGTAGGTGTTGATACGGCAGATCTCGCTTAAGAGATCGTAAGCCGCAGTGTTGTGATCGCGTGCGGCCTTTAAAATGTGATCGACAGCCAGAGCCTCGGGTTCGGTCTCGTAAACGGTGGGATTTTTGATTTCAGATTTCCCCAAAAGGTAATCACAACTGACCGAATAATACTCCGAAATTCTAAGCAAAAAATCAAGACCGCACTCACGGATTCCGTTTTCATAGTGTGATAAAAGAGCAGGGGAGATGCCTAACTCCTCGGCCGCCTTTTTTTGGGAAATGCCGCGCGAACGGCGTAAATTTGATAAAATCTTCGGAAACTCACAAAGCATTTTTAAAACCTCACTTGAAATTATGTGGGGGAAACAGTATAATGATATAGCACCCTTTAGAGTGTCGGAAATACATTATAGTATAAAAAACGGACTTTGTAAATTGACAAAGTATACAAATAGTATATTGCGGATTTGGTTAAAACGAAAATAAGTTGCACCAAGATTGTCGCAACACATTGCGGAGGAAGCGTATGAAGACCTACAAAATTCATTTTATAAGACACGGGCTAACCGAGGCTAATGCAGACGGCAGATATATAGGCCGTACTGACATCCTGCTGTCGTCGGTTGGTGCCGCCGAGCTGGAATCGGTGAAATCCGAAGGATTTTTGCCCAACGTCGGTCTCGTTTTTACAAGTCCTCTGGCTCGCTGTACGGAAAGTTGTGAGATACTTTATCCCGGCAACGCTCCTTACGTCATAGACGAGTGGGCAGAGTACGATTTCGGTGACTTTGAGGGCAAGACGGCCTTTGAACTCGAAAAGGATCCTGCTTACACCGAGTGGACTTCGGGAAAGCGGAGTGCACCGCCCAACGGTGAGAACGGATATGATTTTACAAAGCGGCTTTGCGTAGGATTGAATATCGCAGTCCGCAAAATGATGGAGCTTGAGGTCAAAGAAGCCGCGGCAGTTCTTCACGGCGGTGTTATAATGTCCCTGCTCGCCGCTACCGCATTACCTCGCCGTCAGATGGTTGAGTGGACAAGTGATGCAGGCTGTGGCTATACCGCCAGAATCACACCGTCACTTTACGGACGAAGCGGAATTATCGAGATAATCGACACAGTACCAACCTCATTCCCGGAGGAAACAGATGAAAACGAAGAGTAAATATAAACCACCCGAAAGTGAAAATTTCGGGTGGTTTATCTGTTGTTAGGGATATTTATCTATTATGATGAAAAGTTACAAACTGTAACAAAAATGTCATCGAATTGTAACTTGACTCCTAACTGCGTTAAAAATATAATTATTTTAGAAAATAAAAAGGAGCGCAGCAAATGAAAAAGGTATTCCGTAATTCCGTAACCAAGCAAATATCATCAGTATTGGCGGTGTTTATAGTTGTGCTGTCTTTCTCCGCTTGCGGCAGTAAAAGTAACGATAGCGATGCCTCTTCAATCGCTTCAACATCGACTGCATCCTCGACTGCATCATCGACCGAAAGCGAGCAAAACTCTTCCGTGGTTTTGCCGGAAGACAGGATAGAAGCAGCGACAGGCTACTTTAAGATCGGAGACGGACTTCCGACGGTACTGTGTGTCGCGGTGACCGATAAAGACCTTACTCAGGTGTATTCGGTCGAAATTTCAGACAGGGAAACCGGCAAACATATACAAACCATAGAGATACCCGAAAATAATGTGTATGCCCGATATAAAATGTATAGTTTGGATGTCGATTTTTCGGGTCGGGAGTCTTTGTTGGTGCCTTGTGCCAACAACTACGGTGTTAAATTTTATGCATACAGATGGGATGACTCACAGAGTAAATTTGTAAAAATAGACGGGTTTGAGAGCATAAACACCCCTATTTTCAATTCCGAAGAAAAGAGAATATACTCTTATTCCGACGGTGGCGGAATAACAGGTTATTCAGTGTATACATACGAAGGCAATAATTTGATCGGCAGGAGTATTTGTTGGTGGAAAAATCTTGAAGATTCCGGCGATCCTGTTGTAGAGTTTACCGAGTATTTAAATCACGAAAAAGTAAAGGAATTTACATTGCCGTGCGATAAGGACGGTAACTTTGACCGCAATGATGCGAGGTTTAAAAAGTATTTGACGGATCCTGATTGGGATCTGGATAGTGATAAATGGGAAGCACCTTCGATCCTCAGCTTGTTGGAGATACGATAAAAGTAAATGAACAAAAAATAAGAACCGCCGAGAACCTCGGCGGTTTTTTTAGATCAAATTTCCTCAGTTGCAACAGGCTTTTTACGGAGTTTCAATATAAAGTGTGTGACTAAATAAATGATTCTCAGGCTTAAATACAAAGCGATTAATAACAGTGTGATTTGAAGGCGGATTTCTATGTCTATAAACATCAAGAAAAACCAGATAAGTAAAAAAACGGGGATACATAGGCAAATAGGATTGATTATGTTTTTGAACCGGTTTTTCTTTTCAGGGCTGGAGGTAACATACAAAAGGAAAAACAATGCTTCAAACTCCAGCATGATTAAAGGAATGAAGGACATGACCATACCGATCAGCAAAAAGCCTATAACTATGCCTTCCAATGGGTGTGAGACGGGTGAGGTCACAATGTCATAAAATAAATATCCTGCGTAGCCTGCGGTTGCGGCAAGAAGAATTGAGCCGATAATTATTGCGATAGTTCGTATAATTTTTTTCATAAATTTCCCCCTGATGTTTCATCTAATCGTTTGGACAGGCAATTCGAGGCGTAAATTCCCCGTATCATTAAATATGTAACGCCGAGCAGGAGATAAAGATTGTTGAATTTTTCAGGGTTGAAAATTGTGATTTGAGTTGCGATTGCCAATGCGGCGCATAGAGTATTGCAGACTGTTTTAAACGGTGATTTTAACCCGGGTCTCGATGTGAAATATAAAAGATTGAAAAATAATTCAAATTCGACAAAAAATATTGGCATAAAAAACATAAGCACAATGGTTATACCGAAGTCAAATGGGCCCGAACCCTCTGTTTTTAAAATTAAACAATTAATAATTTCCAAGCCGAAAAAACAAGCCGTAATTCCCATGACGGCAACGCCGAGGAAGATTATAACTTTTCTCATAATTTCTCCTTTTATCTCTTCTGCTTTGATTATACACTTAATAATGTCAAATTACAAGTTATAGTTTTGTAATCTTTTTATAAGGGTCAGATGTTATTCTGAGCGAAGCGAAGAATCATTTTTGCGTCAAGATCCTTCGCGTTGCTCAGGATGACGGTAAGGATTTTTTGTGACAGGTAAAATGCTTCCCTATGGTGATAACTTCAATTATGATCGCATGGATCGGATGATTGCTTCAGGGGTGAGGGGGAGTGTCGAGTAGCAATAAAGGGAAACGGCTTCTGTCAGACGTCGCACCCGATCCGTTAAACATTATATGTGACGAAAATCTGCCGTAAAATAAATAGCACCCACTTGTTTTCAAGTGGGTGTTTCGTTTCATTTAGTCCTTAAGTGCTCGGTCGAGCCAGACTGCGGCGATGTCCATCGCGTTGTAGAGACCCTGCTTTTCACTCTGCTTTACAACACGTTTTGCGGGATCCATATCGCTGTCGGTATGAATCAACTGAATGGCGATCTTATCAGCCACATCCTCACCGCCGACCTTAACGGTCGATTTGACCTTCATCATAATAATGAATTTTTCATCGGTGTTGCCGTAGTAAATGGTGTCACCCTGTCTTACGATGGGCTTGCCTTTATATGTCAAGAATTTTTCCATATTCTCACTCCTTTTTCAATATGATACCACATTATTTATGATATGTAAAGAACGATTATTTATTGATCTTCAGTGAAATGTCGAACGCTTTGACTGAGTGGGTGAGAGCGCCGATCGAAATGATGTCAACGCCTGTTTCGGCAACCGCCCGTATAGTCTCGGCGGTGATGTTACCCGAAGCCTCAAGCAGAGCTTTGCCGTCGGTCATCTCGACTGCTTTTTTCATAGTCTCGCAGTCCATATTGTCGAGCATAATTATCTCACAGCCGGTAGACAATGCCTCTTTAACCTCGTCGAGATCACGGGTCTCGACCTCGATCTTAACGGTGTGACCGATTCGGGATCTCAAAATCTCAACGGCTTTGGTGATACTTCCGCAAGCGTCAATATGATTGTCCTTAAGCATTGCGGCATCGCTCAAATTAAAGCGGTGATTCTTGCCGCCGCCGCAGGTCACGGCGTATTTTTGCAATGCTCGAAGTCCGGGCAGAGTCTTTCTCGTGTCGGTGACTGTAGCCCCGGTGCCTTTTATAAGGTCGGCGGCCTCGGCCGTCATCGTGGCAATGCCCGACATGTGCTGGATAAGGTTTAGCGCAGTACGCTCGCCTTTAAGCAAAAGTTTTGTCGGACCCTCGATCTCGGCAATGATATCACCCTGTTGCACACGGTCGCCATCTGCCATATATTTTTGGAATTTGAAGTTGCCGAGCAGTTCGAAAACGCGGAGAGCCACGTCGATTCCGCATACAACGCCCGAAGCCTTTGCTAAAAATTTTGCTTTAGAAATATGGTCGTCGCCAAGTAAATTATCGGCGGCAACGTCGATGTAATTGATATCCTCTAAAAGTGCCTTTTTGATAATGTCGTCAATATAAAATGTGAGCATTACTGAGAGACCTCCTTTAATACTATTGCGGCTATTGTAGCCAGAGACCTGGCCTCAAGATAATCGTTAGTAATGGAAAATACGTTGCGGTTCAGCCGGTTGGCAATGTCCTCGACCTCGTGGCGGTATTTTCTTGCCGCCTCGGGGTTGGGAAGAACAAAGTGACTCTTTTGCATAATTTCGCGGAGCTTGGTTCGGGTGCCTAAAGGCATTGGAGCACCGTCGGTCTTGTGTACTAAAGCCGTTCCGCAGACAGAAGTGTCATTAAAACTGCGGTTGATATCCTCGGCGGCACGTCGGCCGAATACAAGAGCCTCCAAAAGCGAGTTGGAAGCCAAGCGGTTTCTGCCGTGAACGCCTGTATGTGAGCACTCGCCGACCGCATATAAGCGGTTGATACGGGTGCGGCTGTTTAAGTCAACATTGATTCCGCCCATAAGATAATGATGTGTCGGAAAAATCGGAATAGGCTGGGTCGTGATGTCGACACCCTCCGAAAGACAGCGCGTATATATCATCGGGAAGCGGTCTTTGATGAACTCGGGAGTTCGGTGGGTGATATCAAGGAAGAAACGGTCGCTGCCCGTGCGGCGGGATTCCAAAATAATTCCCCGCGACACAACATCACGCGGAGCCAATTCAAGCCGTTCGTCATAGCGGTGCATAAAACGGTCGCCGTGGCAGTTGATAAGGTATGCTCCTTCGCCGCGGACAGCCTCGCTTATTAAAAATCTCTCGCGGCAGTTATCTCCTGCAAATCCGGTCGGATGAAACTGAATAGCACTCAGGTTTTCAATTTTAGCACCCAAACCGTAGGCGATCGAAATACCGTCACCCGTGGCGATCGAGGAGTTGGTGGTGTACTTGTAAACACGTCCGATACCGCCGGTAGCCATTATAACATACGATGCGGCCACCGTTTCAAGCTTGCCGTCCTTTAAGATCGAGGCATAGTAGCCGTTGTTAGCCTCATCCAAGAAAGCCAGCGAAGCGTTTTCGACAATG
The DNA here is from genome assembly GCA_015066395.1 of Oscillospiraceae bacterium. Taxonomy (GTDB): domain Bacteria; phylum Bacillota; class Clostridia; order Oscillospirales; family Acutalibacteraceae; genus UMGS172. The sequence goes on along the minus strand of SVOL01000003.1, from coordinate 58,789 downwards.
TCGACATTGTCGAGCTTTTGGCAGGCGGCGATGGCGGTACGCATCAGCTCCTCACCGGTGGTATCCTTGTGATGAACGATGCGGTTGCGGCAGTGACCGCCTTCTAAGGTCATATGTATCTGACCGTTGTGGGAGTCAAACTCGGCGCCGAGTTCGATCATTTTGCGGACATCATCGGGACCCTCTTTAACCAGCACTTCGACCGCTTCGGGACGGTTCTTATGACCGCCTGCGATCATAGTGTCTTTGATATGAAGGTCAAAACTGTCATTATCTAAGTCCATCACCGCGGCGACACCGCCTTGAGCCAAGTTGCTGTTACACAGTCTTAACTCTCGTTTGCTGAGAACCAACGCATTTATTCTACTGTCGAGATTATAGGCGGCATAAAGACCCGAAAGCCCCGCACCGACTATTAAAACATCATACTTATCCCGCATTGTAATTCCTTCTTTTTTGTCAGGTCAGGTTGGCAAAGCAAATTTGTCAACCCGGAGTTAAAAGCCATACACGCATTAGTATAGCATATATTTTTACAAAATAAAAGATTAAATTAAAATAAAAAACCGTCTGACGTTGTCAGACGGTTTAAAGTGTCGGCATTACCTATTTTCCCGGGCCGTCGCCAGCCAAGTATCTTCGGCGCAAGTGAGCTTAACTTCTGTGTTCGGGATGGGAACAGGTGGACCCTCACCGCAATCAACACCGACTATGCACGTTTGTGGTGCGAGGGTTATATTAGCATACTTGAAACAAAAATGCAAGCCTTTTTTTGATATTTTTTAAAATTTTTAAATTTTCTTTTTTTGTTCGTATTCTCTTAATGCTTCGCGGCCGTAGATGCATAGCGATGAAATAAAGTACGGACCCGTAAAAATAAGAGGAACTATAAATATGCTTATAAAGAACCAGCCTGCAAAGGAAAACACAAAACTGATAAGTCTTAACGGTTCTCGGTGGCTCACAGCTCTCGCTCTTTTTATTGACTGTGCGGCCGAAAGTTGAGGATCGGTAAACAGCACCGCCGGAAAGGTCAGATGCTTCATATTGAGCACCGCAACGGCAACGATACCAAGACCCTGCAAAATGTCGACCATGTGGAAAAGTCCCGAAACGAAGATCGGTGTTTCGACGCCCAAGACAATGTAAAAGGCCGGACTGGTGAGGATATTGGCGACGATGTAGGGCAAAAAGCAGACTATTGCCATTACCGAAATGCGCAAGAACATCAAAAGTCCCCAGAACACCGCCTTTTGGTAAAGTGCGCCACGCGAGAAGAAGTAAAAGATCTCAGAAAGATGGGCGTTACTGCCGCCGGTGACTGACCAGAACCATTTTAATATGCCAAGCAGGAACGGACAGGTGATTATAAATGAAAACAGCGCCGAAAAAGCCGTTATACCAATGCTGGCAATAACGCTTAGATCGGGCAGTTCGGCAGGAGTGAAAGGGGACCACAGCGACTCCACCTTGAACAGATGCATCAAAACAGCTTGGGAGACCGAGTTAAGCAGGCTGACTGCACAAAACGAAACAAAGACCAGTATCGCTTCGGGCCAGCGAGTGCTCAAAGCGTTGCGTGAGGCTTTTTTTATTTCGTAAAAAGTCGGCTGCATAAACTACCTCCTTTGTGTTTTCGGGTCGTGCAAATCCTTTGTACGCACCTGTCCGACTATTATTATACATTAATAGTTTGCAAAAGTAAATGACCCAAAAGAGTCGAACTTACAAATTTACAAAATATTAACATCTGCCATAGTTTAGTATACCGCCGAAACCTCTTGACTTAAACATAAATAAAGTTTAAAATAAATTGGTTACAAATTTTTCAATTTACGGAGATCAAAATGAAAAGATTTTTTAGTTTGATACTGGCACTTTTTCTGTTTGTTTCTGCCATCGGCTGCTCAAAGCCTGCCGACCCTAACGGTTACCCTGCCACCATCGGCGATGTGGTTTTGAATGCAAAGCCTGTCAAAATAGCCGTTACCTCAAAAGCACTTAAAAATGTTATGGAGTCATTGGGCTTCGGAAGCGTTACGGTCGACGCGACGGCGGTGTTTTCAACCGGTGTAGGCGACCTTACCGGTGGTAGTGATGAGGTTGACGTTGTGTTGACGAATGAGGATCTTTATCCCGCACAAAAAACAGTTTTGACCGGAGCAGGAGTTCCTGTTATTAAGTTAAAGCTTCCTGAGAATATGGCTGAAGTGAGAACATACTGGGAGACGTTGGGAAGGATCGCCAACGGAGATAAAGGTGCCATTGCGGCCTTGACCGCCTTTGACCGCTTGTTTGCCGAGCTTATGGGGCTTAAAAAGGTGACCGAGACCACGGCTGTCGTGCTTTATGATAAGGAACACTGTGCGGTGTCGGGTCTGGCCGCTGAAGCACTTAAAACCGCGGGATACAGAAACAGTGTTGAAAGTGCAGAAGATATGGAAATGACTGTGGACCGCTTAAAGGAACTGGATCCCGAATATATTTTCATCCAGTCGGGTATGAAGGACGATCTTTTGGCTGACGAAGATCTTAAGACTCTCGTAGCGGTAGCCAACCTGCAGGTATTTGAAATCGATATTATCGGCATCAATTTCGGCTCACAAAAGTTGTTTTCCGAGATAAAATATATGAATTCCGTAGCACCCGTCGATGACGTGACTGACGGTACAGTTTCCGGTGATGCGGACACTTCTTCCGCCGAAAGTACATCGACCGACAGTGCGACCGACGAATAAGCAATGTAATTTTATACAAAAAATATGCAAAAATATTAAATTTATGCATAAAAAGTCTGAATTTTCTTAATTTTTTGAAAAGTTATGCAAAAATTTGCATTTTACACTTGATTTTATCGGTTTTATGTGTATAATTAGAGAATATTATTGTAAGAAATTGGGTGACATAATGTTTAAGGTATTTATCGACGGTAGGGAAGGTACTACCGGACTGAGAATAGTTGAGAGACTGTCGGGTCGCGAGGGCATTGAGCTTATGCTGATTCCCGAAGAGTTAAGGAAAGACCCCGAGGAGCGACGTAAATATCTCAATTCCTGCGACGTTGCGTTTTTGTGTCTGCCCGATGCCGCGGCTGTTGAGGCTGTGTCGATGATCGAAAACCCCGATGTTAGGGTTATCGACACTTCGACTGCTCACCGTACCGACAGCGATTGGGTCTATGGTTTTCCTGAGTTGTTTGACAGTATTGCCGAAAAACTGCCGACAGCAAAAAGAGTTGCCGTGCCCGGTTGCCACGCCAGCGGTTTTGTCGCAATTATAGCACCGCTTGTCGAAGCGGGTATTATTTCTAAGGATGCTCTCGTTTCCTGCTTTTCGTTGACGGGTTACAGCGGCGGCGGCAAAAAGATGATTGCCGAATATGAAAATGACAAGACCGATGAGCTTTACAGTGCCAGAATTTATGCACTCGGCCAACAGCATAAGCACTTAAAAGAGATGGCGGCTGTTACAGGGCTTGAGAATAAGCCGATCTTCTCTCCGATAGTTGATGATTTTTACAGCGGTATGCTCGTGACCGTGCCTTTTTTCGGCAGTCAGGTAAAGGGTGGCATTGAGGCTGTAAAGGATACATATTTAAAGAAATACAGCGGCAAGACCTTTGTCGATGTGTCGGATATAAATGCCGAGAATCAAGGGGCAATGTTAGGCTCAAATAATCTGTCGGGCAATGACAAAATGCAGATATTTGTTACGGGTAATGAGGAACGCTTTACGGTTTCTGCCCGTTTTGATAATTTGGGCAAAGGCTCGTCGGGTGCGGCGGTCGAATGTATGAATATAATGTTAGGCTTCAATGAGACAGAGGGGCTCGACGTTTAATTCGGAGGAAATGAAATGATAAAAGTTGATGGCGGCGTTTGTGCCGCAAAGGGATATAAGGCCGCAGGTGTTCATTGCGGCATCAGAAAGAACAAGACAAAACGCGATCTGTCGCTGATTATCAGCGAAAAGAAGGCAACGGCCGCCGCAGTTTATACCACTAACCTTGTCAAAGGTGCGCCGCTTAAAGTCACCAAGGCGAATATTGCCGATGGCTGTGCTCAGGCTGTTATCTGCAACAGCGGTAACGCCAACACCTGCAATGCCAACGGCATTGAGATAGCCGAGCAGATGTGTGCTCTGGTCGAGCAGTATACCGATGTCAAGGCAAGTGATGTCATTGTAGCATCGACCGGAGTTATCGGACAGCCTCTGGATATTACTCCTATTGCAGGCGGAATGAATGAGCTTGTTGCCAACCTGTCTTCAGACGGAAGCCTTATGGCCGCCGAGGGTATTATGACTACCGATACTGCTGTTAAGGAAATCGCTTTTGAGTTCCCCATAGGCTCTAAAAAATGCCGAATCGGCGGCATTGCCAAGGGTTCGGGTATGATACACCCCAATATGGCTACTATGCTTGTGTTTGTAACAAGCGACGTTGCGATCACTAAAGACGCGTTGCAATATGCCGTTAGCGAGGATGTTAAGGATTCCTTTAATATGGTAAGCGTTGACGGCGACACTTCGACCAATGATATGTGCTGTGTTATGGCTAACGGTATGGCTGAAAACGAGCTTATTGACGATATAGACAGTGCAGAGTTCAAAGATTTTCAAAAGGCATTGTTCGCGGTTACTTCCTACCTTTGCAAGATGATCGCCAAGGACGGCGAGGGTGCTTCCAAATTACTGGAGGTCAAGGTCAGCGGAGCAGAGGATGTAGCTACCGCCAAAACCGTTGCAAAGTCGGTTGCCTGTTCTTCGTTGCTTAAAGCTGCGATGTTCGGAGCCGATGCAAACTGGGGACGAGTGCTTTGTGCGATAGGTTATAGCGGCGCTGCTGTCGACGTTGAGAAGATCGATGTTGCTTTTGCTTCAAAGGCCGGCGAGATCGCCGTTTGCAAAAACGGAGCAGGTGTCGACTTCAGTGAAGAAAAGGCCAAAGAGATACTTACCGAAAGTGAAATAGAGATCGCTGTCGATCTGAACTCAGGCGAAGCCGGTGCTACTGCCTGGGGTTGCGACCTTACTTATGATTACGTAAAGATCAACGGTGATTATCGCACTTGATTTTAAAGGAGAAAATGATGAAGATTTCTAACGCAGAACGCGCAGGAGTACTGGTTCAGGCCCTGCCGTATATTCAAAAATACAGCGGAAAGATAGTTGTTATTAAATACGGTGGCAACGCCATGATAAACGGCGAACTTAAATCGGCCGTTATGCACGATATCGTGCTGATGTCGCTTATCGGCGTCAAGGTCGTGCTGATTCACGGCGGCGGTCCTGAAATCTCGGGAATGCTCAAAAAGATCGGTAAAGAGTCGGTATTTAAAGACGGATTGAGAGTTACCGATGCTGAGACTGTCGAGATAGTTCAGATGGTCTTGGCAGGAAAAACAAACAAGGATCTCGTAAATCTTTTGCAGACTACGGGCGGTAAGGCTATCGGTCTTTGCGGTATTGACGGACATATGATCGATGCGACCACCCTTGATCCCGAATTAGGCTACGTTGGCGATATAAAGAACATCAACACCCAGCCTATTTTAGACCTGCTTGAAAAGGGTTATATACCTGTTATTTCGACAGTTGGTTGCGATTCGGAAGGTAATGTTTACAACATCAACGCCGATACTGCCGCGGCTCAGATCGCAGGTCAGTTGAAGGCTGAGAGCTTTATTTCGATGACCGATATTTCGGGTATTATGAGAGATAAGGATGATCCCGATTCGCTCATCAGTAAGATAAACGTCAGCGAAGCAGGTGTGCTTATCCGTGACGGTGTTATTCAGGGCGGTATGATTCCTAAGGTCGAGTGTTGTATTGAGGCGATCCGCCAGGGAGTGCAGAAGGTATTTATTATTGATGGACGTATTCCGCACTCTATTTTAATTGAAACTTTGACCGATGAAGGTATAGGAACAATGTTTGTGGGATGATGAAATGAGTACGATTATTGAAAGAGACAAGGCGTTCGTGGCTTCGACCTACGGACGTTTTGACGTTGAATTGGTAAAGGGTAGCGGAGCAGTGCTTTATGACTCCTGCGGCAAGGAATATATCGACCTTGGAGCCGGTATTGCTGTAAACACATTCGGCGCGTGCGATAAAGAATGGATAGAGGCTGTCACGGCTCAGCTTAATAAAATTCAGCATACTTCTAATCTTTATTATACCGAGCCCTGCACCCTGTTGGCAGAAAAGCTTTGTGAGAAGTCGGGGCTTAAAAAGGTGTTTTTCAGCAATTCGGGTGCCGAGGCAAACGAGTGCGCGATAAAGGTCGCAAGGAAGTATTATGCCGATAACCACGGTGGTGCCGAGGGTGAGATAATAACCCTTAAAAACAGCTTCCACGGACGTACTGTCGCCACCTTGAAAGCAACGGGTCAGGATGTTTTCCATAAAAATTTCGGTCCGTTCCCTGACGGATTTAAATATTGTGAAGCCAATAATTGCGACGAACTCAAAGCACTTGTTGATAACAGGACCGCCGCTGTCATGATCGAGATCGTGCAGGGTGAGGGCGGTGTAAATACGCTCACAAAAGAGTTTATCGACTGCATTAAGGAGCTTTCCGAAAAGGCAGGGTTCCTGATCGTAGTTGACGAGGTGCAGACGGGTAACGGCAGAACGGGCAAATATTTCGCGTTCCAGCATTTGTGTTTAGAACCCGATATTGTATCGACCGCAAAGGGATTAGGCGGCGGACTGCCTTTGGGTGCCACGCTTTTAGGTGAAAGGGTTAAAGATACCCTTGCGGCCGGTGACCACGGCTCGACCTTCGGCGGCAATCCCGTCGCTTGTGCAGGTGCTTTGTCGATAGTTGACCGTATTGACGAAAAGTTGTTAAAGGAAGTCGCCGAAAAGGGCGAGTATATAAAGGCAAAATTGCTCAAGATTCCGAAGGTTAAATCGGTATCGGGACTGGGATTGATGCTCGGTATCGAGATCGATGGCGATGCCAAGCAGACAGCCAACGAATGTCTTAAGAAAGGCGTGCTGATTTTGACCGCAAAGTCAAAACTCAGAATGGTTCCGCCGTTGAATATCACTTTTGAGCAGATAGACGCGGCAATCGAAATATTAAAGGAGTGTTTGTAAAATGCAGCATCTTTTAAAGTTGGGAGATCTTACTCCCACTGAGATCGAAGAGATATTAAACCTCGCCGATCAGCTTAAATATGAGCAAAAGCACGGTATAGAGCATCATTATTTAAAGGGCAAGACTTTAGGTATGATATTTCAGAAATCGTCTACCCGCACACGCGTTTCGTTTGAGACCGGTATGTTCCATTTGGGCGGTCAGGCTCTCTTTTTGAGCTCCCGTGATCTGCAGATCGGTCGCGGTGAACCCGTTGAGGATACCGCACGGGTTCTGTCGAGATACCTTGACGGTATTATGATCCGTACCTTTGAGCAGTCCGAGGTCGAGGCGTTGGCTGAGTACGGTTCAATTCCTATCATCAACGGTCTTACCGACTACTGCCACCCTTGCCAGGTATTGGCCGACCTTATGACTATCCGTGAGTACAAGGGCTCGTTGGCAGGTCTTAAAATGACCTTTATCGGCGACGGCAACAATATGGCAAACTCGCTTATTGTGGGTGCTGTCAAGTGCGGAATGGAAATGGCCGTTGCTTGTCCCGATAATTATAAACCCGATGCAGAGATCTGCAAATGGGCGGCAGAAAACGGCAAGTTCACCTGCTGTGATGATATTGAACTTTGCGTCAAGGACGCTGACGTTGTTGTGACCGATGTTTGGGCATCGATGGGTCAGGAGGACGAGAAGGCCGAACGCGAAAAGGCTTTCAAAAACTTCCAGATCAATGAGCAGTTTATGTCACTTGCCAAGCCCGATGCAATGGTGCTTCATTGCTTGCCTGCTCACAGAGGTGAAGAGATCACCGCTGAAACCTTCGAAAAGCACGCCGCTGAGATCTTTGATGAAGCTGAAAACCGTCTCCACGCTCAGAAGGCTGTTTTGGTACTTACCATGGGTGATAAGAAATAATAAAAGAGAAGCCGATTTTCCAATTGGAAAATCGGCTTTTTACGTTTTCGGTTATTCGTTGGGTTCTCGGAGAGTTTCGGGTACGCGTTCGGCGATGACCCGTGCGATCCGTCGCTCGTCCATTTCTGCGACCATAAAGCTGAAGTCCGAATATTCAACTATCGGATGCTCGTCCTTTTCGGGAACCTTACCCAGTACCGACATAATGTAGCCGGCTACCGTCTCGTATTCACCCTCGGGGAATTCGATCTCCAATAACTCGGCAACCTCGTTGATATCAGACGTGCCGTCGATGGTGAAGATGTTTTCGGAGATCTGTTCGATCTCTTCTTCCTCGTCGTCAAATTCGTCCTGAATACTACCCATTATCGACTCGATAAGGTCCTCAATGGTAACGATACCGGCAACGCCGCCGTACTCGTCCGACACAATGACCATCTGCAGATGCTTTTCGGTCATTTCGGTGAATATGTCGCGGCACTTTTTGGATTCGGGGATAAAGTAAGCCTCACGCATCAGATCGGCGGCCTTGATTTCGGTCGAAACCTCGGTTCCGACGTATTTCAAAAGGTCTTTAACATAGAGGATACCCTTTATGTCGTCGATGTCGTCTTCAAAAACGGGCATTCTCGAGTAGCCTTCTTCAATGGCTATGGCGATTATCTCTTGGACTGTAGCGGTGGCTTCGACCGATTCAACGTCGGTACGGTGGGTCATAACGTCACCTGCGGTAAGGTCGTCAAACTCGAAAATGTTGTTGATCATTTCCTTCTGGCTTTCCTCAATAACGCCCTTTTCCTCGCCCTCGTCAACAATGGAGAGGATCTCGTCTTCTGTAACAGGTGCGTCTTCGTAATGTGGATCGGCACCGAAGACAAGTACAAACAGTCCCGAAATAAGTGAAACGATCCATTTAACGGGCAAAACCAACGCACAGGCAAACCGTAAAAATCCTGCCAGCCTTAAAGCTAACGTCTCGGCTCGCTGACTGCCTAATTTCGACGGCAAGAGTATTGCCATCGCTGTGAAGATTACAGCTGACAAAGCCAAAGGAGCAAAGAGTGACAACAGAACAGGAACGGCTTTTATCCGCACGATCGGCAGCAATAACGGCAGAAGAAATCGGTAAAAGGTGTTTGCAAACAAAAGAGTTGCCATGGCACTGATAATAGACAGCGAAAAGGCGGTTATGACCGATGCGGTGTCACGCAAAGCCGCCTTTTTATCCAGAAGCTTCGCCAGCTTTATTGCTTTGCGGTTTTCGTCTTCGGCACTCTCGCGCACTTTTTTCTCGTTGACATCTTCGACCGCCGCCTCACCCAATTTAACAACAAAGGTGAATGCAGTCAATGCGAGTGATATGATCCAAAAAATAGCAGTAGGCCCGGGGTCGTCCATAGTAGAATACTCCTATCAAATTTAATTTGAATATATGTATATTCATTTATATAATAGGCTTTTTACCACGATTTGTCAATAATGTTTAGCGTTTTGGGCAAACATTGGCGGCTTTTTTGCTGTTTCAATCAAAAAAACACTTTATTCTTTGGGATTGATATGGTATACTATTCTGTGTATTTGCGTTTTGTTAACCGAAATTTAACAAAACCGGTTTTTAAAACTGTTATAATGCAGAAGATGCTTTATAGGTATGGAGGAAAACTTATGATAGAAGTCAAAGGCTTGTCCAAAAAGTATGGCAATCACGTTGCCGTATCTAACGTAAGTTTCACGGTCAATGACGGTGAGATATTAGGCTTTTTGGGACCGAACGGTGCCGGTAAAAGTACCACAATGAATATGCTTACAGGTTATCTGTCGCCCACCACCGGTTCTATTTCGATCGACGGCTACGATATCCTTGAAAATCCGAATGAAGCCAAGATGCGTATCGGTTATTTGCCCGAATTGCCGCCGCTTTATCTTGATATGACCGTCAGGGAATACCTTTATTTCATTTATGATCTTAAAAAGTGCAAATTCCCCAAGGCTCCTCATATTGATGAGATCTGCCGCCTTGTCAAGATCGACAATGTTTCGGAGCGCCTTATCAAAAACCTCTCAAAGGGTTACAGACAGCGTGTCGGTATTGCTCAGGCACTTGTTGGCAATCCCGATGTTCTGATTCTGGACGAGCCTACCGTAGGTCTTGACCCCAAGCAGATCATCGAGATCCGTTCGCTTATTACCGAACTCGGTAAAAACCACACCGTTATTTTAAGCTCGCACATTCTGTCCGAGATCCAGGCGGTTTGTGAGCGAATTATCGTTATCAACAACGGTAAGCTTATTGCAGACGATACTCCCGAAAACCTTTCCAAGACCCTTTCGAGCGACCACACCTTGTCGCTTCGCGTTGTAGGTCCGAGAGCCGAGGTTTTGAAACTGTTGTCGACCGTTCGCGGCGTAAAGACCGTTACCTGTGTCGGTCAGCACGAGCAGGGATCTAATGATTACATAGTTGAACCCGACGGCACTGCCGATGTCCGCCGTGCTATTTTCACCCGTCTTGCCGACCGCAACTGGCCGTTGTTAGTATCCAAGAGCAACGAAATGTCTTTGGAGCAGATATTCTTAAGACTTACCGAAATGACCGATGCGGAGCAGGAGAGGATCTTTGGCAAGCGTAATGAGGCTCAAACAGAAGCGGCTGAGGAATCCGAAGCCGCTGAGGTAATTGCCGAAACAGAAGAAACCGAGGAAACGGTTGAAGAGAAGGGAGAGGACAAATAATGGGTGCTATTTTCAAAAGAGAATTCAAGGCCTATTTCACATCGCCGATGGGTTATGTTATTCTGGCCATTATGACTCTTTTCCAGGGTCTTTACTTCTCACAGCTGTTTGCAAACCAGTCGGCTGATATCGGATTTGTTTTCAGCCAGATGGTTATGATAATGTTCTTCATTATCCCCATTCTCACGATGAGAACCATGAGTGAGGACCGCAGACAGAAGGTCGACCAGGTGTTGATCACTTCACCGGTCAGCCTTTATTCGATAGTTTTAGGCAAGTTCTTAGCAACCTTTGTGATCTTTATGCTGGGCTACGCCATCACGATCCTGTTCGAGATCATTATTGCTGCTCAGGATGTCAGTATCAATCTTTTAGAGTATATAGGCAACCTTTTGGGTGTAGCGTTGGCAGGCTCGTCGCTTATCTCTCTCGGCATCTTTATTTCATCGCTTACCGAAAGTCAGCTTATCGCCGCTATCGCCAGTTTCGCAATATCGTTGCTTATTTATATGCTGGATTATTTCAGCAGCCTTATCAATCTTACTGTTGTCGACAAGGTAGTTGAAGCTATTTCGTTCACGGGAAGATACGCCGCCTTTGCGAGTGGTGTTATAGATTACTCAAATGTTGTATTTTTCCTGAGTTTCTCTGCGGTATTTTTGTTCCTCACCGTTCGTGTGCTGGATAAACGCCGCTATTCATAAAAGGGAGGCAGAAGTAAATGATAATTTTTAAGAAAAATGCCTCTGATAAGGCGAATATCAAGAATACCATTGCATTAAAGAGAAATGTTTACGCCATTATTTTAAGCGTTGTTTTCATTGTCGGTGCAGTTTTGCTGACCGCTTTGTCTACCGTGCTTTCACAGCGTTTTCCCTTGGATATCGACCTCACCGCAGATAAGATCTACACAATGACCGAGGAAAACGTCGATTTCATCAAAGGCGTTGACCGCAAGGTAAATATTTACGTTTGCCTTACCGAAGAGGAGTATTCCTGCGTGAGCGAGAGTAGCTACAACCTCGGTTATTACGCTGCGACCAAAAGCTTTGTTGATCTTAACTCGGATAACGTAAGCTATTATCTGCAGACGGTCGATCTGCTTGAAAAGTACTCGCAGTACAATAAAAACATTAACGTCACATACCTGGACGTTGCTCAGCCCAGTGCTAAAGAGATCACCGCGGGCTACGAAGATTATAACTGGGCAGAGGGAGATATACTTGTAGAGAGTACCTTTGCCGTAAACGGTGAAGAGATAACCCGTCGCACGGTCGTTACCTTTGAGGAGACCTATACTCTGATGGCCGGTATTGAAGAGACCGAAAGTCTACAAGAGGCATATTTGGCCGGTTATTACGACTGTATTGCTCTTTACGGCTATGGCTACGGCTATATGATCGCGCAGAACAATATTGAGCAGAAGCTTTCTTCGGCCATCTATACGGTCACTTCCGAGTTTACGCCGACCTTCTTGGTCCCCACCAGCTATAGCAAGTCGGAAATTCTTAAAGAGGTTCTCGAAGCGACCCTGACTGCCAATAACTATAAAATTGAGTATGTTGACGGTCTTTTGTCAACAATTCTCTCGAAGGATAATCACGATAAGTACACCGGTATTATTATGGCCGACTGCACCACCGATATCAGCATTGAGGATTATGCGCTTTTAAATGAGTTCCTTGATAACGGCGGTAAAAAGGGTAAGGCCCTCGTTTTCTTCGCCGGTACTCAGACCTATAAACTGACTAATCTTTGTGCATTCCTCGGCGAGTGGGGTATCGGTTTCCAGAGCGGTATTCTTTACGAAACAAGCGGAAATATGCACATGCCGAACGATAATACCACTATGCTTTTGAGCAGTCTTAAGACCGATTACACTCCGATTGCCGACAGTAAATCGTCGAGCTATCTTGCATCTAATCTGGTTCCTATGACCCAGCTTTACACCAACGATACCGGTGCAAGCCACGTCAGAACTTCTGAGGTGCTTTTGAGAACCGGCAGCAACGGAACCGTTACGGTCATGCCGATCGACCAGAGTGTCGGCACATGGAAGCCCACACCGGAAGCCAAGCTGGATGCTTATGCTACCGCAATCATTACCGAAGATGCCGTCTCTTTGAACGGCGAGTTTGTCCTGAGTCACGTTGTGGCCTTTGCAAGCTCAAGCTTTATTGATTCGGATTGGCAGCAGTATGCTAATGTGAAGAACGTAAACTTTGCATTGGATGTATTCAATGCATCGGTCGGTCTCAGCGATGTACCCTTTAAATTTGTTGCTAAGACCATTACTGCACAGCGATATGCCGAAAACGCCACCGGCGTTACCATTATCAAGTATACCTTTATGCTTGTGGTTCCCGTTGCATTGGTCGGTTGCGGCATTGCAGTCTGGATCAGGAGACGTACCAAATGATAGATAAAAACATTCCCGATAAAGAGTTGGAAAACTCAAAGGAAGATATTTCAGAGGGTTCTCAGCCGTCCGGCGAAAACAAGACGGCAAAATATGAGACCGAGAATTCCACCGTGTTTTCTAAACGTGTTTATAACGAAAAAAAGCCGGTCAGAAAGGGCGAAACAAAGCGGATATTAACTGTTGTTGTGGCGTGCGTTTTGTGTGTTGCTATCGGTCTTTCGGTTTTTGCCGTGGTAAAATTTCTTCCCGAAGAGCAGGAGACGGCTTCAGGCAACAGCAGTGTTTTAACTAACTCTATTGAGGTTCTTAAGTATGACGAGCTGGTTAAAAACTCCACCGCCAAGATAAACGGCAAGGAAAAAACCGTTTCTTCCAATATTAAGAGTTTTTCCATCAACAATTATTATGAGTCCTACACTTTCTCGCCCTATTATGTAAAATCGGCCGGTGCGACAGTCTCTTCTGCCGCTTCGTCGGATCCCTCGAAGCCCGAATATGACGTAATGTGGCAGATAAACGGCATTGACAGCAATCTTACTTTAAGTGCAACTATCGCCGCACACATCAAAAACTGTCTAAACATCACAGCGTCGAGAGAGATGCCCAACACTTATCCGACACTTGAGGAATACTATGCCGCATACGGTATCGACAGCGAGAATGCGACCAGAGGTGTTGTGGTTGAATTCAACGATGGCACTGAGGATATGGTTATTCTCGTGGGTGACCGTATTCCTACGGGCAACGGCAACTATGTTACCGTCAGCGGCGATGAAAAGGTTTATGTTGTGGGTGAGGAGACGGTTAAATACTACGACTACCTGCCTATAGATTTTGCCGATAAAACGATGGTCGGCACCATGCTCAAAACCGACAGTAATAAGAAATATTACGACGATCAGGATGAATTGGTATATTATGATTATATCAAGCTTTCGGGCGAGTTGATCGGTGATAAACCGGTCACCTTTACCATCAGCAAATCCCCGTCGGCTGAGTTTTTGCCGTATTTTATGTCGTCGCCGTACAACCGTCCTGCAAACAAGGAGTTCATTGCCGAGATCATATCCTTTGCAAGCACCGGATTAAAGGCTGACTCGTTGCTCACCTATAAGGCGACCGATACGAGTATAAAAAACTGTCAGTTGGATAAGCCGAAATGCGTTATTGAGTTTAAGGCCGGTGACTACAAGTTCAAGATCATAGTAGGCGGTGTTATTCAGGAGGATTCAACCAGCCTGCCGGTTATGATCGAGGGTAAACAGCAGATATTCTATGTCGACCAGAGCGTGTTTGACTTCATACCGTCCGACCTTGAAAATATGTTCGGAACCGACGTTGTTATGGAGAATATCTATACGCTTAATGCACTCGAGTACACCGATTCCAATGGCGTTCACCGTTTCAACATCATTCATACGCCTATCAAAGGCGAGACCGATGCGTACACCACCAAGATCAAAAAGGGTGGAACAGAGTATGACACCGTCAGCTTTAAGAATCTGTATCAGCGTGTGCTGTACCTGTCGCTGCTCGATTTCGACACCGAAGCCAAAAAGGGAGATTTGGTGTTAAAGGTGCGGTTTGTCCACAAGAATTATAAGGATACCGTGCTCGAGATAACCGAGTGTGCCGAAAGTCAGTATCATTATCTGGTCTTTGTTGACGGTAACGTTTATGGTAAGGTGCTTAAAACTTCGGTTAATGAGATAACTCGTTACTTAGATATCTACATTAACGGCGGAATAGTCCCCGAAACGACAATTTAAAACAAAAATCCCGTACCGCTCGGTACGGGATTTTTTTACTTTTTAAACCGTGTCAGCCTCAAGGCGTTGAGCACTACACAGACAGAACTGCAACTCATTGCCGCTGCGGCTATCATAGGGTTAAGGGTAACTCCCAAAAAGCTGAACACGCCTGCCGCAACAGGAATACCTGCGGTGTTATAGAAAAAGGCCCAGAACAGGCTCATTTTGATATTGCGAATAACTGCATCACCGAGCCGTAAAGCTGTGACGGCTTCCTTTAAACTGCTGCCCGACAGAACGATGTCGGCGGCCTCGATCGCGATATCGGTTCCTGCACCGATCGCTATGCCGACATCAGCCGACATTAATGCAGGAGCGTCGTTGATGCCGTCGCCGATCATTGCAACACATTGGCCTTCGGCCTGCAGTTCGCGGACATATCGCTCCTTATCCTGAGGCAGAACGTCAAAGCGGTATTCGTCTATGCCGGCCTCTTGTGCTATGGCTTTGGCGGCTCCTTCACCGTCACCGGTCAGCATTATGACCCTTTTTCCCATCGAACGCATTTTGGCAATGCTTTCAAAACTTTCGGTCTTCAGTCCGTCTTTCACGCCGATCACGCCTTTGGCTTTTCCGCCGAATGCTATGAGCAACACGGTGGCTCCGCTTTGGTACAGACCTGTGATGGTTGAGTCGTATTGGCTGAAGTCTATGCCCGATCGGTCGATGAAGCGTCGGTTGCCGGCAATGACCGTCTGACCGTTTACCGTGCCATTGACACCCAGTCCTGGAACGTCTTTAAAATCGGTCACCTCAAACGGCGTGACGTTCTGACTTTCGGCATATCGGCACACGGCGTCAGCCAAGGGATGGTTTGAATTTTTTTCGAGCGAGACCGCCAACTTTAAGATATCTTCATCGCCGAAAACGGCCGATACCGAAGGATGACCCTCGGTCACCGTGCCCGTTTTATCAAGCACGACCGTGTCGACCTTGTGTGAGGTTTCAAGCACTGCCGCCGATTTTACAAGCACACCGTTTTTGGCACCTGCTCCGATCCCTGCCATTATTGCGGCAGGTGTGGCAAGTCCTAAAGCACAAGGGCAGGAGATGACGAGTACCGATATGGCGGCGTTGAGTGCGAAGGCGAACTCTTTGCCAAGCAGCAGCCAGGCCGTAAAGGTCAGAAGGGCGATGCCGATGACCGTGGGGACGAAATAAAGGCTTATTTTGTCGGCCAGACGTGATATCGGAGCCACCGAACCGCCTGCCTCCTCAACAAGGTGAATGATCTGGGCGATCACCGTATCCTCGCCGACCTTTTCGGCCCTGTAAACAATGCGGCCTGAAAGGTTTTGGGTGGCACCGGTGACCTTGTCACCGACGGTTATCTCTTGTGGGAGACTTTCGCCTGTAATGGCACTTGAATCGACTGACGATGTTCCGCTCATAACGACGCCGTCGACCGCTATCGTGTCACCGGGTCGGGCTACTATCAGATCGCCTTCTTTTACCGATGTGACATTGACTGAGATCTCAGTGTTGTCGGCGGTCAAAAGCGTGGCAGTCTTAGGGGTCAGTTTCATAAGGCCTTCTATGGCCGCTCCGGTCTTGTTTTTACCTCTGGCTTCCAAAAACTTGCCTAAGGTGATAAGCGTCAGTATCATTGCCGCCGATTCAAAATAAAGGTGTGCACCGTGCAAATTTATAGTTGCTATATCCAGTTCGTTCAACGCGAGTGCGATCAGTATATACAGGCTGTAAATGAATGATGCACTCGATCCCAACGCTATCAGCGAGTCCATATTCGGTGCTAATTTCACAAGGTTTTTGAATCCGCGTTTGAAGTAGCCGAAATTCAGGATTATTATAGGCACCGTTATTATAAGCTGGGTAACAGCCATTACGATAGGATCAAGGAAAAACGCAGGCAAGGAATAGCCGAACATGTGCTGCATTGAAAAGAACATCAGCACGAACAGCAAAATAAACGAGATGATAAGACGGCGAAGCATTTTTTTGAGTGCTGCCGCGTTTTGCTCAGCGTCCTTGGATCTGTAAACATATTCGCTTGCCGTGTAGCCTGCATCGGCCACCGCACGGCAAATTGAGTCAAAACTTTGGAGCTCTCCGTCGTAATCGACCGTCATCGAGTTGGCTATGAGATTAACTTCGGCTTTTGTTACGCCTTCGAGCTCGGATACAGCCTTTTGCACCCTTGCAGAGCAGGCGGCACAGTACATACCGCCGACCTGAAAACGCTGTTTCATTTTATTGCTCCTTATTAATATTCTTTTTCCGTCTTACGACAAAGATCACCGCTAAGCTCAGGGCGATCACCGCTATGGAAGCGACGATTATCGAAATGGCCGCAACGGTGCTTATGGTACGGGGTTTAATTATATTGTCGGTATCGACCGACAGAACAGGGTGGTCTACAGTGCCGCCCACGATATAGTTCTGTGTCTGACTTAAAACGCTGTGTTCTTTGTCGATCTGGGCAACGCTCAGATAGTCGCCGGCTTTCAGTTTGACGTTGGAAGCTATGAGAGTCTCGTTATCCAGCTTTTGTGTGGAGACGATCTTGCCGTTCAGCAGTATTTTGCTGAAGTCGGTGAAATTTTTGCCGGTTATTGTGACCGTGGTGTTGGTGCTGTTGATCTCGACGGTTGATAGAGTGACTTCATTAACACCCATCCGGATAGTTGTTGCGGTATAAGGGTAGTTTTCTTCACCGCCGTAGGCATACTTCTGTCCGTAAAGGGCGTCGTACTGCAGTACCTCCATCCAGGTGCGGTATTTAGAGTTGTTCATAAAGTTCTGGTGAAGCTTGGTCATAAGACCGTCATCACAGCCGATCCCGCCTAAAACCTCGGCGGCCAGCTGATAGGTGTAGAGGTCTTTTTCTTCACGTTCCATTCCGAAGTTATCCCATATTACGTATTCGGTCTGGAAAAGGTCACCGTTTAAAAGGTCAGCTTCGGTGATGTCAAAGCTCGGCAGGTGGTCGCCGAACATAACCACAACAGTTTTTTCATCGCGGGTCATAAGAGTGTCAAGAATGTCGCCTACAACAGCATCGACCTCATAGAGTTGGTTTACATAATACTGGAAAGAGCGGTTGACATCTGGGTCTTCAAAACCGGTAACGGTAATGGGCAGTTCCTCTAAATAATCAGACGGATACTTACCGTGGCTCTGGACCGAAATGGTGTAGACTAAGTCGGGGGACTCGGTTGAATCTAAAGCATCAGTAATACAGCTGAGTAGAACGTCATCCTTTGCCCAGCCATTTTGGGTATATTCAACGTCCTGCATATACTCGATAGAAGTAAAGGTATCGAAGCCTAAATTCTGGAACACCTTATTCCGATCATAGAAGGAAGCGTTGTTATTGTGTATCGCGTGGCTCGAATAGCCGTGATTTGACAGATTATAGCAGATGCTTTCGCACTCAGTCTTTTGCAGAATGGTTTTGTAAGGATATTCGCCGACGCCGAAATATTCCAAAGACATTCCCGAAATGACTTCAAATTCCGTGTTGGCGGTACCTGCACCTATTGAGGGAACCGTCAGATAACCGGATGAAAATTCCTTCTGCAAGCGTGTGAAGTTGGGGATAGGGTTTTGCGAAAACTTGATATTCGACAAATGGTTTACGTCAAAGAAGGTCTCCAACTGCAAAAACACGATGTTGGGTTTTTCCCCGTTGTGCAGGGCGTCTTTTTTGGAATTGACCTCGGAATTTGAAAGGGCGGCGTTTTGAAGCGAGCCGACGATCTTGCCGACATCGCCCTTGTCGTACTGCGACGGCTCGTCGATACCGAGGTCGAGCATACTGCACAAAAAGCAGTAGTTGAAGCCGTAATCCTTATAGGCGTTGGCGAGGTTTTTAACGTGCTCGGACATTAAGATACCGGAGTGTCTGAAGCCTATAAGCGACAGCGTCAGAACAACGCCGCAGGCCACAGAGAATACGGCACTTTTAAAGTAATTGACAGGAGACTTCGGACACTTTACAAAGAACATCACCAGTGCCACGACCGCCGCCAAAATAAGGGCTACAAGCAGGATTATCTCAAACAAGTTGAGATATATTTTGATGATGCTGAGCTTGACTATCTGCAGGTC
This sequence comes from Oscillospiraceae bacterium, assembly GCA_015066395.1. Lineage (GTDB taxonomy): Bacteria > Bacillota > Clostridia > Oscillospirales > Acutalibacteraceae > UMGS172. Next base: position 39,732 of record SVOL01000003.1, on the reverse strand, counting down.
GGCCCACTCGAGCGGAGTTACTCTGTTGGCCAGCACTATACCGTTGGCAATACCGAAGCCTAAAAATACTGCTCCCAGCAAAAACATCACGCAATAGCGTTTCTTAAAGAAGTTTGAAAGGGATAATACCGTGATGACTATAAGTGTGTTGAACAAAAAGGGCAGAGGACTGTCGACGATATGGGAAAGGCCTTTTAAGAGGGAATGACGGTGAAAGCACTCGGTCGCAAAGTTCAGCACGAATCCTAAGATCATTGAGATCAACCACGGGTGACGGTGCAAAAAAAGAATCGCGGGTGTCAGGTGCTTGCCGATCGCTTTAAAACCCTTTAGCAATTTATCTTTTATCATTTAAGAACCTTCTTTTGAATTTGAAATTTGTTTAAAATTGGCGGTTTCACGAAAAATCTTCGATTTTTAAAATGCAAAGCATTTTCGGCGGAGCAACCGCCGCGTGAAACCAGTATACCACATCCTTTGATATTTTTCAATTAACGATTTGTAACAATCGGAAGTGTATAAAAATTTTAAGAAAGGTCTTTAAATTTGCACGAGTGGGTGTTATAATGCTATAATAATTACGTTTAAATGAATATTTATAACTTTATAAGTTTGAAGGAGTACTTAAAATGTCAATCGTTCATGAAAGAATGTTGCCTCAACCTGAGTTTATCAAGGAGCAGATGCCTGTTCCCGAAGAGGTCCAGGCGGCTAAAGCTAAAAGGGATGAGGAGATCGCCAAGATCTTTAAGGGTGAAGATAGCAGAATGTTGCTCATTATCGGTCCCTGCTCGGCCGATTCCGAGGAGCCGGTCGTTGAATATATACATCGTCTTGCCGTTTTGCAGGAGAAGGTGAAGGATAAGTTGGTCGTAGTTCCGAGGATCTACACCAATAAACCCCGTACCACGGGAGACGGCTATAAGGGTATGGTCCATCAGCCCAATCCCAACGAAAAGCCGGATATGATAAAGGGACTTATGGCTATCCGTCATCTGCACATAAGAGCAATGACCGAGACCGGATTATCCAGTGCAGATGAAATGCTTTATCCCGAGAATTATGCCTATTTGTCCGATGTTCTCTCATATATCGCTGTCGGTGCGCGTTCGGTCGAGAACCAGCAGCACCGCCTTGTTGCCAGCAGCATTGACCTGCCGGTCGGTATGAAAAATCCCACCAGCGGCGACTTCTCTGTTATGCTTAACTCAATAACCGCGGCTCAGCATCCGCAGACCTTTATTTACAGAGGTTGGGAAGCAACTACCGACGGTAATCCGTTGTGCCACGCTATTTTGCGCGGCTCGGTCGACAGCGAGGGAAGATCTTTGCCTAACTATCATTACGAGGACCTCAGCAAGCTTTATGAAATGTACGCGGCAAGAAATCTGCAGAATATGTCGCTTATTGTCGATACCAACCATTCAAACTCAGGCAAGAAGTATTTGGAGCAGATAAGGATCTGTAAAGAGGTCCTTCACAGTTGCCGCCATTCTGAGGATATAAAGAAAATGACCAAGGGATTTATGATCGAGAGCTACTTGGAAGACGGCAGTCAGAAGATAGGCGAGGGTATTTACGGCAAGTCGATCACCGACCCTTGTCTCGGTTGGGAAAAGACCGAGCGTCTTGTTCTTGAAATGGCCGATCTTTTGTAATTTCAGAGGGTGTAAATGTTAATTGGAGTAAACGGGCTCACCAAAAGTTTTGGTGACAATCTGCTGTTTGACGGCATTACGTTTTCGGTCGAGCCTAACGATATAATCGGTCTTATTGGCGGAAACGGTACAGGCAAAACCACGCTTTTCAACATTCTGACGGGTGATGAGCCGTATGATGCAGGCGGTGTTGTGAGACAGAGCGGCATTTCGGTCGGTGTTTTGCAACAACACGCTTGCCAGGGTTCGACCCTTTCGGCTTATGAGGAGACACTTAGTGTTTTTCAAGGATTGCAAAAGCTCGAAGAGGAATTGAACGAGGTAAATTTAAGGCTCGAGACCTCGGCTGATGAGGAGCTTATTGCCCGTCAGGCCGTGTTAAGAGAGAGGTTTGAGCGTGAGGGCGGACTGACCTACCGTTCGAGGACTGCCGCGGCACTTTCGGGTGTCGGATTTACCGCGTCGGAGCAGCGACTGTCGGTCGCCGAACTTTCGGGCGGTCAGCGGTCGAAGGTCGAGCTTTGCAAGCTGTTGCTCTCGGCTCCCGATGTTATTTTGTTGGACGAGCCTACCAACCATCTTGACATTGATGCTATCGAGTGGCTTGACGGTTATATCAAGACCTGCAAGCGTGCGGTAATGATAATTTCGCACGACCGTTATTTTCTTGATCGCGTTGCCAACAAAATTTTTGAATTAGATAATAATAAACTCTACACCTGCAACGGTAATTACTCGAAATACTGTGTTGTCCGCGAAGAGCGGAAAGAGGCTGTCCGCCGTAATTATGAAAACACGATGCGGGAGGTTGACCGCATTGAAAGAATTATTGAACAGCAACGCAGGTGGAACCGCGAAAAGAACATTAAAACCGCTGAGTCAAAGCAGAAAATGATCGACCGAATGCTTGAAGGGTTAGAGATCCCCGACAGCGAAAAGGAGAGTATGACTTTGTCGTTCTCTTCGTCGGTCAGAAGCGGTGATGAGGTTTTAGAGGCCGAGAATTTAAGCGTTGCTTTTGAGGGAAAAGCTCTTTATAACAACGTTTCTTTGAGTGTTCGCCGCGGTCAGCGTATTTTTATAATCGGTCCTAACGGCTGCGGAAAAACCACGCTTTTGGGGCAGTTGCTGGATAAGACGAGGGTTCAATACGGCGTTGGTGTGTCGGTCGGATATTTCGACCAGCATCAACGAAATCTCGATTTAAACAAAACCGTTTTTGGGCAGCTTCGCGATGACTACCCGAGACTCGGTGACACAGCACTCAGAAGTGCGTTGGCACTGTTTCTTTTTAAAGGTGATGAGGTCTTTAGCAAGATCGAAAACCTTTCGGGCGGCGAGCGAGCAAGAGTGGCTTTGTGCCGGTTGATGCTGGCACACAATAACCTGCTTTTACTCGATGAGCCGACTAACCATCTGGATCTGGAATCGCGTGAGATTCTGGAGGAGGCTTTGGCTGATTTTGACGGCACTTTGATCTGTGTGTCGCACGACCGCTATCTCATAAACCGCCTTGCGACTTCGATAATGTATTTTGAGGACAAAACGGTCAAAACTTTGGACGGTAATTATGATAAATATCTCGAAACACGAGTTGTCGCGACCGAAAACACGGTGGTAAAAGCACCGTCTGCGGCCAAAAACGAGTATTTGAAAAGAAAGCAGGATGCTTCTAATCTCAGAAAGGCTAAGACCGCGTTCAAAAGGTGTGAGGAGCAGATCGCCGCAATCGAGCAGGAGATAGAAACGCTTAACGCGATGCTGGGTTCCGAAGAGGTGGTTTCGGACTACCTCAAGGTGGCGGAACTTACCGAAAAATCGGCCGCTTTAGAAGAAAAATTATTGTCTCTTATGGAAGAATGGGAAACCTTGGGCCGGATGTTGGAGGAAAATTAATTGAAAACACTTTACATCAGCGACCTTGACGGCACACTTTTGCATTCTGATGCTTTGCCGTCGGAACACACCGTAGAAACGGTCAATTTTCTTGTCGAAAAAGGGTATAATATCACCTTTGCCACAGCGAGATCCATCTCCTCTGCGGCAGAGATCTTGCCTGATTTCAGACTGAAATTGCCCGTGGTTATGATGAACGGCGTTTGTCTTACCGATATAAACAGCAAAAAACAGTTGAATGTTTTTTCGATGAGCCGTGAGGTTGCCCGAAAAGCCATTGAGATCTTCGAGCGTCACGGCCGTCCGCCGATGCACTTTACCATTGACGAAAAGGGCGAGATCTGCGTTGACTATAAACTCATAAAAAGCGAATACGAGCGCGAGTTTATGGAAGTGCGACGGAGCCGGTACAATCATTTTGTTCAATGCAGGGAGTATGATACCTCAAGCGGTGCGGTCTATCTTTCGGCTATTGACAGGAAAGAGACTGTTGAGGCTATTGTTGAGGAACTGAAGCTGCTTGACGGCATCGGATTTACCTATTATCTCGACACCTACAGCGACGGACAGTATTTTATCGAGGTCTATTCCTCGCTGGCAGGCAAGCAAAATGCAATAAATCTAATGAAAGAACGCTACGGCTTCGACAGAGTTGTTGCGTTCGGTGATAACGGCAACGATGTTGAGATGCTGCAAAATGCAGATATCGGTATTGCGGTAGGCAACGCCCAGCAAAGTGCCAAATTGGTTGCCGATCTGGTTATTGACACCAACGAAAACGACGGTGTCGCAAAGTATTTGATGGAGCTTTATCATAAAGGAGAGTTGTCATTTTGAACAGAGAAAATGCTCAGAGCGAAAAGTTCATAATGATGACGACTGAGCCTGTCGAAAAATTGATAGGTAAGCTGGCTGTGCCTACTATTATAAGTATGCTGGTCACCACCTTTTACAATATGGCTGACACATATTTTGTTGGGAAGATCGGAATGGATCAGACCGAAACTGTCAAGGCTGTGATGCAGACAAGAGCGCAGGCCGCGGTCGGTGTCGTAATGGCACTGATGGCAATTATTCAAGCGGTCGGATTTTTCTTCGGTCACGGTTCGGGCAATTATGTGTCGAGAGCCCTTGGCAGAAAGGAACTCGATAAAGCGGAGAAGATCGCGGTTGCGGGCTTCGGTTATGCTATAATCGTGGGACTGCTGATGGCTGTGCTCGGCAATGTGTTTGCCCGTCCTTTGGCGTTTTTGTTGGGTGCTAACGGCGATACAGTCGGTTACACCGTCGACTATATGAGGTTGATACTTGTCGGTGCGCCGATAAATATGGCATCGATCGTGCTTAACAATCAGATGCGTTTTCAAGGAAACGCCACCTATGCAATGTTCGGCATTTCGTTCGGTGCAGTGCTAAATATAGGACTTGATGCACTGTTTATTTTGGTTTTCGATATGGAAGTAATGGGTGCCGCGCTGGCAACGTTTATCGGGCAGGCTGTGAGCTTTGTCTTGCTGTTGGTCGGTATTTCTAAAAGCGATTGTATCAAGCTCAGATTAAAAGCATTCCGGCTTGAAAAACATAGTTTTGCCGAGATAAGCCGCGGCGGATTGCCGTCTTTAGGTCGGCAGGGAATAGCAGGTGTGTCGACTGCCTGTCTTAACCACATGGCCGGAATTTACGGTGCAATAGCCTATGGCACCGAGGCCGCAGGCGCATCGGCAATTGCGGCAATGGGTGTCGTTTCAAGGGTCATGCTGTTTGCAGCGTCGGCTCTTATCGGCTTCGGTCAGGGATTTCAGCCGGTGTGCGGTTTCAATTACGGAGCAGGGCTTTACGACCGCGTCAGAAAGGCGTTTTGGTACTGTGTTAAGGTTGCACTTGGCTTCCTTATTTTGCTGGCGATTCCCGCGTATGTTTTGAGCGGTGATATAATCGCTCTTTTCCGCGGCAATGATGAGGTTGCAATGGAAATCGGAACGATCGCTATGCGGTTGCAGATAATCACATTTCCGGTAATGTCCTGGGTCGTAATGAGCAATATGATGCTTCAGACAATGGGTAAGGTCGTCAGCGCAACGCTTTTGGCGGTCGCCAGAAACGGTTTGATGTTCATTCCGGCCATACTTTTGTTGCCGCTTATTTTTGGTCTTTTAGGTGTTCAGCTGGCACAGCCGGTCGCTGACATTTTGTCGTTAGCGTTAGCTGTTCCCGTCACCGTAAAGGTGTTGAAAGAACTGCCGCAAAACGCTTCTGAAAAATTATAATAAAAGGTTCAAGAAAAAGCTCACGGCACCGTTGTTAAGAGAGTGCGGGTGAGCTTTTTCTTTATTTTAAAACAAAAAATCAGCTCATTTTGCTTAAAAATGTCGGAAAGCGGCGGCTTAACTGTGAAAAAATTAACAAAATTTCAAAAAATGCAAAAAATGTGAAAAATTTCTATTTACTTGAAGACAAAAAGGTGTTATTATATTGTCGTACGTGGATATGCTGATAAGTATGTCCGTTTACAAAACGTGTTTTTTTAATGTAATTCACATAAGGAGGAACTAATCCATGGCAAGAAAAATGAAAACTATGGACGGTAACAACGCTGCTGCTCACGTAAGCTATGCGTTTACTGAAGTAGCAGGTATTTATCCTATTACTCCGTCCAGCCCGATGGCTGACTATGTTGACCAGTGGTCGGCTCAAGGCTTAAAGAACATCTTCGGCACAACCGTTAAGGTTTCCGAAATGCAGTCTGAGGCCGGTGCAGCAGGTACTGTTCACGGTTCTTTGAATGCAGGTGCTCTTACCACCACCTACACCGCATCTCAGGGTCTTCTTTTGATGATCCCTAATATGTATAAGATCGCCGGTGAATTGCTCCCCAGCGTATTCCACGTTTCGGCTCGCTGCGTTGCTTCTCAGGCTCTTAACATTTTCGGTGACCATTCTGACGTTTATGCTTGCCGTCAGACCGGTTTCGCAATGCTTGCAGAAACCAACACTCAGGAAGTTATGGACCTCGGTGCTGTTGCTCACTTGGCAACCATTAAGGGCCGTGTACCTTTCATCAACTTCTTCGACGGTTTCCGTACTTCTCACGAGCTTCAGAAGATCGAGGTCTGGGATTTCGATGATCTTAAGGAAATGTGCGATATGGATGCAGTTGCAGCTTTCAGAAAGAGAGCTCTCAACCCTGAGCATCCCGTAATGCGCGGCTCTCACGAAAACGGAGATATCTTCTTCCAGCACAGAGAGGCTTGCAACGAGTATTATAACAAGCTTCCCGCTATCGTAGAAGAATATATGGACAAGGTCAACGCTAAGATCGGTACCGATTACAAGCTCTTCAACTACTACGGCGCACCCGATGCTGAGAACATCATCATCGCTATGGGTTCTATCTGCGACGTTGCTGAAGAAGTTATTGACTACCTCACTGCCGCAGGCGAAAAGGTCGGTCTTGTAAAGGTTCGTTTGTACCGTCCTTTCGTTGCTGAAAAGTTGGCAGAGGCTATCCCTGCAACCGTTAAGAAGATCGCTGTTCTCGACAGAACTAAGGAGCCCGGTTCTTTGGGTGAGCCTTTGTTCCTCGATGTTGTTGCCGCTCTTGCCGCTACCGGCAGAACCGCTAAGGTTACCGGCGGCCGCTACGGTCTCGGTTCGAAGGATACTCCTCCTTCCAGCATCTTCGCTGTATATGATGAATTGAAGAAGGACGAGCCTAAGGCTCACTTCACTCTCGGTATCAACGACGACGTTACCCACCTCTCTTTGGAAGAGAAGCCCGCTCCCAACACCGCAGCAGAAGGCACTATCGAGTGCAAGTTCTGGGGTCTTGGCGGTGACGGTACCGTTGGTGCTAATAAAGACTCTATCAAGATCATCGGTGACCACACCGATAAGTATGTTCAGGCATACTTCCAGTACGACTCTAAGAAGACCGGCGGTATCACTATCAGCCACCTTCGTTTCGGCGACAAGCCCATCAAGAGCCCGTACTATATCAATAAGGCTGACTTCGTTGCTTGCCATAACCCCTCTTATGTAATTAAGGGCTACAAGATGGTTAATGACGTTAAGCCCGGCGGTGTATTCCTCATTAACTGCCAGTGGACTCCTGAGGAGCTCAATGAGCATATGCCTGCTGAAGCAAAGCGTTATATCGCTCAGAATAACATTCAGCTTTACACCGTTAACGCTATTGACCTCGCCGCTCAGATCGGTCTTGGCAAGCGTACCAACACCGTTCTTCAGTCTGCATTCTTTGCACTTTCCAAGGTTCTTCCCGCTGAGGAAGCAATCGGCTATATGAAGGAAAAGGCTCAGAAGTTCATGAAGAAGGGTAAAGAGATCGTCGAAATGAACGAAAAGGCTATCGACGCCGGTGCAACCGCATTTGTTAAGATCGACGTTCCTGCTGACTGGGCAAATGCTGTTGATACTGCCGCTGCAGAGAAGTCTGTCGGTGCAGATAAGCTCGTTAAGATGGTTGACAATATTATGAAGCCCGTAGCACTCATGAACGGTGACAGCCTGCCTGTTTCCGCATTCGTTGACCATGCTGATGGTACCTTCGAGCAGGGTGCTGCCGCTTATGAGAAGCGCGGCGTTGCTGTTCTCGTTCCCGAGTGGAATGCTGAGACCTGTGCAAAGTGCAACAAGTGCTCTTATGTATGTCCTCATGCTACCATCCGTCCGTTTGCTATGGATGCCGCTGAAGTTGCAGCCGCTCCTGCAAACATGAAGAAGGCTCCCAAGCCTGTTATCAAGACCGATTACGTTTACACTCTTGCTGTTTCTCCCATGGATTGTATGGGTTGCGGAGTTTGCGTCGGCGTATGTCCCACCAATTCTCTTAAGATGGTTTCCCGTGAGTCTCAGCTCGCTGAGCAGGATGTATTCGATTACTGTGTAGCAAATGTTACCGAGAAGGAAGGCGTTGCCGGTTCTCAGAACATCATCGCTTCTCAGTATAAGAAGCCTCTCCTCGAGTTCTCGGGCTCTTGCGCAGGTTGTGCAGAAACCGCTTATGCTCGCCTTGTTACCCAGTTGTTCGGTGACAGAATGTATATCTCGAACGCTACCGGATGTTCTTCTATCTGGGGCGGTCCTGCTGCTACTTCTCCGTACACCGTTAACAAGGAAGGTCACGGTCCTGCTTGGGCCAACTCCCTCTTCGAGGACAACGCTGAGCACGGCTTCGGTATGTTCCTCGGCCAGAAGGCTGTTCGCGCACGCTTGATCGCTAAGATCGAAGAAATGGCTGCTTCGGACAAGGCATCTGCTGAGTTCAAGGCTGCTGCCGCTGACTACCTTGCAACTGTTGATGACGGCGAGAAGAACACAGCCGCTACCAAGGCTTTGATCGTTGAGCTTGAGAAGGCTGCAGCTGCAGGTTGTCCCACAGCTCCTGAAGTTCTCGCTGATAAAGAATACCTCTCCAAGAAGTCCGTTTGGATCTTTGGTGGTGACGGTTGGGCATACGACATCGGCTTCGGCGGTGTTGACCACGTTCTCGCTGCAGGTGAGGATGTAAACATCATGGTATTTGATACCGAGGTTTACTCTAACACCGGCGGTCAGGCTTCCAAGGCTTCTAACATCGGCCAGGTTGCGCAGTTTGCTGCTGCCGGTAAGGCTATCGCTAAGAAGAGCCTTGCTGAGATCGCAATGTCTTACGGTTATGTATACGTAGCACAGATCGCTATGGGCGCTGACCAGAACCAGACATTGAAGGCTATCAAGGAAGCTGAAGCATACAAGGGTCCTTCTATCATCATCGCTTACTCGCCTTGCGAAATGCATAGCATTAAGGGCGGTATGGTTAACTGCCAGAACGAGATGAAGAAGGCTGTCGAGTGTGGCTACTGGAATATGTTCCGCTTCAACCCTGCACTCAAGGCAGAGGGCAAGAACCCCTTCACCATCGACTCCAAGCCTGCAACCGCAGATTATAAGGAGTTCCTCCTCGGTGAGGCTCGTTATGCATCTTTGACCCGTTCGTTCCCCGAGAGAGCAGAGGTTCTCTTCGAGCAGGCTGCTGAGCAGGCTAAGGCTTCTCGTGCACACCTCGAGAAGTTAGAGGAACTTTACGGCAAATAAGCCGAAAGCTTAAAGTGATTTTAAATCGGTGCGTTCCCGAAAGGGAATGCACCGATTTTTTGTTTCTTGTCGATTTTAATTTGTCGTTTTTCAGGACAAACTTTTTGCGATTTTAGGTGATTTTTTCTAAGGAATATCAATAAAATTCTTAAAAAGGGGGTGTTGGACAAAGATGCGTCGTGATACACGTCAGGTGCCGTTAATTCACTATATTTCATGCTTTTTGTGCAATTTCACAAGAAAACGGCTCAGCAATATCGCAAAAAAGAAAAGTTGCATATAAGACTTGGCACAAAAATTTAAAAAATATTGCCTTTTTTAGTGAAATTTTGACAATAATCTGTTGACAAAACCGCCAAATTATAGGATAATACAGTGTAGAACAGTATACAGAGTGGGTTCAGTCTGCTCTGATGGCTCTTGCAAGGGGCATGTTTAATAAATTCTATGAAGGTGAAGAAATGAAATCAAGTAAAACCAGATTGCTTGCTGTGTTGATGGTCATCGCTATGATAGCGTCGATCGTGTTGGTTCCGTCAGTAGCGGCTGCCGAGACCGATACTACCGGCCAAAAGCCGGGTCAGACCTCAGACGCAGAGGCATCAAGCCAGTATACGGCGTACCTCAACTCCATTGCCGATAAGAGCAATGCGAAGGATAAGATCGTCATCAATGCTGTCGACTACAAGGAAGCCAAGGATGACCGCTATGGTTCCGACGGTCTGAAGAGCGTTCTTTCCAACAAGCTCTTTAATGTCCTTGTTGATCCTATCACCGGCGAACGCGTACCGACCGATTGTCTTGTTTGGGGCGATAACGATAAGTTCCAGCAGCAGGGCTCGGTGGTTTACGAAGTAACCGTTCCCGAAGACGGCATTTACAATATGAGCTTTATGTATCTTCCTCTCAGCAAGACCGGCGGTACTGACGATAAGTCGGACGACAAGTCCAGCACCACCGCTTTGGAGATATCCGTACTTATTGACGGACAGACTCTTTATTCAGGTCTTGACGGATTAAAGCTCCCCAGAAAGTTTATTAACAGCGGTTCGACTGTTGAAAATCCCGTCGGCGGCATCCGCGTTGATACAGTTGGCAACCAGCTTACTCCCGACCAGGTGCAGTACGAGGAGTTCGTCAAAGGCTTTGCCGTTGACCCAATCGGTGTTGTCGCTGATCCTTATGTGATCTTCCTTTCTAAGGGTACACACACAATTGAACTTGAATCAGTATATGAGCCTTTTGCCCTTGCAAATATAACTCTCGAAGTGCCCGAGACCGCTCCTACTTATGAGGAGTACATTGCAAAAAACAATGCAGCAGGTGCCGCTAATTACACCGGTGCTGCAATCGAGCTTGAAGGTGAAAACGCCTGGCTCAAATCCACCAATTCACTCGTTTCCAAGGCTGACAACGGTTCTTGCCATGTTACTCCCAGCAGCCATGTTAAGACTCTTCTTAACTACATCGGCAGCACTAACTGGCAGGCTCCCGGCGAGTCTATTGTTTGGGTAGTTGAAATACCTGAGGCCGGATACTATAAGTTCGGTGTCAACTATAAGCAGTCGGCTATCATCGACGGTATGACCTACCGTTCATTGAAGATCGACGGACAGACTCCGTTTAAAGAGTGCAAGTCGATCGCATTTGACTACTGCACAAGCTGGACCTTCTATGAGTTCGGTACCGGCGGCAAGAACAGCCAGCCCTACCTCTTCTATCTCCCTGCAGGAAAGCATACCATGGAGCTTTCCGTTACTCTGGGTGAGACCTCGCAGTTCTATACAAGACTCAGCGAGATCGTTGAGGTTATCGGCGATACATACATTGACATCGTTATGATCACCAGTGACTCTCCCGACCCGAACCGCGACTACAACCTGTTTAAGCAGATTCCCGGATTCCTTGACACCTTGAATGGTGTTTACAATGACCTTACCGTTCTTGCAAACGATATGAGTGTTCTTTCGGGCGACCGAAGCAATAAGTACATCTCAGCCTTGAAGAATATGGCCCGTGTTGCTAAGAATATGTACGACAATCCGTACACCGCACAGAACTATCTTAGCGACTTCTACAGCAACTACACCACGGTTTGTTCCTGGCTTTACGAAATGAAGACCATGCCGTTGAGCGTTGACCAGTTCCAGTTCGCCGCTCCTACTGAGGCAGGCTTTGTTGACAATCACGCAAACTTCTGGGAAGTTCTTGTGTTCGAGGTAAAGCGTTTCGCCGTTTCCTTTACAAAGGCCTTCTCAACCATCGGCGGTACGGTTGGCGTCAACGGTGAAGAGAGTGTCAGAATCTGGGTTAACTGGGGACGTGACCAGGCACAGGTTTTGAGCAACCTTATTCAGGACTCGTTTACCGCTCAGACCGGTATCGGCGTTCAGCTTGAGATCGTTGATGCTTCGCTTATTAAGGGTATTCTTTCGGGTAACTTCCCCGACCTGCAGTTACATTTATCCAGAACCGATCCGGTTAACTTGGGCATGCGCGGTGCGTTGTATGACCTGACTAATTTCTCTAACGCAAAGGATCCGAAGTATAAGCTTATCGATGATGAGGACTCGACCGAGAAGGATAAATACCTCCTCGACTACGAAGTAGTCCTCAAGCGTTTCCAGGAATCGGCCGATGTTCCTTACTGGTACACCAATTCCGAAAAGGGAACCAAAGAGCTCTTCGCTCTTCCTGATACGCAGGGCTTCTTCATTATGTTCTACCGTACCGATATCTTCGATGACCTCGGTCTCGAGTATCCCGAAAAGGCAAACGGTGGACTCGGTTGGACCTGGGATGACTTCCTCGATGCAACTACCATCTTGCAGCGTAATAATATGAAGTCATATATCCCGTATGTCAAGATCGCAAGTGCTACTACCGTTAACGCCGGTATGGGCAGCTTGAACCTGTTCCCGACAATGATCACTCAGAACAGCGTTCAGCTCTATAATGACGAAAGAAATGCAACCAATCTTACCAGCGGTGAGGCGATCGCAGCCTTCACTCAGTGGACCGACCTTTACACTAAGTTCGGTATTGAAAAGCAGGCTGACTTCTACAACCGCTTCCGTTTGGGTGTTATGCCGCTTGGTATTTCAAGCTATACAATGTACACTCAGTTGTCTCAGGCCGCACCTGAAATTCAGGGACGTTGGACTATAGCTGCTATCCCCGGTGTTGCTTCTTCTTATAATGCGGATGGAACGGTTGCTTCTATCAACCGCAGCATCGCAGGTTCCGGTACCGGATGCGGTATCGTTAAGGTTTCTGAGAAGAAGGATCTTGCATGGCAGTTCCTCTGCTGGTGGACTTCCGGCGATACTCAGCTCAGATATAACAACAACGTTGAGTCTATCCTCGGTACTGTTGCACGTACCGCAACGGCTAACAAAGAGGCATTCAGTGCTTACTCCTGGAACGCCAATGACCTTGAAGTTCTCCAGTATCAGTGGGCACAGGTTGAAGAGCTTCCCGAACTCCCCGGCGGTTACTATGTAGCCCGTGCTGTTGACCAGGCCTACTGGGAAGTGCTTAACGGTGAAGAGAACGAAAAGGATGCTCTTCTTAACTGGGGTCAGGTAGCGGATAATGAAATCAAGCGCAAGATCGCTGAATATCAATAATGAAGGAGGAGGGGTTTTAATATGGAAAAGCAAATCAACAAGAAAAAAATCAGCCGCAAGGCCCGATTTGATGAAACATTGCCGTCATATATAATGCTGGCACCTTTCCTTATCTTCTTCTTTATCTTCCTCGTTCTGCCGATCGGAGCGTCTATCGTTCTCAGTTTTACCGATTATGACATGATCAACAATCCCCATCCTGCAGGACTTGGAAATTATTTGAGAATGTTCCTTGAGGATGATGTTTTCCCGGTGGTTTTTAAGAACACTTTGTTCTTTGCTATCATCTGCGGACCGGCAGGCTTCCTGCTTTCGTTCGTTCTGGCATGGTTTATCAACGAGTTTTCACCCTTGGTCAGAACCCTGCTCTCGTTTATGTTCTATGCTCCTGCACTGGTCGGTAACGCAACCTTTATTTGGCAGGTTGCTTTCAGTAGCGATGCCTACGGTTACATTAACAGTGCGTTGCTGTCGCTGGGACTTATTACCGAGCCTATCACCTGGCTCAGTACCGAGCAGTACATCCAGCCGATCATCATCATTGTTCAGTTGTGGTCAAGTATGGGTGTTTCCTTCCTTACCAATATTTCCGGTTTGCAGAACGTTAATAACGAACTCTACGAAGCCGGTTCTATTGACGGTATCCGTAACCGTTGGCAGGAACTCTGGTATATTACTCTGCCGACCATGAAGCACATGCTTTTGTTCTCTGCTGTTATGCAGATCTCGTCGGCATTCTCCATCAGCGGTATTGCGATCACCCTCGCAGGCTTCCCGTCTGTAGGCTATGCGGCGGATACTATAGTATCCCACATGCAGGATTTGGGTACTGTCCGTTACGAATTGGGCTACGCTTCAGCCGTTGCGGTCGTGCTGTTCCTGATGATGGTATTCTTCCGATTAGTAATAGGCAAACTACTTAATATGACAGGCAAGTAAAGGAGGTGGGTAGATAAATGTTCAGAAAAAAGCAAGAGGTTTTGATTCTGCCGAGCGGCGCTAAAGCACTCCGCGACTCGGTAAATGATCTGAAGGCTCCGAAGAGACAGCGCTCTTCGAAATCTGAAGCAAAAAGATATACCCGCTCCAAGGTTGGTAACTTCTTCTACTTTGCCTTCATTATTTGCGGCGGCGTTTTCGCGATTTTGCCGCTCGTATACTGTCTGTGTACCTCGCTGAAGCCGTTGGATGAGATCCTTATCTTCCCGCCGCGTTTCTTCGTTCACAGACCGACATTCGCAAACTATGCGGCTCTTCCTGAGTTGCTGTCCAGCTTGCGCGTTCCGCTGTCAAGATACATATTCAACAGCTTGTTTGTAACGTTGGGCACAACCTTCCTTTATGTCGTTGTTGCTTCAATGGCTGCGTTCGTTCTTTGTAAGTCGAACATTAAGTTTAAGAAGACGATATTCTACATCATTCAGTTCTCGCTTCTTTTCAATGCTTACACCTTGGCCGTTCCGCAGTACCTCATCTTCACATGGATGAATATTGTTGATACATACTGGGTATGTATTTTGCCTCACTTTGCTTCAACAATGGGCGTCTTCCTTATGAAACAGTATATGGAAGGTTCACTGCCGAACGCATTGCTTGAAGCCGCTAAGATTGACGGTGCCGGATACTACAGAATCTTCTGGCAGATCGTAATGCCCATCGTTAAGCCGATGTGGTTGACACTTACCCTCTTCACGTTCCGTGATGTTTGGGCAAGCGTTCCTCAGGGTACAATCTTCAGCGAAACATTGAAGACCCTGCCTACCATTATGTCGCAGATCACCGCCGGTGGTGTTGCCCGTTCCGGTAGTGCGATGGCCGTTACATGCATTTTGATGATACCGCCTATCACTGTTTATATGATTTCTCAGAGTAACGTTATGGAATCCATGAGCAGTGCCGGTATTAAGGAATAAGGAGGAGGAACATTATGAAGAGTTTTAAGTTTTCCGGCCTTCTTATAAAAGTACTGGTTTGTGTTCTTGCCGTTGCAATGCTGGTTCCCAGCATCGGCGTCTCGGCGGTTTCCGAAAAGACGGATGAAGTTGGTTATGAGACCTATACCTATTGGTATGAGTTCACCGGCAGTACCAGAAAAGCTGTTTACAGCAAGCCGATGTATGAGGTCAAAGAAGTGATCACCAGCGATGTTCTCGGTTGCAACGGCGACTCGAAGATCGAAGATGTTCACACCGCTAAAGACGGTATGACCTATGTCCTTGACGGTGCTAATTCAAGAATCGTTATTCTTGACACCGAATACAAGGTGGTAAACACCATAACCTCGATCGTTGACGATATTAATGATGTTTATTACTTCCACGGTGCCAGCGGCGTTTTTGTTGATAATGACAACGCTCTTTATATTGCTGATACCAGCAACGCCCGAGTACTTAAGTGTACTACCGACGGTAAGCTCATCAGAACCTATCTTTTGCCCGACTCACACCTTATTCCGGCTGAGTTCGAGTACAAACCGACCAGAGTTGCCGTTGACGGCAAGGGATATGTTTATATTCTGAGCGGCGGTTCCTTCTACGGTGCGATCCTTTATTCTCCCGAGGACGAGTTCCTTGGTTTCTACGGCTCCAACGACGTTGCTGCGACTTTGGGTCAGGCTATTAAGACCCTTTGGAACCGCTTGTTTATGAACAATACCAAGCGTGCCGCTATGACCAGTTCTCTGCCGTATAGCTTCTCCGATCTTTGGATCGATGACGCGGGCTTCGTTTACACCGCTACCGGTGGTGCTGAGACCACAATGGGTCAGATCAAGCGCTTGAATCCGGGTGGTTCAAACATTTTTGCCGACGGTTATGATTTCGCCGATCAGGTCATGGCAAATAATTCCAAGATAGTGTCCGGCGGTGTTCAGAGCCTTATAGGTCTCGCTGTTGACAAAGACGGATTTGTTCACGTTATAGACTCGACTTACGGCCGTATATTTATATATGATAATACCGGCAGGATGCTTACCGCTTTCGGCGGCGGCGTAAGAGCTGGTATGCAGGACGGTACGTTCAAAGATCTTGCGGCCATTGCATATAACCTCGGTAATGATGATATCATCGTTGCCGACCGCCGTGCCAACTCGATCACGGTTTTCAATATCAGTGAATTCGGCAAGTTGGTAAAATCGGCACGTGCCAAGACCATTGTCGGTCACTATGAGGAAGCGTTTGATGAGTGGGAGCAGGTCCTCTCGCTTGACCGCAACTGCCAGTTGGCTTACGAAGGTCTTGCCAGAGCTTATTATGTAAGAGGTACGACCGCTGATGATGAGGCATACGCTTCCCAGTGTTTGCACACCGCGATCGATCTTGCAAAAGAAGGCTACGACCGTGAGACCTACGCGGCCGCGTTCGGAAATATCCGTTCCGAGTTGATTCGTGATAACTTCACATGGATCATGATCGTCGCTGTTGTGTTGATCGTCGCTCTTATCTTCGCACTTGTTTACTCAACAAAGAAACAGGTTCGACTCATTAAAAACCAGAAGCTTCACATTGCCACAACAATGATGACGCACCCGTTCGATAATTTCCACGACATTAAAGAAAAGGGTCTTTACTCGATCCCCATCTGTTTTGGTATTATCATTCTTTACTACGTCTTCACCGTTATGGAGACGACTGTCGGCGGCTTCGCCTTCACTTATTTCGATCCTGCAAGCTATAATGCTTTGTTCATTCTGGGTGAGACCGTTGGTTTTGTTCTTCTCTGGACGGTAACCAACTGGGCAGTATGTACGCTCTTCAGCGGTAAGGGCAAGGTCAAGGAGATCTTTACTGTTGTTTGCTACAGCTTGGTTCCTTCGTTATTCGGAAGCATCGTTTACGTTATTGCAACCAACGTGCTTGTTCCCGATGAAGCGGCCTTCTTAAGCATTCTTACCCTTATTTGCTCGGGTTATACCTTACTTATGATCGTCTTCGGCACAATGATCATTCATGATTATAGCTTCGGCAAGTTTATCGGCACATCGTTGCTGACCCTTGTCGGCTGTGCGATCGTCTTGTTCCTGATCATTGCTGTCACTATTCTTGTTCAGCAGACCTGGGGCTTCATTTCGACCATCTACTCTGAAATATTGAAGCTATTCTAACAGAAGGAGGAAAATTATGAAAAACGTAAAACGAATTTTCAGCGCAGTGCTTTGTTTTATGCTTTGCTTATCCATCCTCCTTTTGGCAGGATGCGGCGACGACAGAGCTGCTAAATTTGCATACACTCCGCTGGAGGATTATGAAATTCTCGAGACCACCGCGGTTGCTGAGAATGACCGTTACAGTCTTATCTGGGACGACGATAATGAGCGTGTAGTTCTCTATGATAAGATCGAAAAATACGAGTGGAGTTATGTTCCCGAAGATGCACTTAATCCCTCTTACGATGCGGAGAACGTTGAAGCAACTGTTCGTCCGGTCGTGAAATCTCCCATTGAGATAAACTATTACTCCAATGCCAAATCGACTTTGCTGAACGACACCAACGCGTATGCAGATTCGATGCTTAACGGCACTTATACCGTAACCAAGACGCAGGGCGGTCTTGAAATGATGCTTTATTTTGAAAAGCTTGAGATCGCTGTTCCCGTTCAGTTCACCCTGGTTAAAGACGGCGTAGAGGTTTCGGTCGAACCTGAGAGGATCCAGGAGGGTGATGAGTATGCAATCGCATCGATCACTATCGCTCCGATGTTCTGCTCGGTTTCCAACAAGTATATCGGCAGTAATGACCATTATCTGTTCGTTCCTTCCGGCTCCGGTGCTTTGATCTACCCCGAGAAAAACGGCGGTGTCGGCATAAGCACTTCCGAAGCAGTTTACGGCGGTGACGCCAACATAGACAAGGAAGAAATGCTGACCGTTTCCGAAAACGTTCGTGTTCCCGTTTACGGTGCAGTAAACGGCGGTAAAGGCGTTTGCGCTATTATTAAAGAGGGTGCTGAGTCGGCAATCATCAACACGATGGAAGCTCAGGACCTCACCGGTTACTCCTATATCAACTCTAAGTTTGAGATAAAGGGCTACCAGGAGGCCGTTAACTCGCTCTTTACTAACGCGATCGTTCAGAGCCGACTCTATGCAGATGAATATACTGCTGACAATGTTTGCGTAGGTTTCTATCCGCTTTATGGCGAGGACGCTTCCTATGTTGGTATGGCAAACAAGTACCGTGATTATCTTAATGAGACCAAGCAGCTCGGAACTGAGCGTGCAGAGGATTCTATCCTCAACCTTAAGATGGTTGGCGGTATCACATCCAAGAAATTCATCTTCGGTATTCCGACTCAGTCAATGCTTACCGCTACTACTTTACAGCAGGCTAAGGATATTGTTACTGAGATCAAGACCGCAACTCAGCTTGACAAGTTCAACGTAAACCTCGTCGGCTTCGGTGCAAGCGGTAATGATATCGGAAAAATAGCCGGTAACTATAAGATCGCCGGCGACTTTGGTAAGGCTAAGGATATGAAGGCCATGACAGCATACTGTGCTGAAAACGGCATCGACCTGTTTATGAATTTTGATATGATCAGGTTCTCGGCTTCAGGCGGCGGTGTTGGCACAACCTTCAACAAGGCTGATTCGGCTACGGGAAGCTTTACAGCCAAGACTTACTATCAGGTAAACTTCCGCACCAAGGAATCGGTTGCTTACTTCCTTGCAACCCGCTCCAAATTGGCCGAAGTGGCTGAAAACATCAAGAAATCGGCAGCTGATTGGAACCTTAAAGGTGTCAGCCTTGATACTTTGACCAGTATGGTATACTCCGATTATTCTGATACACAGTATTACTCCGGTGCAAATACCGTTGAGCAGTTCTCGACTATCATCAACAACTTCTCAGGCAGCAATTATAAGGTGGCCGGAAGCGACGCCAACGCTTACTTGGCAGGTCTGTGCGATCACATTTATGATGCTCCCACAAAGTCTTCGAGATACAGAAACTATACGGTAGACGTTCCGTTCTATCAGATAGTGTTCAAGGGTTATGTTTCGATGTCCGGTGGTTCTTTGAACCTCGCCACCAATGCAAACGACTCGCTTTTGAAAGCGGTCGAAACCGGTACAGGTCTTACCTACACCCTCATCGGTCAGTATGACACCAATCTTGTGTCCTCGTATCAGAACGTGTTCTACGGCTCGCTCTATTACGACGAATCGGTCGGTCTCGGTGTTAAGGATAGCCTTATTTCCACTGTTAAGGAATATAAGGAATACTTTGACCTTGTTAAGGGTGCTGCAATCGCCAACCACAAAGTTGTTGCAGAAGGTGTTAATAAGACAACCTTTGATAACGGCATTTCGGTATACGTAAACTATACCGACAAAGAATTCGCTACCGACGACGGTGTGGTTGCTGCCGGTAAGTATATTGTTGTAAGATAGGAGGCGTGACTGATGGATGAAAATAAAATTGTAAAAACAGATGAAGTTGCGCCTGCTAACGCAATCAAGCTTGGCAAGAAGCACAGAGGTATCGAATCCTTGAAGAGTACATACGGACGTTTGTTTGTTCTTCATTGGGAGATCGGTCTTATCCTGTTCTTCGTTGTCCCGCTTATCAAATCACTTTATTTCGCTTTTTGTGACCTGAGTTTTGGTGACGAAGGTTATGAGTACCAGTTTGCCGGTTTAACTCACTTTAAATATGCTATAAATGAAGACCCCGAGTATGTAGACAGACTGTTAGGAACCTTGGCCTCTTCAGCGGGTTCGTTGCCGGTCATCGTTATTTTGAGTTTGATACTGGCACTGCTTCTTAATCAGAAGTTCAAGGGAAGACTTTTCTTCCGTGCTTTGTATTTCCTTCCGGTTATTATTGCATCGGGTGTTGTTATCACCCACTTGTTCTCTTCAACCAGCAGTGAGTTGTCCTCATCCGGTGTTTCCGATTCGTTTGCTTCCAATATGATAACGGCAGACGAGATCCTCGGCTGGCTTTCTTTGCCGCCCAAGGTCATAGAAGGCTTCAGCGGATTGTTGAACAATATCTTCAACTTAGTTTGGAACTGCGGTATTCAGATCGTTCTTTTCATTTCGGGTATGCAGTCGATCCCCGATTCTCTCTATGAGGTTTCCAAGGTCGAAGGCGCTACCAAGTGGGAAGAATTCTGGTTCATTACACTGCCCATGTTGTCCAGAACCCTTATCCTTGTTATCATCTTCACGATGGTTGAGCTGGTAACCGATAAGAACAACGATATAATGAGCCTTGCTTACCAGCTTATGCAGCATGGTGCCACCAACTTCGGTAAGGCATCTGCTATGCTTTGGATCTACTTTGGCATCGTTTCGGTAATTATGGCATTGTTAATGTTTGCTTACAACGCATTGTTCCTTAAGCGTTGGGATACAGGAGGTAGAAGCTAATGACTAATATTATTACTAATATAAAAGACTTCTTCCTTCGTTTTAAGAATGCAAGCTCCGAGACCAGATATAAAATGGTTCTCAAGGGCACATCGGTTATGACCTCATTGTTCAGATACGTTGTGCTTATCGCTATCGGTTACATCGTTCTTTATCCGCTGTTCTATATGATCAGTAGCTCGATCCGTACCGGTGAGTCGTTTTATGACCCTTCCATCGTCTGGATCACTTCGGATGTTACGATGGAAAACTTCCAGATAGCATACAAGCTGATGCATTACACTGAGGCACTTCTCAACACAGTTGTTTATGAGTTGATCGCCGCGTTTATTCAGATCATCAGCTGTGCATTCGTTGCATACGGTCTGGCTCGTTTTGAGTTCAAGGAAAAGAAGATACTCACCATGTTTATGTTCTTGTTGATCCTTGTTCCTTCTCAGATGATGATCATTCCGATCGTTACGACCTATTCAAAGCTTGACGTTTTGGGTGTTCTCGGTCTGATCGATACGCTGACCGGTATTGACCTTCGTGTTAATATTCTCGGCAGTGTTTTGACCTTCTATTTGCCGGCATTGTTCGGTGTCGGTATCAGAGCAGGTATCATCATCTACATTTACGTTCAGTTCTTCAAGGGCTTGCCTAAAGAACTGGAAGAGGCTTCGTGGATCGACGGTGCCGGTCCTCTTAAGACATTCCTTAGGATCGCACTTCCTTCTTCCGGTGTTGTTATTATGACAGTTACCGTGTTCTCCGTAATTTGGCATTGGAACGACTTTTATCTGTCGTCAATGTATCTGCACGCAGAGCAGTGGCCGTTGGCAGTTCGCTTGGGTGAATTGGCTAATGACGACGTTCTTAAGACGGTTGGTATTCCCGAGTACGGTGCCAACTTCCCGCAGTCTATTGCTATCGTTATGGCGGGCTGTTTAATGTTCGTTGTTCCGGTACTTATAATGTATATGATTCTGCAGAAGAACTTTGTTAAGAGTATCGACCGTGTAGGTATTACGGGTTAAAATAGCAAATTGATTGAATTGTCAACCGTATTTTTGTAAAAGTTTTATAAAGTTTATGAGAATACGGTTGCAAAACCCGACATTATTTGTTATTATAAAAATGTAAGAACGGATACTGTGGTGCAGAAGGCGTTTTTGGTTACAATTTGACCTTGTGTACACGGTAGACGGAAAATAAAAAATTTCTTTTTGGAGGAGATTATATGAAAACCAGCATTAAAAGGCTCATTTGTGCCTTGTTCTGCTTGTGCATCATTATTGGTGCATTCTCCGGATGCAGCGGTGATAAGAAACCCGCAGCAGATACAACTGCAAGCACCGGTAGCAATGCAGGCAGCACAGCAGGTAGCAACAGCAGTTTTGTACTTCCCTCGGTAAGCGTAGGCCCGAATTCGTCTACGAACGACAATCCTTATGCATCTATCCCCGAAAACATTAAGGGTCAGACCGTTAAGTTCGCGACCTGGGAGAACTTGAGCTCTTACGATTTCAACAAGTTCTATCAGGATACCGGCCTTAAGGCTGAGGTTTATCAGGTTCGTCAGTCCGGTTATGTTTCCATGATTCAGACTAAGATGGCTTCCGGCGATTTCCCTGACGTTATTGTTGATAACGATGGCGGCGGCTTCCCGATCACTGCCTCTATTCTGCAGCCCATCAACAAGTGCTCTACTGTTGACCTTAGTGACTCCATCTGGGATCAATCCTTGATCGCTACCGCTACTATCGACGGTAACATTTATCTTGTTAATACTCTCAACTCTCCTTGGACCGGCGCTAACCTTATTTATTATAATAAGGCTCTCTTCAACAAGCTTGGTGAAAAGACTCCCGAGTATTACTACGAGAGAGGCGAATGGACTTGGGAAACCATGGAAAATATGTGCAAGCGTTTTTCCGATGCAAATATCTCTCCTGCTAATATCAACGTCAGAATGTTCGTTGGCTCTGCCGGCGCAACCTTTATTAAGTGGGATTATAAGAACGGCAAATTTGTCAACAATGTAAATGATCCTAACTTGACTGCCGCTTATGAGACCTGGTGCAGCTGGAGCCTTGATGGCTACATCGGCGCTACAATGGAAGATTTTAAGGCCGGCAAAGCTGCTATGTACTGCCTCGGTGTTAACGGTCTGAAGTCTGACGGTCACTTTAAGGATATGGATCCTAACGATATCGGCTACTGCTACTTCCCCTCTAAGGACGAGGACAGCACTGCTAAGGTACATGCAATCTACCGTATGTACGGAATCGCAAGAGGTGCCAAGCATGCTAATGCAGCAGGCTACTTTATCAGACACTTCCTTGATTCCAACAACTACGATATGAACTCGACATTCCACAGCGACCGCGCCCGTGATTTCTACTATAATATTATAAACACTCCTGCTTCTGAGAAGTGCTTCACCTTCGACGGTCACTGTTCTTCCCTCGCAGGTCTTGACGAGTATGAATTCTACAATGCCCTCGGCAACAACACTCACCCCAATGATGTTTATACTAAGATCCAGTCTGTTTCCAACCAGGTAGATAAGGCTTGTGCAGCAGGCAACAAAGCCATCGATGAGCTCAAAGCAAAATACAAGTAATCTGTGAATTTGCTTCCCTCGGGTTTCCCGAGGGAAGTTTTTTGTGTAATGGAAACTATGCGATAGTCGCGTGGTTCAAAAGAGGTTGACCGACGGATAAATAAAAATGACGAACGTGCTGACACCTCTATCTGATGAGTGATGTGGATCTTGCGAAGCAAAAGACGAAGAGAGAGAAAAAATTTTAGTTGAGTTTATGGTTTCTCTCCCTCAGTTTTGCTAACGCTCAATAGCTCCCCCGTGAGAGGGAGCCAAGGTGTTTAACTTATCGGTTTACCGTAACTATTAAGATAGGCATGGTTGGCAGGCCAACCTAAAAGCGCACTTGTGCGCGGACCGCATCGTTTAGGCTTAGGCCCTAAAATAACAAAACACAGTCGAGGTCAACTTCGACTGTGTTTTGTTATATAAGAGACATTATAAAAGTTTATTTGCATGTGATTTGAATACAAAGTACAGCGGGATACCGAGTGCGGTGCAGACTGCGAATTCTCCGATGAACACCGACAATGCCGAAATAAGAAATGCGGTAAGCGAGGCCGTTTCGTCGGTGAAAAGGGTTATTTGCAACCCTATTATAACTGCATTAAAGATCGACGGCGGCAAAACACACAAATAAGGCGTAGCTGTTTTAAAGATTTTGGCTATCATTCGAATGGTTATGACCGAGAGAAGAGTAGCCAGCGTGCCGAAAAGCATATCCAACGGAAACGGACTGGATATGTTTGAAATAAAGCATCCGATCGTAAGACCGGGGATGGCCGCCGGAGTGAACACTGCTAAAATGTTGAGTGCCTCCGACACCCTGAACTGCACACCGCCGTAGGCTAATCCTAATGCCGCCGAGATATAGGTCAGCACAACGTAAGCCGATGCGATTACCGATGACAACACGAGAAATCGCGCGGTTGTTTGTTTTTTCATATTTAATTTCCTCCAAAGGGTAGAGAAACATATCAGAACCCGCCTCAAATCGGCATATTTTGGGTCCTTCTTCCCAAATCGTTCTCGAAAGGCGGAAGCCTTCCTTCGCCCGATTTAGAAATAAATCCCCCAAAATCTTCTTGCCTTGAGGTGGAGCATTTTTAACAAGAACGGATTTTTGTTCTGTAGAGGTAAAAATGCAGTCAACATTTGTTGTGTTGACAGTATTTTGACAAAATAAGAGCGAGGATCCGCCTGTAAAAACCGGGTTCGGATACGTCGCTCTACCCGTAGTTTTGTTTATTGGTTGCCCAATGGTCAGGATTTTGCGAACTGACCGTAAATTTATTGTGCTTTTGAGAACTTCTCTGTTTCGGACACAGCTAGTCGGTCGCACCGTTCGTTCTCAGGGTGGCCTGCGTGACCTTTTATCCAATTAAAAGTGACTTCGTGTATTTTCAAAAGATCGAGCAATTCTCCCCACAGATCGGGGTTGATTGCCGGCTTTTTATCGGCCTTCCGCCAACCGTTTTGCCGCCAGCTTTCTGCCCAGCCCATAGTAATACTGTTGACAACATACTGCGAGTCGGTGGTAAGTGATACGCGGCAAGGCTCTTTCAAAGCACTCAAGGCTCTTATGCAGGCCGTCAGCTCCATACGGTTGTTGGTAGTGTGTTGCTCGCCGCCCGACATTTCCTTTTCCTTGTCGCCATAGCGAAGCACAGCACCCCAACCTCCGGGTCCGGGATTGCCCGAGCAGGAGCCGTCGGTAAATATTTCAACGTTTTTCATAGTTTAATACCTTCTGAAACTGCCGATCACGCGACCCAGGATCTCCATATAATCGGGTCTTATCGGGTCAAAATCGGGGTTCTCGGGCATAAGATACGGCTTTTCGCCGCGTTCAATAACCAGTCTTTTAACTGTAGCCTCGTCTTCTATCATTGCGACAACAATGTCGCCGTTGTGGGAGCCGAGATCCTTATCAGCGATGATAATATCACCGTCCAAGATACCGGCATCACGCATACTTAATCCCGACACGCGGAGAGCAAACAGGCTGTCCGAACGCTCACTTGACACGGGGTAGGGGATGTAGCTTTCGATCTCTTCTACCGCTAAGATCGGCTGACCTGCGGTCACCTTACCGATGAGCGGAACCATGGCCGAATCCTCACTTCCCGCAAGACGTATCGAACGGGACGATTTCGCGTCACGAACGATATATCCCTCTTCTTCAAGCCAGGATAGTGCGGCGTGAACGGTCGAGGTCGACCTTATACCCGTTGCCTCGCATATTTCGCGGACTGTCGGCGGCAATGAATTAGCGATGGTCTTTTTGATATAGTTGTATACTAAGGCCTGCTTTTGATTTAACTGCTGTTTAGACATAACGTCCTCCGTCAAATTGTTTTGGCGATTTCTTTAATGTATGCTTTTAATTCTTCCGAAACCTCAGGGTGATTGAGACCGACCTCGATATTGGCCTTTAAGATGCCGAATTTGTTGCCCATATCAAAGCGGTTGCCGACAAAATCAACGCCGACAACACCTTCTTTGAGCGCTATCTGCTTCATAGCGTCAGTCAACTGAAGTTCGCCGCCTGCGCCGTAAGGGATCTTTTCCAAAACATCGAATATCTCGGGAGTCAGAATACAACGACCTAATATCGAATAAAGTGAGAAGATCTCACAGGGCTTAGGCTTCTCGATCATATCGGTTATATTGTAAAGATTGTCCTTCAAAGGCTCCAGCTTCATAGTGCTGTATTTTAAGATCTGTTCTTTAGAAACCTCTTTGATACCGACGGTGGTCTTGCCGTAAGCTTTATATGCGTCTATCAACTGACCGATAACGGGTTCTTTGTTAACGATAACGTCATCACCGTAAAGCACGGCAAACGGCTCGTCCTTTACAAAACTCTTGGCGCAGAGTACCGCGTGACCTAAACCTTTGGCCTCTTTTTGGCGAATAAAGTATATATTAGCCATGTGAGCGACCGATTTGAGTTCGGACAAAACCTCGTCGCGGTTGCCGCGGGCGTTTAAAATATGCTCAAGCTCAAAAGAGTGGTCGAAGTGATCCTCAATAACACTCTTGCCGCGGTTGGTTATGATAAGAATATCGGTGATTCCGGCACTTACAGCTTCTTCAACTATGTACTGAATAGCCGGCTTGTCGACTATCGGCAGCATTTCCTTAGGAACAGCCTTCGATGCAGGCAGAACACGCGTGCCGAGACCGGCGGCAGGAATGATTGCTTTTTTTATCATAAAATCACACTCCAAAATCAAGAGATAAACATCATAATAATGCCGGGTACGAATTGGGTCGCAAGCAAGGCTATGATGAGCCATAATAAACTGAGATTACCGGAACGGGCAAGCTCGGTCGGCTTGTCTTCAATGTCGGGATCGTTCAAGATGGTCTTGACCTTATTGACAGCGAAGCAACGGTAGTGCCAGTCACCCAGCCGACCGCAGATAATTCGCGGTACAAAGTTGAGAATGACTCCGATAAAGGCCAGGATCATTGATAAAAGATCGAATTTATTAAGGTTATTTTCAATCAGTGCGTACTGAGCGGCATAGCTCAAATTCTGACCGTCTAAGAGTTCATAATAGATCTCCGAAAACGGATACATACATATAGCAGATGCAATGGCTAAGATCAGATACATAAAGCCTAACGGCAGCATTTTTCTCGACAAACACCAGCCGCTCGGGAAGAAGAAGGCCGCCCAATTCCACGAACCCTTTTTACGCTTGCTTATCTGTGAAAAGCGGTGTATATAACGGGATGAGTTACTGCCCACGAAGGTAGCGAGATCCTTTACAGTCACGCCGTCAATGGTAGTATCTTTGGGCAGACCGCCGTATACATCAAAAGGCATTTGGAAATTAGCATACCCGTTACCCTGCGGGATGTGCTTGTTGTAGGAATGACCGCAATAAGGGCAAAACTCGGCGTTTTCGGCATTTGAGGTGCGGTGGCAGTAGGAGCAGGTGTTGACCGTGCTGTTTTCGTTTGCCTTCTGCTCGGCCTCTTTAGCCTCCTTTGCTTTTGCTTTCTGCAAGATATCGTATTGCTCGTCTGTGCCGTGGTTATGTTCTACTCCGCAATGACCGACTGTCTGCCAACAGTCACGGTGGTGCGGCGCTCCGCAAACAGGGCAAACGACGGTATCGTCATCATCAAAAAGGTAGCCCTGGCAGATCTGACACTGTTTATTATCTGGTTTTTCGCTCATATTTTTTCTTTCTCCGTTTTGATTCGCTTCTGCGTGCAAATGCACCGAAAACCGCTTCAAAGTAAGCGTTTCCGTAGTTGTGAAACTGCTTGGTTTTTATCATTTGGCGAAGTTTGTTGCGGTGCACCCATTTTGCCTCGCTGACCTCATCTTTCTGAAGTCTCAGATCGGCGACCGCTACATCACAGCAGAGTAGGAAAATGCTCAGGATCGAGTTTTTTCTGACCATCTGCTTGATAAGGCGGAACTCCTCCGGTTCGGCACTGATGCCCATTTCTTCTTCCAATTCGCGTTTTGCAGCGGTTACGGCATCTTCGCCCGAAACCGCACTGCCGCCGATCGCCGCCCATTCACCCGGCATCAAGGGTTTGGTCAGGCTTCTGCGTTGAATAAGCACCCGACCGTCAGAGCCTAAGACCCAGACGTGTACCACCGAGTGGTATTCACCCTTGTGCAGGCAGACCTTTTTCCGCTGAACGGTCTTACCGGTTGGGTTTCCGTTGCGGTCAAGTATATCCCATATCTCCATAAATTGTTGCCTCCTGCTTACTGCTTTTCGGCAACCTCTCCCGCTTTTTTGTAGATCGAGTTAGGAGCAACACTGCCTCTGACCGATGAAAGGGGATAGATGTTTGTATTTTTACCGATAATAGTGCCCGGATTCAAGACAGAGCCGCAACCGACTTCGACAAAGTCGCCGAGCATTGCTCCGAACTTTTTCATTCCGGTCTCCACGCGTTGGCCGTTTACCGTGACCTTTACCAAAGTTTTATCGGACTTAACGTTTGATGTGATGGAACCGGCACCCATGTGCGATTTGTAACCCAAAACAGAGTCACCGACGTAGTTGTAGTGGGGAACCTGAACATTGTCAAAAATGAGAGAGTTTTTGACCTCGGTCGAATTGCCGACGACCGAGTTTTTACCGACTATTACACTGCCGCGAATGAACGCACAGTGTCTAACCTCCGCACCCTCATCAATGATGCAGGGACCGGCGATGTATGCAGACTCGAACACGGTCGCATTTTTTGCGATCCAGATATTATCGCCTTTTTTATCGAACTTATTTGGGTCGAGTGAGTTACCGAGAGTAACTATGTACTCCTTCAATAACGGTAAGATCTCCCAAGGGTAGGTGTGACCCTCAAAAAGGTCAGTGGCAATGGTCTTGTCCAAAGAGTAAAGTTCTTTAATTGTTGTAAAGCTCATAGATCAATAATACTCCAATCTAAAAATTTCGGCCGCACAAGCATACGGCACCACATTATTCAATAATAGTATACCAAACTTTTGTTCTTTATACAATATATTTTTGGCGGATTTGGGGCATTTATATTAATAAATTTTAAAATTTTCTAAAATTGGAAATTCCTCTTTAAGTTTTCGATAATATGTGATAAAATAAATTTAATATAGTTTTCGGAGGAACCGAGATGGATTTTAAGAAGGATAACAAGTACAAAGTCGGCCGTGCGATATTCCTTTTGGGCACACTTGATGTTGTTGTTACGGCTGTTATGATGTTTTTTGGCCGCGATGCCGCCATTCTTTGGTTCTTTATCGGTTGTCTTGTTATGATTACAGGTAACGCTGTGATGGTGTCGGTAAAATATAAGTATCAGCAGGCCCTGGAGGATGCACCCTCGGCCGGTCAGAAGATTGCCTGGCGTTGGTATGATTTTAAGGGGTTTTTTAAGAAAAAGGGCGTTTTAGGCTCGGTGCTTTTTGTTGCCCTATTAGTGTCGATCGTGTCGACCTCTGTGTTCGGAATAAGAGCCTTTTCGGCTTATTATGAGTGTAACGGTGCCTATAACGGTGGATATAAATACAATCTGAAGCTTCACGAGGAGAAGAAGGTCGAAGCCGCCGAAGCCAGAGCTGAGTGGGAAAGGTTGTTTGCAGAAGGTAACTTTGCCGAGGCCTACCGCAAGGAGCGCGAGGCTGACCGATTAGAGGTTATGGCCGAGACCTACTTAAAGGAAAGCGGCGATAATTATGAACTGGCACAGAAGTTGAGACCTATAAAGGAACAGCGTCTTGAGATGTTTAAAAATGTGTTGGCAGTTAATGTGTGGGTGCCGGTGCTGTTTATTGTTGAGTTAATAACCAGGAAGTTGAAAAAGAGGAAGAAGATTTGAGCAGGGTTATAATAATCGGCGGTGGTGCGGCCGGTCTTATGGCGGCATTTGCCGCAGGTAAAAACGGCAGTTCAGTCACCGTTCTGGAGCGTAATGAACGTCCGGCACGCAAGGTTATGATCACGGGCAAGGGTCGTTGCAATGTGACGAATGATACCGACGTGAACGGTCTTGTGAATGCAGTCACCGAAAGCAAAAGCGGTCGGTTTCTTTATTCGGCGTTTAACGGTTTTTCGGTCGGGGATACCAAAGATTTTTTTGAATCTTTAGGAGTGCCTTTAAAGACCGAACGAGGCAACCGCGTCTTTCCGCAGTCGGATAGATCGGTCGATATCGTTGATGCTTTGGTCTCGGCTGCAAAAAGCGTGGGTGCTAAAATACTTACTGAGCGTGCGGTCGAGGTGACCGCAGAAAACGGTCGGGTCTCAGGTGTCAAAACCGAAAGTGGCAGATTTTTTGAGGCCGACAGCGTTATCATTGCCACAGGCGGATTGTCCTATCCTTTGACCGGTTCGACCGGTGACGGATATGAAATGGCAAGGCGTTTGGGTCATACCGTGACTGAGCTTTCGCCGTCTCTGATACCTGTTACGGTCAAAGAGGGCTGGTGTTCCGAGCTTCAAGGGTTGTCGCTCAAAAATGTTGCAGTAAAGGTGTTTAAAGGGGATAGCGGCAAGCCGATCTTCAGCGATTTCGGTGAGCTGATGTTCACCCATTACGGATTGTCCGGACCGGTGATCTTGAGTGCTTCGGCTTATATGAAAGAGCCGAAAGCGATCGGCTACCGTGTTGTTATCGATATGAAGCCTGCGTTGGAGGAGGAAAGATTAGATGCGAGATTGCTTCGGGATTTTAACGCCAACTCCAACCGTGATTTCATAAATTCCTTGTCGGAACTGCTGCCGCGGAAGATGATTCCCGTAGCAGTTAAACTCAGCAAGATCGAACCGTCTAAAAAGGTCAACCAGATAACAAAAGCTGAGCGAGCCGGGCTTATAAGCGTGTTAAAAAACCTTACTTTGAATGTCACAGGTTTCAGACCCATCGAAGAAGCCGTCATCACCAAAGGCGGCGTGGTTCTCGGTGAGGTCAACCCTAAGACTATGGAATCAAAGCTTGTCGAAGGACTTTATTTCGCGGGTGAGATCCTTAACGCTGACGCATTTACAGGCGGGTTTAATCTGCAAATAGCCTTTTCTACAGGCTTTGCCGCAGGAAGCAATGCGTAATACATTGACTTAATATATTTGAGGAGAATTAAAATGATATCAGTCGCTATTGACGGACCGGCAGGTGCCGGAAAAAGTACGGTTGCCCGAAAAGTCGCCGCAAAAAAGGGTTATATTTATGTTGATACGGGTGCTCTTTACCGTACCGTGGCATACAGTGCTTATATAAACGGTGTTTCGTTTGATGATAACGAAAAAATCGTTGCTCACCTTGATGGTATCAATGTTGATATCGCATACCGCGGCGATGAGCAGAGAGTGCTTTTGAACGGCGAGGATGTGTCGGACAGTATCCGTACTCCCATAATGTCGGAGGGTGCTTCAAAGGTGTCGGCCATACCGGAAGTCAGAGCGTTTTTGTTAGGGTTACAGCGAAAATTGGCCGCAGAGCACAATGTTGTTATGGACGGACGCGACATTGCAACCGTCGTGTTGCCCGATGCCACGGTTAAAATTTTTCTTACAGCATCGGCCGAGCTCAGAGCACGCCGCCGTTACGATGAGCTGATAGCTAAAGGCCAAACGGTTGAATATGAGGATATCTACAATGATCTTTTAAAACGAGATCATCGCGACTCGACCCGCGAAGTGGCTCCTTTAAAGCCGGCCGAGGACTCGGTGTTGGTCGATACTTCGGAATTAAATTTTGAAGAAGCAGTAAATGCTGTGTGTATTGTTATTGACAAAACGGTAGGTTAGAGATATAATGGATACTAAAGTCAAATTGGCAGAAACGGCCGGTTTTTGTTTCGGTGTAGATCGTGCGGTCAATATGGTCGGGCAACTGTTGGCAGAGGGAAAAAAGGTTGCCACATTAGGGCCGATAATTCATAATCCGCAGTTGGTTGAGCAGTTGTCCCGTCAGGGCGTTCGTATTGTCGAGTCACCGTGTGAGGTGCAGTCGGGTGAGGTTCTGGTGCTCCGTTCCCACGGTGTTCCGAAGAGCGTTACCGACAAGGCGGAGCAGTTAGGGATACCTTACGCCGATGCAACCTGTCCGTTTGTTGCAAAAATTCACAAAATAGTGGCATTAGCAGGTGCCGAAGGGCGGACTGTTTTAATAGCTGGTGACCGTGAGCACAAAGAAGTTGTGGGAATTATCGGTCACTGCATTGGTAAAGTGTTGGCTTTTGATACGTTGGAAGAATTGGAAGATTTGTCGAAAAACGGCGAAATTTCAGTTTCAGAACCGTTGACTGTGGTCTCTCAGACCACTTTTAACACGGAATTATGGAAAAAGTGTCAAAATTTTTTAAAAAAACACTATACAAATGCGAAAATTTTTGATACAATATGTAATGCGACTTCTAAAAGACAGCAGGAAGCAAGCGATCTTTCACGTAGTTGTGATGTGATGGTCGTCATTGGCGGACGGCACAGTTCGAACACACGTAAGCTTTATGAAGTGTGCCGAAAACACTGCGATCGTACCGTTTTTATTGAATCTTCCGAGGAATTAAAAAAGGAAGATATTGCTAATGCTTCGCTTATAGGCGTCGTGGCCGGCGCTTCAACACCGTCCGGCATAATTAAGGAGGTTATAAACACTATGGACGAGATTTTGACACTAAACGATGAAATGACTTTCGAGGAAATGCTTAACGCTACCGAAAGCGCTTCAAATACAGACCAGAAGGTGAAAGGAATCGTTCTGTCAGTCAGCCCGACCGAGATTCAGGTTGATATCGTCGGCAGAAAACATACCGGTTACATTACCGCTTCCGAGTTTTCTTCGGACGCTAACATAAAGCTCACCGAGGCTGTTAAGGTCGGTGACGAGCTTGATCTTATTATTATGCGTACAAATGATCAGGAAGGCACAATGATGCTCTCTAAAAAGCGATTCGATGCTATCGCAGGTTGGGACAAGGTTCTGGCCGCTAAGGAATCGAACGAGATCATCGAGGGCACCGTTTCTGACGTTGTCAAGGGCGGCGTAGTTGCTTTCTACGAAGGTATCAGAGTTTTCATTCCTGCTTCGCAGGCTACTTTATCGAGAAATGACAGTCTTGAGGCTCTTAAGGGCAAGCCCTTGAGCTTCCGCATTATTGAGATCGGACCCCGTCGCCGTGTTATCGGTTCGGCCCGTGCTATTCTCAAAGAGCAGAAGGCTGAGGCTACCGAGAAGTTCTGGGCAAATGTTGCTGTAGGTGACCGCATCACCGGTACCGTTAAGTCGCTTACCGGCTATGGAGCATTCGTTGATCTCGGCGGCGTTGACGGTATGGTTCATATTTCCGAGCTTTCTTGGGAAAGAATCAAGAATCCGTCGGAGGTCGTTGCTGTAGGCGACACCATCGAGGTCTACATCAAGGCTATCGACGAAGAGAAGAAAAAGATCTCGCTCGGCTACAAGAAGGCTGACGAGAATCCTTGGGAAATCTTCAAGGCCAAGTTCGCCGTTGGCGACGTAGCTACCGTTAAGATCGTTTCGATGACTGCTTACGGTGCTTTTGCTAAGGTCATTCCCGGTATTGACGGTCTTATTCATATTTCTCAGATCGCTAACCGTAGAATTGAGAAGCCCGCTGATGAGCTCAAAGTTGGTCAGGAGGTCGAGGCTAAGATCATCGACGTTGACTTTGATAAGAAGCGCGTAAGCCTTTCTATCAGAGCTTTGTTGCCCGAGGAACCGGCGGTTGAGGAAACTGCAGAGGAGGCAGTTGCTGAAACTGCCAACGAAGAGGCTGCTGAATAATTTTGTTAATTTAAAGGGTAAGCGGCACGGTCGTTTACCCTTTACTTATGAGGTGTAAAAATGCGTTCGGATTTCAAGGTTGGAATGAAGGTCGTTTCGACGATGCTGTTTACCTGTATACTTTGTTTCTTTCTTTACATATCGGTCGACGTTATGATAAAACAGATCTCGACCCATGTTATCGGTTACGATGTCATCGATACCGCGGCAAATAACGGTAAGGGTGAGAAGGTCGGTTTTGTTGAAGCAATTCCGGAAGAGAGACCCGAAAACACAAAATATATTTCGGTCTACTCTGAAAAACCCTTTGCCGCAAAGGCCACAACATGGGCATTGCAGGCTGTTTTAGGAGTTGGTGTCTTTTTCTGCACCGTAGGCTCAGTGGTTGCAAAGACCGCGGCGAGGGACAGAAATGATGTCGACTTTAACAAGGGCGTTCACGACAGGTGGAGAGGTTTTAAGATCGGCTTTTTTGCCTCATTGCCTTTGATCGCGACCTATATTTTGGCTGTTGTCGTCAAGGTCGTGAAGTATACAAAACTTTGTGAGTCCTACTTCTGGGTCTACCGTTGGATAATCACCATTCCGGTAAGACCGTTTGTTGACCTTTTTGTAAAACGCTCAATAAATCTCGCAGGTACTCCTCTTTCCGGCATTTTGTGGACCGGAATTTTCGTGCCGTTGCTTATTGTGTTCTGTGCGGTAATGTATTTTATTTGTTATAACGAGGACTCCGTCCTTGCTAAAATACTGTATAAGAGTATGAAGAAAAAAGATGATACACGGAGGATAGGCGGACGATGAGGATTTTCAAAAGTTTTGATACTCCCGGAAAGGGCGTTTCAAAAAACGAACGCGAGAAAAGAGGTTTCTTCCGCTTTTTTGAACTCTTTTTCCGCAACTTTTGGGTGCTTGTATCGGCCGACCTGTGGTTTGTTCTCACAAGTCTTCCGATCGTGACGCTGGGTCTTTCCAATGTGGGTCTTGCATATATCTGCCGAATGGCTGCAAGGGATAAACACGTTTTTGTCGCCAGTGACTTTTTCGATACGATAAAGAAAAACTGGAAGCGGGCTTTGCCGTTAGGAATAATAAATCTGATCCTCGACGCATTGGCCATCTTCAATATTATCACCGTTGCTTTGTGGATGCGAGACGGCGTTATCAACCGTACCTACGGCTGGATCGTTCTGCTGGTGACCGCCTTTTTGTTCGTGCTTTACAGCTTTGCGAAATTCTATCAGTATACTCTGATGATCACCTTTGACTATAAGCTCGGTGCGATTATCAAAAATTCACTTTTGTTTGCTACGGTCGGTATCAAGCATAATCTTATTATCGGCGGTGTGTTGGTGCTGGTGTATTTCTTGGCTTTTGTGGCGGTTTGCATTAACTGGAAGTTTGGTATCGCTTTGATAACCTTGGTCGGTATTTTTCTGTTCCCGCAGTTCAGAATGTTCCTTATTCAGTTTAATGTTTTCCCTGAGATCAAAAAGTTTATCATTGACCCCTATTATGCCGAGCATCCCGATGAGGATATCGAAAAACGCCGTGCGTTAGGCGTACTCGATGAGGATGAGGATATCGCTGTTTTTGATGACGAAGAGTCGCTTCGCATCGATCAAAAAATGGATATTGAATAATCGGTTCCCGGTCAAGTCTCTTGCCCGGGAAACTTTCTGATATTGAACATATCGTCGAACACACGCCACATCTGCAGGTAAAACTGGTTGACTGTCCATACACTCAAACCTTTGAGGTTAAAGTCGGACATAAGAGAGGCCTTGGCCTTAAGACTTCTGGGGTTTTCAAACCATACAATATGCTTATTGCCGTCGCGGGTGTACTCGAAAAAAGGAGCTTGTGATGTGTTGTTGAACTGAATTTCGGCACCGACCTCTGCGGCCAA
The DNA here is from genome assembly GCA_015066395.1 of Oscillospiraceae bacterium. GTDB lineage: Bacteria > Bacillota > Clostridia > Oscillospirales > Acutalibacteraceae > UMGS172. Next base: position 4,321 of record SVOL01000003.1, on the reverse strand, counting down.
GCTTATGGCATTGTTGATCGATAAAATGCGTGCAGGCCGACCTTGCATAAAAGGTAAAGTCCAGTCGTAGCCGTAGTTCGGAACACCCATCAGTATCTTTTGCGGCGGTATTTCGGTAACGGCGTAGGACAGAACGCGTCTTACCTCGTTTATGGGTGCGACTGCCATCGGCGGACCGTAGAGATAACCCCATTCATAGGTCATAATTATCACTCGGTCGACCGTTTTGCCGTGGAATTGATAGTCGTGGGCTTCGTAGAGAGTGCCTTGTTGATCGGCTGATATCTTAGGTGCTATAGCGGTTGAGAGCGTCAGGTTGTAACGGTCGAGTGCGGTGTTCAACAACTCTAAAAACTCATTGTATTTTTCGCGGTCATCGGGATAGATATATTCAAAATCGACGTCGACTCCGCCGTAGCCCTTGCTTCGGGCAGTCGATACAATGTTGTTGATGAGCGTTTGCCGAATATCGGGAGAATTCAGAACTGAATTGGTGATCTCGCTTTTGAAACCGCCGCCTTCTACTGTGTTGGTGATGACCATTATAGGCTTGACGTCCATTTCCTTTGCGGCTTCGATAAGCCGTGAGTCATCGAGTGAGTTGAGCGTTCCGTCGGAGTTGACGCTGTGGCTGAATATTGACAGATAGCTTAAAAACGGCAGCGTGTCCGAGAGTGTACGGTCGCTGATGGATGGGTAGGCATAACCGTTTATCTCAACAGTCCTTTTTTGTGCCGAAGATCGGGGAATAAGCAGTTCCATTCCGGGGTAGATCATATACGGCGGTCGTAAATTCGGGTTGGCGGCGATTATTTCTTCGACCGTTGTGCCGTATTCTATTGCGATACTGTAAAGCGATTCGCCGCGGGATACAACGTGGTTGCTCTCATCAACGGGGATAAGTACATCCTGACCGACGCTTAAATTATCAGGGTCATCGAATCCGTTAAAGCGTTCGAGTTCGCCGACAGTAAGCCCGAAACGACGTGCGATGGAATAGAGTGTATCGCCTAAAATCGCTGTGTAAATAATCATTATCATCTCTCCTAACAAAGGATTTATATGATTGATTTAAGAATAATAGACGGAGGAAAAATATGAGGATTCCTTTTGAAACGATCGAATCGGTGTGTGCCGAATTTGCTTTGCTTGATGAGAATGCCAAGGAGCGTTTACAACGCTATGCCGAGTTGCTTTTGGAGTGGAATGAAAAGATAAATCTGACCGCAATAACCGAGCCCGAAGAGATAGCCGTTAAGCATTTTTTAGACTGTCTGATGTTCTTTAAATATGTGAACGTGCCCGAAGGTGCATCGGTCATCGACATCGGCACAGGTGCAGGCTTCCCGGGTGTGGTGCTCAAAATTGCACGACCCGATATAAAACTCACTCTGCTTGACTCACTGCAAAAAAGAGTGAATTTTTTGAGAACGCTTTGCGACGAGTTGGGGTTAGAGGACGTAGAAACCGTGCATTCAAGAGCCGAGGACGGAGCAAGAATTCTAAGAGAGAAATATGATTTTGCCGTTGCCCGTGCAGTTGCCAATCTGCCCGTTTTATCGGAATATTGCATTCCGTATGTAAAGGTCGGCGGCAGCTTTGTGGCATTAAAGGGAGCATCGGCGGCCTCGGAAGCGGAAGCGGCCGATAAGGCAATCAAAGCTTTGGGTGGTAAATTAGAGGCGGTCGACCGGTTCTCTTTGTTAGACAGCGGCGAAAGAGGCATAATTACCGTCAAAAAGATTTCGCAAACTCCGCCAAAATACCCAAGAAACCCCGGTAAAATTTCAAAACAACCCTTATAAAAAGGCGAATCGGACAAGTTCTTGTCCGATTCGCTCATTTTGTTTTTGTTGCATTGGGACGAACTCTCTGCTAACATAAAATCAGAGAAAGGGAGGCGGAACAATGCTGCTGGACAGAATGCGAAACGATAGGAAATTGATATCTTTGAGTCCCGACAAAATATCACCGTCACCCTTTCAGCCGCGTCGAGAGTTTGATTACTACGAGCTTTTGGAGCTGTCCTCGAGCATCGCTAAAAACGGAATAATTCAGCCGTTGACGGTGCGTAAGGTCGGAGACCGATATGAGTTGATCTCGGGCGAAAGGAGGCTTCGGGCGGCCGTTTTCGCAGGGTTGAAAACCGTGCCGTGTATTCTCGTTAACGCAGGTGACCGCGAGTGTTCGCTGATGTGCCTGATTGAAAACATCCAAAGGACTGACCTCAATTTTTTCGAAGAGGCCGATGGTATCAAACGGCTGATGGACGAGTTCTCGCTGTCTCAGACAGAGGTCGCTGAAAAAATAGGAATGGCACAATCGACACTTTCCAATAAACTAAGACTGCTAAAATTGAACGAGGTACAGCGAAAGACCATTATTTCGGCAAAGCTTACCGAGCGGCATGCAAGAGCCTTGATACGCCTGCCCGAAGAACGGCGTGATGAGGTTTTAAACCGTGTTGTTGCAACCAATATGTCGGTCAGCGATATCGAGCAGGCAGTCGATATGATATTGGCCGAGTCGGTGGCTCGCAAAAAGCCGTTAAGAGCCTATAAAATAGGCGATATAAGGATATTTTCCAACAGTTTAAACAAGATGATAGAGACGATGAGAAAGTCGGGAGTCGATGCAAAATCCCGCAAAAATGAGACCGAAAATTACATCGAGTACACGGTTATCATTCCCAAAAATAACGACACAAAGCAGAAGTTCACTATCTTATAAAGTCTCTAGATTCTGCTATTAAATTTACCCACCCATATTCATCCCCATAAAGGCGAGGCACCGCGGCATTTTGCTACGGTGCCTTGCTGATTGTGCAGTTATTTATGTACTTGAATTTGTGCTGAAAGTGTGGTTTAATATACATATATAGGGTAGAAAGGGTGGTGGCGATGAATTCACCGTTGGCAGACAGGATCCGACCGAAATCCTTGGACGATGTTGTCGGTCAGAAGCATCTTTTGGGCGAGGGCAAGCCGTTAAGAAGAATTATCGAGTCGGGTACTGTTCCGAACCTTATTTTCTACGGTCCTTCCGGCATTGGCAAGACCACGGTCGCGAGTATTATTGCTAAAAGAAGCGGCAAAAAGCTTTATAAAATGAACGCCACGACCGCATCGACTGCCGATATTCGTGAAATGCTGGCGTCGACCGAGATGATCGGTGCCGAAAACGGCATTTTGCTCTATCTTGATGAGATACAGTATTTTAATAAAAAACAACAGCAGACGTTGCTTGAAAGCATCGAAAACGGCGATATCACGCTGATTGCATCGACTACGGAAAACCCTTATTTTTATGTTTATAATGCCATTTTAAGCCGTTCAACGGTATTTGAGTTTAAGACTCTGACACCCGAAGATATCCGACCTGCGGTGTTAAGAGCCGCCGAGATCTTATCGGAAGAACAGGGTGTTAAAATTGAATTTGAAAATGAGCAAGCGATAAAGACTATTTGCTACGGATGTGGCGGAGATGTCAGAAAAGCGCTCAATTCGGTCGAGCTCTGTGTGCTGTCAAGCGAGGTCCAAGGCTCTAAAATAACCGTGTTGAATGAGACGGCTGTGGCGCTCACCCAGCGGAGCGCTATGCGATACGACCGCGAGGGTGACGACCACTATGATATTGTCTCGGCCTATCAGAAATCAATGCGGGGAAGCGACCCCGATGCCGCGGTTCATTATTTGGGAAGGCTGCTTGAATCGGGCGATCTGCCCTCGGCTTGCCGCCGACTTTTAGTTTGTGCTAACGAGGATGTAGGTCTTGCTTATCCGCAGATAATCCCAATAGTCAAAGCTGCTGTTGATACTGCGTTGGCGGTCGGACTGCCTGAAGCTCGCTTGCCGTTGGCAAATGCAGTAATTTTGGTCGCGATCAGTCCTAAATCCAACTCTGCACACGACGCGATAAACGCCGCAATGGAGGATATTGCAAAGGGCAACAGCGGACCTGTTCCGAGGCAACTGCAGAACAAGCATTTTGACGGAGAGGACGCCGCGGTAAAGGGTCAGCATTACCTTTATCCGCATGTGTATGAAAACCATTATGTTGAGCAACAATACCTGCCCGATGCGATAAAGGATAAGGTCTATTACGAGTTCGGCGACAACAAGACCGAACAGGGCTTTAAAGAGTATTGGAAGAAGATCAAGGACAAATAAAAAGTACGGATGCTTAGCATCCGTACTTTTTGTTTTATGGCTTTAGCCAGTTGAGGACGGAAGGTCCGAAACAAACAACCACCCGCTATGCGGGTGCGCGACGAATGTTATACAAAAAAATTCTCCAAAGTAGTACAATAAGGTTGTTCAAG
>SVOL01000015.1 GCA_015066395.1 Oscillospiraceae bacterium | reverse complement strand
CTAGGACCTCCTTGATATATTTTTGTTGGGTTGGCGAACCTCAACTTCAAATATATCAAGGAGTTTTTATTATGTCCATAGCTAAAGCTCTTTTGCCCACTGGCAGAGCCAGTGGTTGTAATACGAAAACAAACCCGGACTATGGAAATTCCATAGTCCGGGTTTTTATTAATCCTTAGATATTACTTTCTTCTGCCAAGACATTGTACCGCACTTTGGGCAACGCATATATCTGGTTCTGTTTACGTGCAGAGCCCAGAACACACTACTGTATTGAGGGACATGTCTGTGCCCGCACTTTTGGCACTCATAGTAGCCTGCTTTTTGCTCGATCTTTAATGCAAACGGAGTTGCAATCAAAATAGGGAGCAGGCTGAGCCCAACGAGCAATCCCGCCTTCCATTCCTCCATCGGCACAACACTCGCGATTACTGCTGCAGCGATAAGCGGCAAGACAGCGATCACACCTAAGACGATCTCCAATTTAAGCAATCTCTTATCGGATTCTTCTTTTTGCTTGACAATTTCAAGCAAGTTCTTTTCTAATTCCTTATTGTAGTTATCCACTGTAACTACCTCCCCACTTAACAGATCATTTACAGTGATTTTCAAAACACTGCACAATTCGAGCATTATCGAGGAATCGGGCATCGATCGGCCGTTCTCCCATTTCGACACCGCTCGGTCAGTAATATTAAGTTTTTCGGCCAACTGCATTTGTGTTAAACCCTGTTCTTTTCGACACTCAGCTATAAACCTGCCTATCTTTTCCTGATTCATCGCAACACCTCCTTGCAATCTTAGTGTAGTGTTTTTCGCTCAAAATGTCTACACACCGTCGGTTGAGTGGGGTATATCCACCGACGGTAGAGTGATATTATATCTTAATTCAAGTCGATTTATTAATCGATAATACCATATCAATAAGGTTTTTTCAACAGCTACCGCAAACAAACATAATAACACCCGACCCTGAAATTCAAGGTCGGGTATTATATATAAACTCAGCGTATACCTTCTCCAACAATAATACTGCTATCACCATCGCCGACATAATCATACGATAACGAATAATATTTTATCACACCATCCTTATCCGTAAAGCAAAAACCGCGGCGGCTTTCCAGCGAAGCGTCGATAGTTGTGTTGATTAAAAGCTTCTGATTGGGGCTAAAGGTTGACAACATATAAAGAGTTTCCCCTAATTCATAATCCTCTGTATCAAAATTATATACGTATTCAACAAACTTAAAATCTGTCACAGTCTCGGTTACAGTAAAAAGTACACCCTCTACCGGCGGCTTTTTCTCATCATTATATTTAATACAATCGGATACTTTCACATCAGTCTTCGAAAAATCCTGAGCATTAACAGGACTTGTGTATTTGGGTTCGGTACTTTCGGTTTCAGACGAATTGACCAACGATTGAGTGTTTTGAGAAACATCACTTGAGGTTGTTTGACCGTCTTTTTTGCCGCCGCATGCAGCAAAGGTCAAAACAAGAACTATGCTCATTGTCAGAACAAGTATTTTTTTCATAAAAACATCTCCTCTTGAATGTATTTGATTTCCTTTCTGATTTTATTTTACATTAATGTTATAACGAAATCAAGTTACAATGCTGTAACCTTTGGTTACAACTTTGTAACTTTTAAATTTTTAAGATAACCGTAATACTATACGGTTTTCCTTATACAAAAACTGCTTCGGCATTTTAACCGAAGCAGTTTTTATCAATAGTACCTCTCATTTCTGCCGCCGTAAGCGAACGAGTCGACTATCTCCGTAACAGCGGTATCTACAAGGTATGTTTTTCTGCCATCAAAAACGTACAAGTCACCCTTATTAGTCTCCATATCGTAATCTTTGAGATACAGAATATAGCCTTGCGGAGTAAAGCTGTAACGGTGGACATTCTCGCTGACCGTTTTCACCTTGCCGCGTTTTAATACCTTCAAAGTACCCTGACTGTCGCCGTCATAGTCGGTGTAAAAGGCATAGCTCTTACTGTTTTTATTATACTCAAGAATACCGACCGCAACAAAGTCGGCAACCTTATCTTCGTCGATATAAAGCGTGCCTTTTTGTGTTCCGTTGACATTTTTATAATACGCGATAGAGCCGTTTTGAAAAACCGAGATCCCCTGCTCGACATCAACACGTTTGTCGTATAGTTTTGGCTCACCGGCAGTCCTGCCGATCTTAATTGTATAAATGCTTCCCGTGGTGCCGTCGTTAGTCACACCGTCGATAAAATACAGCGTTTTGCCGTTATCGGAAAAACGGAAATCGGCAGACTGCACGCCGAAGGTCAACGCCTGCACCGTGCCACCTATTGCCAGTTGAACTTTCGGGAACGACTGACGGCAGGCCAAGATCGCAGATTCCACCTCTTCGAGACTGCTGATCTCGGAGAATTTTGCCTTTGCATCATTGATATACACACTGTACACAAGGGACGGCTTCTTGGAATTATAGTCACGGCAATGCTCCTCAAAATTATAGTTTTCGCTGAGCTTTTCCGAATTCTTGCCGTCATAGTAATACAATGTGTACGCGGTGAGCGTTATCTTATAACCGTCAAGCTGTTTTCTTATTTTATCGCGGTCCTGCTTGGCGTAATACTCCTGCATCAGCTGATAATATCTATCCATTTCACCGAGATAGATATCATAGTCAGCCTTCCACTCCTCGGTTGTTTTATAGTCTTTTTTGGCAGGCGGCAACGGGTAGGCAGGCTTCGGCATCAAGGCATCAGAATCTTTTACGTCATCATTGATATAATCGACCGCCAAAACCTCGGTCGAAGTCGCACGGACAAAGTACAGCTCGCCCGAATCATAAGCCGCCACAATAGCGTGAACATTGTCGGCTACCGCCCTTACGCCCTTGCCCTTAGTCCACTTATACGCGGTGTTATCCCTACTAAAATATACGGTTTTGAAATCGTCTGAGATATGATAAATTTCCTCCGCCTTGTAGGAGATCTCCTCAAACTTACCGTCAACATCATAGAACAAACAACGGCTTTCACTATCTATAATGACCGCCTTTTCGCCGTCGTTCGACATTCTAACATCTGTAATATTTTCGACGATCATTTCTCTCTTTAGCCCTTTACGGGTGAATTGATAAAGCGAGCCGTCTTTTATATACAGCACCTTGTCGCCGTTTTTGGTTATGGAATACCCTTGAACCGCGGTGTCGATTATCATTAGGTCTTTCCCGCTGTTCTCAACAAAGCGACAGCAAAGCGTACCGTCACCGTTCTCGTCTATCCTATCAACAAAGAAAAGCAGTTCGCCGCTCTTAGTGATCCTCGCGCGGTTGGAGAGCTGAAAACCGATACTTAAAAGGTCGCTGTCCGACATATTTTCGGCCAAATTTTCGGTCAGCGCAAATGGGGCTGCATCGAAATCAGTGTAATACATCTGCCCGTCTTTAAGATACATTCCGTAGTTTTTCGGCGGCTTTAAGAAAATAAGACCGAGAACAGTTGCCGCTATCAGCACAACGGCCAAAACGCCGCTGCCGATGGCGACTGCTTTTTTATTAAACTTAAAATGAGTCCTTACGACCTCTTCGTTTTTTAACGCTTCGTTTTCGCTGCAATTAGAACAAATCATAACATTTCCTCCTTTTGCCTCTTGGTAGATTATACCTTACGAAATAACAAATGTCAATCAAATGACTATATCTCGTCACTCGAATAACCGGAGTGAGTAACGAAAAATTTTTGTAAATTTTATACAAATCTTGACAATTATTGTTAATTGTTTTATAATAAATTGTACGTGGTATACACTGCGGCACTTAAGAATATCTATAGGTATATCTCTGCGATATGGGCAGAAGTTTCTACCAACCACCTAATGGTTGACTACCGGCTTTTATTAAACCGCAGTCAACCGTTTTTTATTTTTCTTATCAAAGGAGAGATATTTATGAGCATTTATTTGGAGATTTTCGGCTACATTGGCTCTATTCTGCTAATGATATCAATGATGATGACCTCAATGGTCAAACTCCGTATCATCAATATAATCGGTTCGATCATAAGCACTGTCTATTCTATCGTTCACGGAGCTTATGCCGTTGTATTTCTCAATATCGGTATGATGGGCATCAACATTTATCACCTTATTCGCTCATTCCGCGCAATGGCCGTGAGTAAAGCCGAAAAAACCGCCGATGCAGACGCAACAGATACTGTACACAAACCTAATAACTTGGAGGAAACGATATGAAACTTATTATAGACGGCAGAGAAATTATTGCTCAGCCCGAAGAATCCTTATATAATTTAGCAAAAAAATTAGGCTTTTTTGAAGGCAAATTGTCGACCGACCCGATAGCCGCAAAAATAGCCGGTGAGGTGTTCACTCTCAACTACGTTCCGGTGCGACTCAAGGATGTTCAGTATGAGGGGGAATCGGTGCGCCGTGCTGTGGCGGCATCCGACGGCATAGTAAAACTTATACGCTATTCCGACACAACAGGCAAAGAAATATACAAGCGCACTGCGCAGTTTGTTATATTCTTGGGCTTCAGCCAGCTCTGGCCTAAAGCAGAGGCCAAAATGGGCTGGTCTATAGATACGGGAATCAATGTCAAGGTCACGGGTGCTGATGACTTCTCGGTCGACCGTTTAAAAGAGAAGATACAAGAGATAGTAGATGAGGATATTCGGCTTATCCGACGCAAGATCAACACTTCAGATGCTATTGACTATTACAAACAAAACGGCCAGACCGACAAGGCGAGATTGTTGGCATACCGCGAAAAACCGACGCTGAACGTCTATGAACACCTCAACTATGTCGACTATTTCTACGGTGAAATGGCACCGTCAACTAAGTTTTTAAGAGTATGGGATATTCAGCCTACAGCCGACGGCTTTGTGTTTGTTATCCCCGACCGCAGAGATCCCGATAAGCTTTCGGCCTTCCGCGAAATGCCCAACTTTATGCACGTTTACAACGAAGGTAAAAACTGGGGCGAATTGATGGAATGTGAAACAGTCGCCGAACTCAATGAATTTGTCGATTCGGGCCGCATACGTGAACTCATTCGTGTGAATGAAGCCCTGCACGAAAAGAAGTTCTCACAAATAGCCGATATGATATGCGAAAAGGGTTCCAGGATCGTAATGCTGGCAGGGCCGAGTTCTTCGGGTAAGACCACCTCGGCCAACCGACTTGCGACACAGTTGAGGGTCCACGGTAAAAAACCGATCCTTATGAGCCTTGACGATTATTATCTTGATCGCGACTCGATTCCACCCGGTCCCGACGGCAAGGTCGATCTTGAACATCTGAACACTATTGATCTGGAGCTTTTCGGCAAGCAGCTTACCACTCTTTTAGAGGGTAACGAGGTCGAGTTGCCGAGCTTCAACTTTAAACTCGGCAAGCGTGAATGGAACGGTCACAAACTGAAACTCTCGGACAATTCGGTCGTTATTATCGAGGGCATTCACGGGCTTAATCCCCAGCTGTTGCCCAAAACGCTCGATCCTAAGGACGTGTTTAAGGTTTTCGTTATTCCGCTGCTGTCCTTGAATCTTGACGATCACAACCGTATCCCCAGCAGTTATTTGCGACTGCTGCGCCGAATCGTTCGCGACTACGAGACCCGCAACGCTTCAGTCGCCAGGACCCTCTCAATGTGGGAATCGGTCCGTCGCGGCGAATCGCGCTGGATAATGCCATTCAAAGAGAACGCCGATGTCATATTCAACAGTTCGACTCTTTACGAGCTGACGGTGCTTAAAAAGCACATCTATCCTCTGCTTTTAGAGGTCGGACCCGAGGAAGAATACTATAACGACGTCCGCGTGATCGTCAAGGTGCTGAACTATATTCACTCTGCCGATGTCGACGATGAAATACCGCCGACCTCGGTCGTAAGAGAATTTATCGGTGGCAACAGTTTCTATCGCAAAGAGGATTTTTAAGCACAAAAACAGCCGGCAAAAACACATTATGTAAATAAGCAAAATCGATGTAAAAAATGTTGTTTTTTGGCGAACTGTATGCTATAATAAACTACAGTATAAGTATAATGTATAATTAATGCAAATTTGGCCCGATTCTTTTCGGGCCAAATTGCCGAAAAGGACAGAGAAATGTACGATTTTCAAAAGGCTAATATGTGGAAGCGTATTTCCGCCGCGATCTTTGACTTTATAATTTTAGTCATACTCGTCATCGGTTTCGCATGGGGCTTGTCGGGTGCTTTGAACTACCAAAAGTACAGCGACGATATGCAAGTCCACCGTGAAAGAATCGAGGCGCAATTCGGCATTGATGTAGATATATCGGCCGAAGAATATGAGGCGCTGTCGGCTGAAGAAAAGGAAAAATTTCTTGAAGCAGATAAATTTTTAAGAAACGATCCTGAAATCAACCGCACCTACTCAATGCTGTTTAACTTAACTCTTATCATTATCACGTTCAGTATCCTTTTGGGCTATCTTTTCTTAGAGTTTATGGTACCGCTGATCTTTAAAAACGGTCAAACTCTCGGTAAAAAGATATTCGGAATCGGCGTTATGCGTTCCGACGGTGTGCGGCTTTCCCCGGTCGTGCTGTTTATAAGAACGGTGCTGGGCAAATACACCATCGAAACCATGATACCCGTCCTGCTCGGCATTATGATACTTTTTAATGCGATGAGCGTAACCGCAATTTTCGGCATTGCACTTTTAGCCGTTGTTCAGTTGATACTCATTATCACCTCTAAGGCTCGCACCCCCTTGCATGACAAACTGGCTTCTACCGTAACGGTAGACTTTGCCAGTCAGATGATATTCGACACTAAAGAAGAACTTTTAGCGTACAAGCAGAAACTTCACGCCGAGCAATCTGCTCTCAAAGAGCGTTGAAGCACGGAGACACGGCGGCACTAAATGTGAAAACATTAAAAATATTTTAGAAAGGCGAAACGAAGATGAAAATTGTTTTGCAAAACCTGACAAAAATCTTCCCCAGTCGAAACAAAAAGTCGAATGAGGAAGTGGTGGCAGTCAATGACTTCACCTTTACCATTCCTGACGGTAAGCTGATCGGCCTCTTAGGTCCTTCGGGATGCGGCAAGAGTACCACTCTTTATATGATCAGCGGATTGCAGAAACCCTCGGGCGGTAAGATCTTCTTCGGAGAGGATGACGTAACCGAGCTGTCGGCGGAAAACCGCGGTGTTGGTCTGGTGTTCCAGAACTACGCTCTGTATCCCCATATGACAGTCAAGCAGAACATTATGTTCCCGTTACAGAACCTCAAAGGTGCGGACAAGCTCTCTAAGACCGAAATGATCGAAAGAGCATACACCGCAGCCAAGCTTGTCCAGATCGACAATCTGATGGACAGAAAGCCGAGCGAACTTTCCGGCGGTCAGCAGCAGCGTGTGGCTATTGCCCGTGCTCTTGTTAAAATGCCTAAGGTTCTTCTTTTGGACGAGCCGCTTTCCAACCTTGATGCACGTCTCCGTCTCCAGACCCGTGAAGAGATCAGACGTATCCAGAAGGAGACTGGTATTACAACCATCTTCGTAACCCACGACCAGGAAGAAGCAATGAGCATCTCAGACCTCATCGTTGTTATGAAGCTCGGTGTCGTTCAGCAGATCGGTCAGCCTCAGGAAGTCTATGACGATCCTACCAACCTTTTCGTTGCCAAGTTCTTGGGCACACCGCCTATCAACGTATTCGACGGCAAGGTAGAAAATGAAAAACTTATCATCGGCGGTTCTGCTGTTCTCGATGTTAAGGGCGTTGCCGACCAGGAAGTATTTGTCGGCATCCGTCCCGAAGGCTTTAATCTTGACAGTGACGGTCCTCTCACCTGCAATTTGAACAGTGTTGAGGTTATGGGTCGTGATGTCAGCGTCGTTTCGACACACGAAGCCGCACTCGTTCCGGTCGTCCGTTCTATCATCAATGCAGATAACAAAGTAGCCGCTAAAGAGACCGTCAGCTACAGCCTCAAGCCTCACAAGGTCTTCCTCTTTAATAAGGAGACTGAGGAACGTATCCGTTTTGAAATGTAGGTGACGCGATATGGTAGAAAGTAAACATAAATGGAGAGCCTGGCTGTACTTAAGCCCTGCCATCGTTTTGCTGTTGATCTTCACCGTTTGGCCGATCTTCAACACGATCCGTATGTCGCTTTTGGAAGGCTATAACAGTATGGCTGCCGTAGGTGGTGCCACTTACGAGTTCGGCCTTAACAACTTTAAGCAGGTTATCGGATATGACTACTTTGTAGACTGTCTTACGAACACTATGCTTCTTACAGTGCTCACGGTTCCGCTGTCGACCATCTTAGCTCTGCTTATCGCAGTTTGCCTGAACGCTATAAAACCGTTACAGCGAACCTTGCAGACCATATTCTTCCTGCCTTACGTAACAAACTCGATCGCTATCGGTATGGTCTTTGCCGCTATGTTTAATATGGTTGGATCAGCCTTCGGTAATGAAAACGAGATCATCGTTACGGCAGGTATCATCAACAACGTTCTCGGCGTGTTCGGCATTGAACCGATCAACTGGATCAACGCCGGTTCAAGCTACGCCGCCAACATCACCGTTATGGTGGTTTACATCGTGTGGAATGCTCTGCCGTTCAAGATCCTTATTTTGCTCGGCGGATTGCAGAGTATCAACAAGCAGTACTACGACGCCGCCAAGGTCGACGGTACAAGCAGAAGACGCGTATTCACAAAGATCACCGTTCCTCTGCTTTCCCCCATGCTTGCATACGTTGTTATCACCGGCTTTATCGGCGGTTTCAAGGAATACTCCAGTATCGTCGGTATCTTCGGCGAAGATATGGGTCCCGCAGGTGCACCTCGCAGACTCAATACAATGGTTGGATTTATTTATGACTCACTGTCCACCCACCAGGGTCGTGCCAGTGCCGCAGCCTTGATCCTGTTCGGCATAATCTTTGTCGTAACACTCATCAACCTGTACGTCAGCAAAAAGAAGACTCACTATTAAAGGAGGGAGATCTAATGTCAGAAAAAATTGTTACCATGCAAGAAAAAGATCTGAAGAAAGTCTCCTCCAAACAGCTCGTCGGCAAAGTAATAGTAAAGTTTTTTCTTTACGCCTTCCTCATTACGATGGCTGTCATCATCATCTTCCCGTTCTACTGGATGCTTATTTCTTCAGTAAAATCGTTATCAGAATACCGTCTTTCCGTTCCGACGCTCTTCCCAAAAGAGATTTTGTGGAGCAACTATGTAGAGGCCTTTAACCAGGCAACTCTCGGCCAGTTGTTTATGAACACAATGTACGTCGGTATCGTGTCCACTCTTCTTTCACTTGTCATCACCGTGCTGTCGGCCTTTGCTTTTGCCCGTTTGGAATTTAAGGGTAAAAACGCTCTCTTTGCCGCATTGCTCGGTACTATGATGATCCCCGGTGAGCTTTTCACCATCACCAACTACGAAACGGTCAACAACTTCGGTTGGCTCAACACCTACACCGTTTTGATCGTACCGTTCTTGGTCAGCGTGTTCTATATCTACCTTCTGAAGCAGAACTTTATGCAGATCCCCGATGAACTGTACTTAGCCGCTAAGGTAGACGGAACAAGCGATTTGAAATACCTTTGGAAGGTTATGATCCCTCTGGCTCTGCCGACACTCATCTCTATCACCATCTTAAAGATGATGGGTGCCTGGAACTCCTACATCTGGCCCCGATTGGTTGCCAATGATGCAGAGCACAGGCTTATCACCAACGGTTTGCGTAACGCATTTACCGATGCTTCGGGCGATGTCAACATTCCTGTACAGATGGCCGCGGTTGCCATCGTATCACTGCCGCTCTTCTTAGTATTCGTTTTCCTTAGAAAATACATTATGAAGGGTGTTTCCCGAAGCGGTATCAAGGGATAATATCAGTAGTTTTACTGATTTTATTTAAAAACAAAAAAGGAAGGATTTTGAGAATGAAACAAACAAGAATTCTCGCTCTTGTTCTTGCAGTAGTTATGTGTCTCGGTATCGCATGTTTGGCCGGCTGCGGCAAGAAGAAAAACGCTGCTGACTTCGTTATCCCCGAAGGCGGATTCGATGTCAACACTCCTATAACCATCAAGTTCTATCACACTATGGGTTCTAACCTCCGTGACGTTCTTGACCGTTATGTTATCGAGTTCAACAAGCTCTACCCCAACATCACCGTCGAGCACGAGCAGGTTGGCAGCTATGACGACGTTCGTGACCAGATCAAAACTGAGATCACCGTCGGCAACCAGCCAAACATAGCTTACTGCTACCCCGACCACGTTGCACTTTACAACCTCGCCGGTGCAGTAACAACTCTTGACTCACTTATCGCAAGCGATATGACTGTCACAAGAAAAGACGGTTCTACCGAAACCTTGGGTCTTACTCAGGCTCAGATCGATGACTTCATCAAGGGTTACTATGAAGAGGGTAAGGAATTCGGCGATGGCAAAATGTACACCCTTCCCCTTTCCAAGTCTACTGAGGTACTCTACTACAACAAGACCTTCTTTGATCAGCACGGTCTGACCGTTCCCACCACCTGGGACGAACTTGAAAATCTCTGTGCTCAGATCAAGGCTATCGACCCTGATTGTATTCCTTTGGGATACGACTCTGAGTCCAACTGGTTCATCACTATGGCCGAGCAGCAGGGTTCTGCTTATACCTCTGCTACAGGCGACGAAAAGTTCCTCTTCGATAACGAGCAGAACCGTGCATTCGTTGCACGCTTCAGAGAGTGGTATCAGAAGGGCTACGTAACCACCCAGGAGCTCTCCGGCGGTTACACCTCTGAACTCTTTACCAAGGCTGAGTCCGAAGCAGGTAACAGCTATATGTCCATCGGTTCTTCCGCAGGTGCTACCCACCAGAGACCTGACAAGGTTGATGAAAAGTATCCCTTCGAAGTAGGCATTGCAACTATTCCTCAGCTCAATGCAGCTGCTCCTAAGGTTATTTCTCAGGGTCCTTCGCTCTGTATCTTCAAGAAGGACAATCCTCAGGAAGTTCTTGCTTCCTGGTTGTTCGTCAAGTTCCTCACTACTACCGTAGAATTCCAGGCTGAATTCTCTATGGCTTCGGGTTACGTTCCCGTTATCAAGTCGGTTGAGAACAACGCTATCTACAAGGGTGAGTTCCTTGACAAGGCTGACGGCGGCGACTACATCTCCGCTCTCAGTGCTAAGATCTGCTTGCAGCAGCAGGAAGCCTACTACACCTCTCCCGCATTCAACGGTTCTTCCGTTGCCCGTGACCAGGTCGGTCTCTTGATGCAGGAGTGCTTGTCCTCTACCTGGACCGGTGATATCGGTGCTCAGATCAAAAGAGCATTCGAAAAGGCTGTTGCCGAATGTAAGTATCAGGCAGGTTAAGACATAATATGAAAACGATGTTCACTAAAAAGTTTTTTAGTGCTTCTGTATCGTTAATACTCGCGGTGGCTATGGTCTTCTCCATAGCCGCTTGCGGTAAGAAAAACGATACTTCAAGCACAGGTGGCACTCACGTTGACTATGCCGCATCCATAACGCTCGACAGAAATTCGGGCACTATGCAGCAGGAAGTCACTGTTCACGCTTTTATCGACGGTGACACCACCCACTTCACCGTCCCCTCTTCCGTTATGCCCGGCGGTATTTTAAAGGCAAGATACCTTGCCATCAATACTCCCGAGTCGACCGGTAAGATCGAAGAGTGGGGCAAGACCGCTGCCAACTACACTAAATCCGCTTTGCAGAAAGCAACATCTATCATCATCGAATCGGACACCGCAACCTGGAACGCCGACTCGACCGGTGGCAGATACTTGGTTTGGGTATGGTACAAGACTGCTGAGTCGGACACCTACCGTAATCTTAACATCGAGATCCTTCAGCAGGGTCTTGCAGTCGCTTCAAACTCGGCCAACAACCGCTACGGCGATACCTGTATGAAGGCTATCACCCAGGCAAGGACCGAAATGTTGCACGTTTACTCGGGTCAAAATGATCCCGCTTTCCCCTACGGCTCGGCCGCAGAGGTTACATTGAGAGAAATCCGCACCAACATCGAAACCTATGACAACACCAAGGTTGCTTTCGAGGGTGTTATCACCAAGAACAACGCAAACTCGGTCTACGTTGAGGATTACGATGCTGAGTCGGGTCTCTACTACGGTATGATGGTCTACTACGGCTACGCTTTGAACGGTACAGGTCTCCAGATCCTGTCGGTCGGCAACCGCGTCCGTATCGTAGGTACTGTTCAGTACTACGAGACCGGCGGCACATACCAGGTTTCGGGTCTTGAGTATTCACCGATGAGACCCAATGACCCCAACAACATTCAGAAATTGAGCGAGGGTAACGATCCCGCTTACGTCTCCACCTCGGTCAAGACCTTCAATAACGACAAGGTGACTGTTACCGTCGGAGAAGAAAATAAGACCTTCGACTATGCCGAACTGGCAATGTCCACCTCAGTAGAGATGAAGAATCTCCGTGTCATCAAGACCTATACCACCACAAAGGAAGACAGTTCCTCTAAAGGTGCTATGACCCTTACCTGCAAAGTCGGTGATGAGACCATCGATGTCAGAACCATAGTTCTTTATGACGACAACGGCAAGCTGGTCACTGCCGACAAGTTCGCCGGTAAGACCATCAACGTTCGCGGAATTGTTGATAAATTTGACGGAGAATATCAGATCAAGGTATTCTCTCTCAAAGATATAACCATCAAATAATTAAAGAGGAGAGAAAACCGATATGAAAAAGTTATTAGCACTCGTATTGGCAATGCTCATGTGCTTCAGCTTCCTGGCCGCTTGCGGCAAAAAGAATGCCGGAAACAACGAAGCCTTAACCAAGGCTGTTACCTATCTCCACAACCTTTATAAGGACGGAGCCAAGGAAACTCCCGTTGACTACGACGTAGTCGGCAAGATCGTTATCGACGGTGCAACCTTCACCGTTACCTGGGCAACCAACAATGCGAACATCCCCGTTAAGGAAAGTGCAACCGCCGGTTTCTACACCATCGATGTACCCGATAAAACCGATGCTGAAATCCCTTACACCATCACTGCTACCATTAAGGATGCAAAGGGCAACACCGATACTAAGACCTACGAGCGTGTAGTTCCCGTTGTGGACAACACCGCTATTGTTGAAAAGCCCGAAGCAGGCGTTGCTTACAAGTTCTATCTCGTTCACGCTGCTCTGGGCAAGACCCTTTATGCTGTCCACGAGACCCAGAACGACAAGTACATCAAGACCACTACCGACGCAAAGGCAGCTCCCGACTTCTTTGTAGAAGAAGTTGAAGGCGGCTTCAAGTTCTACACAATGATCGGCAATGCCAAAAAGTATGTCACCGCTTCTACCAAGAAGGGTGAAGACGGTAAGGTTTCAAAGTTCCTCAGCTACTCTGACAAGGGTACTGTTTGGTACTATGTAAAGGAAGTCAACGCTTGGCTTACCACTATCGATAAGACCGAATACGTTGTAGGTACCTACGGCACCTATGAGACTATGAGTATCTCCGAGTCTTCTTACATCAACGCTGAGAACACCGGTAAAACTCAGTTCCCTGCCGGTCTTATGACCAAGGAAAAGGCAGATGCTATGCCTGAGTACGTAGCTCCCGAAGCTCCCACAGATCTTACCTCTATTAAGGACATTCTCGCTATCAAAGAGGGTCAGCAGCCCGTAGGCGAAGTTATCGTTGAAGGCGTTGTTTCCAAGGTCGTTAACGATATGTGGGGCAACCTTTACATCAAGGACAAGTCGGGCAACGAGCTCTACATCTACGGCTTGTATGATTCCAAGGGCGAAGTAAGATACGACGCAATGACCAAGAAGCCGGTTGTTGGCGATACCATCAAGGTTCAGTCTTTGATCTCCTTCTACAACGGCGTTGTTCAGCTTAAAAACGCTAAGCTCTTGAAACTCACCGCAGGTGCAGGCGGCTCTACCCCCAGCACTCCTTCTACTCCCGGTGTCGACGGAACCGCATCCGTTAAAGAAGGCACAGCCTACAAGCTCTTCATCACACAGGTGACTGCAGGCAAGACCCTTTATGCTATCCACGATACCCAGAACAACAAATACATCAAGGCTACTACCAACGCAACATCTGCTCCCGACTTCTACGTTGAGAAGGTTACCGGCGGCTACAAGTTCTACACCACCATCGGCGGTGCTAAGAAATACGTTACCGGTTCGCTTATCCTCGAAAATGGCAAGGACTATCCCAGCAAGTACTTGAACTACGGCGACAAGGGTTCCGTTTGGTACTACAAGTCCGATGTAAATGCTTGGTTCACTAAGATCGACGGCGCTGAGTATGTTCTCGGTACATACAGCACCTTTGAGACTTTGAGCATTTCGGAAGCCAAGTTCATCACCGCCGATAACACCGGCAAGACCCAGTTCCCTGTTGAATTTATTGAGTCTTCCAAAGCAGGCACATCTAATCCCGGCACTCCTTCTAACCCCGGCACAGGTGACACTCCTCCTGTTAAGGAAGGCGTAGCCTACAAGTTCTATCTCACTCAGGCCAGCGTTAAGAAGACCCTTTACGCTACCCTCGACACCCAGAACAACAAGTATATCAAGACCACCACAAACAAAGCATCGGCTCCTGATTTTTATGTTGAGAAGGTTACCGGTGGTTACAAGTTCTATACTGTTGTAAACGGTGCTAAGAAATACGTTACCGGTTCGTTGATTATGGAAACAGGCAAGACCAACTACAGTAAGTATCTTAACTACTCTGATACAGGTTCTGTTTGGTACTACAAGAAGGACGTTAACGCTTGGTTTACTAAGCTCAACGGTGCTGAATATGTTCTCGGCACTTATGGCACTTTCGAAACAATGTGCATTTCTGAGTCCAAGTACATCACCGCTGAAAACACCGGTGTAACTCAGTTCCCCTGCGAGTTTGTTGCAAAATAATTAATCCTTTCTTCTAAAATATTTTTTTGGAGCGTACGGTCTACCGTACGCTCTTTTTATGCCTTGACGAAATATGCGACATAAGGTAAAATAAAGGTAGTTAGAAAAGAAAGGTAGAACTTTATGAAACGATTAAGATCATTGGCGAGCTATTTGCTGGTAGTCGCAATGATTATAAGCTTTGTCGGCTGCGGCGGTCAGAAAAACGTCAGTATCGCTTCGCTCACGATCACTAACTGCGAGCGTGCAACGCTCCAAATCGGTTATACCTTGCAGTTAGAGACCAACGCACCCGACGAAATAAAAGATGAGCTTAAATGGGAGACCTCAAATGCCACCGTTACGGTCGATAGCTTCGGCTTTGTGACCGCAAAGCAGGAAGGCACAGTTGCGGTAACGGTCAGCTACAAAAACTCAAGCGACTCAGTGCTCATCACGGTCGAAAAAACGGTCAACAGCGGCACAACGGTAACTCCGCCGATAACCGGAAGCCAACCCGACAGCACAACGCCCGACACTCCCGGTTCAAACGTCACACCCACCTACCCCGATTCCTTGAACGTTGATGAAGCGGCAAGAGCCGCTTTCTATGGCAACAGCGACCCGGCCGACAGTCACGCCGAGGCTTTGGAACGCTCTGCAAAGGGTGAGATCTCGGGTGCCTTGACCGTGCCCGACCAAGCCCCGACGCTCTCCGCTTACAGACCGCAGAAAAACGGCAAATATATTCGCAACAATGACCCTTATTATCTTGACAACAACACCTACGTCGTCGTTAATTCTTACGGCGAAGAGGTTTTCAGAGTCTATCGCGGTGGCGGATACATAACCTTAGAGGAGGTCGCGGCCTATCTCTTTGCCTTCGGCGATGTGCCTGCCAACTACATTTCGGGCAAAAACAAAGATCCCGAAGGCAGTATCTGGGGCGAATACTTAAGACTTAATCACACAAAATTCAGCGGAGACACGAGAAAGTATCCTTACGAACCCGTACTTCCCGATATCAGCGGTTGCGGCGGCGACCTTTATTACTACGAGATCGACATCGGCACTACGGGCACCGATTGTGATCCGTCATATTCCATCAAAACCTACAACGACGGCAAGGACATCACGCGCGGTGCTGCAAGAATCGTATACACCAGATATGATGCCAACAAGAACGAGATCATCGACCCTAACGAAAAGTATCTCTTCTACACATACAATCACTACAACGATTTTCAGGAATACCTTAATTACTACGGCGGTTGGGGTGTGATGTTCGGCAACATCACCGGTGGCGGCACGCTGTCGAGCAAAAAAGACTATAATCCCACACCCTATGTGCCAAGCGTTCTCGGCGATCTGCCGGAAAGAACCGCTATGGTGGCATTTAACATCATACCCTTCGATCCTAAAAGGTATTATATGGGCTCTATCGCCGCATAAAAAACCACCGACTGCATCCATTTGCGGTCGGTAGTTTGCTTTAAACCAATGGTTGATGAAATTCATTCAATCTTTACTTGCAATTTTTGTCAGTTGTGGTATACTGGCATTAATCAATATTTAAGAAAGTGAGGTGACCAATATGCGAGAATTGCATACTACGATTCCATATAAAAACATATCTGATGCTGTATTGGTCGCCGTTCTCGTCTTGTGATACGGTGAATTCTTTGAACGCATCCGATATGGATGCGTTTTTATTTTATATGGAATCGTCCCTCTTTAGTCGTAATTGTGCCAACGCGTAAGAAGGACGATATTTTTTACGAGGTTAAATTCGCAAAATAACATCTAACCAATCCCTTGATATCGACACAATATTAAAGGAATACACTTTAATCAACGGAGGCGATATAAAAATGAACATACCATCATACAAAATATCCATTTCAGAAAAAGTTAAAGAATATAGGCAAAAAAACAACCTTTCGCAGGGCGAATTCGGCAAAATCGTCGGAGTTTCGGCACAAGCAGTAAGCAAATGGGAACACGACATCTGCTACCCCGACATCACATTTCTGCCCGATCTTGCTAAAATATTAGGTTGTGAAATCAATGACTTTTTCATATAACGAAGCACTTGTGTTTAAAACAAAATAAAGGCTCCCTTCAAAAGGGAGCCTTTATTTTTACTATACTCTAAATTTTGATTTATTTAAGATCTTTAAGCTTCTCATAGGCTATCAGATCGGTGCGGATCTCGGTCAACGGAGTAATCGAGATCATACCGTTCATAACCGTGTCAATATCGTCGGAATGGACGTCATAAGGACGGTTTAACGGTCCACCGGTCTGCTGATACATATCACCGCCGTGGTGGATAAATTCGTCGCTGTAGAAAATTCCACCCTGCTTTGTAATTCTGATTCCGTGAACAGGTTTTTGCGGAATGTTGACATTATAAAGATTATTATATTTGAACAACTTTTTGTCGTTAAAATACTCAAACAACTCGTCAAAGTATTCCTGCGACTCCATCAAAATGTCGAAATCTGTCGAAACCGCAACACCTCTGAAACCGCAACGGGCACCTTCCATAATAGCACCGATAGTGCCCGAGTAGTTAATGTCGCTGCCTAAATTATATCCGCAGTTGACACCTGAAATAACCAAGTCATACTCCCGCTTTAAACCGGTCACGGCAAAGCGAACACAGTCTGCAGGGGTCGAATCAACATAGTAACAGTCGACGCCGTCTACTATATCCACCTTCTTGATCTCAACCGCGTTGCGAAAGTCAATACTCTGCGATTTTCCGCTCTGTTCGGATTTAGGTGCAACCAGTGTAACCTCGCCGTGTTTTTTTGCCCAAGTGGCAAGCACGGGCAGTATTGGCGACTTGTAACCGTCATCATTTGTAATTAAAATTCTCATAACCAGCCCTCGTTTTCCTGCTTGTAACAGCCCAGTCTCTTATCGGCATCAGCAATCAACCGACGCATTTCTGCCTTATCCTTAACATTTGCACCTGCGGCACAAGCGTGACCGCCACCGCCATAAGCTTCGGCCAATTCACTGACCGTCACAAAACGTGAACGCAAACGAACACGGATATTCTCATCGGTCTCGATGAATGCTATCCAAATAAGACTACCGCTTATCGACTCTAAGTACGAAACGCAGGCCGAGGCTTCTTCCAATGTGAGTTTAAACTTTTTACGCATAGCTTTGTCGACCAGGATATAGACAACGCCGTTTTCGGTGATCTTCATCTTCTTGTATACATAAGACTTAAACTTCAAAGTGTTGAAATCTTTCATATAAAGGTGAGCATAAAGCACATCGAGATCAATGCCGCAATCAAGCATAACACCTGCGAAGCGCAGAGTATTACCCGAAACCTCACGAAAGCGGAAGCGACCCGAGTCGGTCACCATTCCGGTATAAATACAGGTGGCGGCCTCTTTGTCGATCTTCAATTCATCTTTAAAGGTATCGTAAAACTCAGCAATCATCTCAGACGCCGAAGAGCGATCCTCTTCTACCCACTCTAAGTCGCCGTAAGACTCAATCGGGATATGATGGTCGATCTTTACGACCTCACGGCAAAGCTTGAATTTCGGATTTGAAACGCGCTCAGATGTGGCGGTATCAATAACTATACCCAACGCACTCTCATACATTTCATCGGGGATCTGCTCATCCTCTGCGCCCAAAAAGGCTACATAATCCGAGTAATCGTTATTAACAATCAGCACTTGTTTTTCAGGGTAGGTCAACTGCAGTATTCTCTTGAGACCCTTAGTTGAACCGACGGCATCACCGTCAGGACGTTTGTGGCGAAAAAGAATAATGCGGTCATATTCTTTAATTTTTTCTAAAATTGCTATCTTTTTTTGGGAATTCATCAATTTTCCTCCGAAAGGGAATTTAGATCATTTAATAAGCTCATAGCCTCATCATGATCTTTTAAACAGGCACCGCTGGCCTTGCTGTGACCGCCGCCACCGTATTTAACGGCTATCGGGTTTATGTTATAGCGATTGGAACGAATCTCGCACAGTACACCGTCTTCCGTCTCAGTAAAATTGACCCAGCTGTCGATTCCCTTAATGTCCGACATAACGCCGACCATACCGCGGGAGATAGTGAAGGTGTCAACGCCCAAAGCCTCGACCTCGTCACGCGTAGTGTAAATATAGGCGGTTCTGTGAGCAGTCGGTCTTATCTTTAACGCGAACTTCGCCCTTAATTGAACCGATGACAGTTCATCGGCATAAAGGTTGCGAAAGATCTCGTTAGTGCTGAACTTACGCTCCATCAAAAACGCAGCCAAACGGAAGGTCTGAGCCGTCGTGCTGTCATAGTGGAAACGACCCGAGTCGGTAACCATACCCGTATAAAGCGCTTTAGCGGCAGTCTGTGACACTTCCAGTCCCTGCTCCATCGCGAACGCAGTAACAAGTCCACAGCAGCTCTCAAACGAAGTGTCGGTGACCTCTTCGTCGGCTATTTTTTCGACAAAGATATGGTGGTCGATCCTTGCAGTAGCCGCGGCTTTAGTGTATCGGTCATCGCTGATAAGACTTTTAGCCGAAGTATCCAACACAATAGCCAAAGCACCGTTATATTCCTCGTCCTCGATAACATCCAAGGATCCGTCCAACATAAACTCATATCGGGGAGTCATATCGCCAACCGCATAAACGGTCTTTTCGGGGAACGAGTCCTTAATTATGTGTTTCAATCCTATCTGACTACCCAAGGCGTCGCCATCAGGCTTCGAGTGACGGTGAATTATAATTTTCTGGTACTGTTTTACCAGTTCCAAGATCTTTTCAAACATTATAAAGTCCTTTCTTGACCCTATTCGTCAAAATAACCTTTATAGTCGACCTTTAAAGTGCTGTTTGGGAACAGGAACCGATAAAGGTCAATAAAATAATTATCGGTCATACTTGCAATATAGTCGACCGCGATCTGATGCGGATCGTCGTATTCGTACGGTTCTCGGCGGCTGTTGTAGACCTTGTTTACATACTGAATGTGATGTGTAAATATCGGCGATTTACGGCGATTGGTCTTAAGATCTTCAACCAACTGACCGTACATTTCCTCCATCATCGGCTTGATAGTTACGTCAAACTGAGCGTCATCGGCAGCACGGTGGTATATCTGAGCGTAGTTATCTCTCTTTGACTGTTTTAAAGCCGCGAAATGGCTCTCATCAAGTTTGATATACGCCTTACCGTAGCTGTTTTCAATAACATTGACCACAAGGTTGTTGATGATCTCCGAGTTGACCGAGCCGATCTCCTCATTAGAGAACATACTTGCGTCAGCCGTTTTAATACGGATAGCATCCTGTCTGTCCTTGCCCAAGTACGCGATAATATCGCACAGACGAACGACCGCACCCTCCATGGTGCAGGGCATCATCTTGAGCATGACCTGCGGGTCGTAATAACACGCTTCGATTATTCTGTCAAACTCCTCAAATCCCGACAACGGTTCGGGACGGTATATCTCGCACTCGAACTCACCGTTATGAGCGGCGATACCGTTGAGCACCTGCAAACTGATATTATACGGGAAAATTCCGTCAAGCACGCGTACCGAGTGGATATTATGATAGAAATGCCTGCCCGTTTCTTTAAACGAGATCTCGTCCAGATAACGCTCACCGGTATGTGCAAACGGCGGATGACCCATATCGTGACCCAAAGCAATAGCCTCGATAAGATCGAGATTCAAATGCAATGCCGCACCGATGGTTCTGGCAATTCTCGATACCAACTGAACGTGGAGACTTCTTCTTGTCAAGTCATCGTTCTTCCACAGCGAAAAGACCTGAGTCTTGTCGGTGTAACGGTTATAAAAAGGACAGTGCATTATCTTATCTATATCCTGCACAAAGGTAGGCCGCCAAATGGTCGGCTTGTCCTCAAGGATATCCTTACGGCGGATCACAAACTCGTTTTTGCAATCGACCTGCGGATAAACGTGGGTCTCTTTTGCTCTCTTTATTCTGTCGGTGATTTCGGGAGAAAGACTTTCATATTTAGGCATACAATACCTCCGTTACTGTTAAAGTCACGCGAGCCGTTTTGTTACGACTCCAAATAGGTGGCTATCTTGTTAATTATTATCTCATACGCCACTCTGTTCATACCGCCTTCGGGAACGATTATATCGGCGGCTTTTTTGCACGGTTCAACAAAGCTTTCGTGCATCGGCTTTACCGTGTTTAAATACTGATTTATTACCGAATCAAGAGTACGACCGCGTTCATTTACATCGCGAAGAATTCTTCTGACGATTCGCACATCGGCATCGGTGTCGACAAAGATCTTCATATCGAGCCTGTCCAAAACCTCTTTCGACTCGAAAATGAGTATCCCTTCTAAAAGGATGACCTCGGTGCTTTCTATCCGCTTTGTGACGTCGCTTCTATCGTGTACCGAGTAGTCATACTGCGGACAGTCGATAGCCTCACCCTGCTTTAGCAGGTCAAGATGGTTTATAAGCAATTCCGTATCAAAAGCGTTCGGATGATCGTAATTCAGCTTCGCTCTTTCCTCTAATGGCAGATCCCTTTGGGATTTATAGTAATCATCATGACGGAGCACCGAAACACAGCTCCCGAAATGAGATGCGATATTGTCGGTCAGCGTAGTTTTTCCGCTGCCCGATCCGCCTGCAATGCCGATAACAATACGCGGTTTCATTATAAGTTCCTCCCTCTAATCCAAGCCTATAATGTTAAACACTAACGGCTGACGCTCGACTGCATTATCGGTAAACTGTAACGCGCTCTCAAAAGTTTTAGCCGCGGCTTCGATAGTAGCCGGCCTTTCGGTGTGAAGCGTTGCGATAACGTCGCCTTTTTTAAGCTTGTCGGAAGGTTTTTTGTGAAGAATAATACCCGCTCTCGGGTCGATTATATCGTCGGCAGTCGCTCTGCCTGCTCCGAGCATCATAGCGGCTGTGCCGATCATTTCGGTGTTGCAGGACTCGAAATAGCAGTCCCTTTCAGCCACAATGTCATAGGTATGCTCAGCGATACCAAACAGTTCAGGGTCAAGCGCTTTTTCCTTTTCTCCGCCCTGAGCCTCGATCCAACGGCAGAAGGTATCATAAGCCCGACCGCTCAAAAGCGCGTCGGCAGTCATTTCCTTAGCCTTTTCTATAGAAACACCGCAGGACAGTTTTACCATGGCCGAGGCCAGGGTAAGACATATCTCGCGAAGATCGTCGGGACCTCTGCCTTTTAATACCTCAACAGCCTCTTTGACCTCAAGTACATTGCCGATAGCGTGACCTAAGGGTATGTTCATGTTGGTAATGACTGCGGCAATGTTGCGGTTGTGCGCACGTCCGATCTTAACCATCATTCCGGCAAGTTCTGACGCGTCTTCGGGAGTTCGCATAAACGCACCGCTTCCGCATTTTACGTCCAGCACGATGGAATGTGTACCTGCTGCCAACTTTTTACTCATAATAGATGCGGCTATGAGCGGAATGGTGTCGACCGTTGCGGTAACATCGCGGAGTGCGTACATCTTTTTATCGGCAGGTGCCAGATCGCCACTCTGCCCAATAACTGCAAGCCCGATTTTTTCAACCTGGGCGGTAAAATCCTCGGGTGAAAGTGAGGTCTTAAAGCCCTCGAATGACTCTAATTTATCGACAGTACCGCCTGTATGACCTAAACCTCTGCCACTCATTTTGGCGACGATTCCGCCGCAGGTCGCAACAATAGGAGCGACAATAAGTGTTGTCTTATCACCGACACCGCCGGTCGAATGCTTGTCGACACTGCGGTCACCGAATTGCGACAGATCGACCGTATCGCCCGACAAAGCCATCGCTTCGGTCAGATCAAAGGTCTCGCGGTCGGTCATACCGTTAAACCAGACCGCCATACAAAACGCCGACATCTGGTAATCGGGTATATCGCCTTTTGTATATGCACGGATCATAGCGAAGATCTCATCTTTTGTGAGTTCCCCCGCTCTCTTCTTCTTTTCAATAAGGTCGTACATTCTAATATCCATACAGTACCTCTTAAATGTTGGATTTGGTAAAACTTTCGGGCAACAACTCGCCCAGGGTCATTATCTTCTCGTTGTCACCGTCGAACAAGACGACCTCAAAATCGGGATCGCAAAATTCGGTCATTACCTGACGGCAGACACCGCACGGCGGACAGAAAGCGTTGATAACTCCCTCTTTTCCACCTACAACGGCAATCGCCGAAAAATCCTTTTCACCCGAGTGAACGGCGGTGAAAAACGCCACTCGCTCGGCACAGATAGTCGGTGTATAGGACGCCGATTCAATATTTGCACCGGTGTATATCTTACCGTCTTTAGTAAGCAGAGCGGCACCTACTTTAAAATTGGAATACGGTGAATAACTGCATGACAATGCGTTCACAGCGGCTTCTATCAAACTTCTTGCGGTTTCCCTTTTCATATCATTTTTCCTCTAAAAGATACTCTAAAACGGTATCGGCGATGAAACCGAATCCGTCAACAGTACCGTAATTTTTAGGTTCTGAGTTCTTGCTGTATTTTATAAGCGGAACATACTCACGGGTGTGGTCGGTGCTGTTGTCCGACGGGTCACAGCCGTGGTCGGCGGTAATCATCAAGATGTCCTCATCCCGCATCAGCGGCAGGAAATCCCCCAGCCACTTATCGAACTCATTGATAGCATTGGCGTAACCCACGGCATCCTGGCGGTGACCGTAAAGCATATCAAAATCAACAAGATTTATAAAGCAAAGACCGTGAAAATCCTTATTTGCCAGTTCTGAAGTCTCCTCCATACCCTCTTTGTTGCAATGGGTAGGATGTGTTTCGGTAATACCCGCCATGGCGAAAATATCACCTATCTTGCCAACGCCGATAACGTCAAGTCCTGCCTCTTTAAGGCGGTCATTCATTGTGCCGTAAGGGGGTTTGAGCGAAAAATCACGACGGTTGCCGGTGCGCTTAAAATCGGGAGCCGTTCCTTCAAACGGACGGGCTATAACACGACCGACACCGTGCTTGCCCTGTAAAATTCCTCGTGCGGTCTCGCAGATCATATAAAGTTCCTCGATCGGCACTACCTGCTCGTGAGCGGCAATCTGAAAAACGCTGTCAGCCGAAGTGTAAACTATAAGATCACCCGTTTTAACGTGCTGCTCGCCGAAATCGCGGATAACATCGGTTCCCGAATACGGCAGGTTGCAGATAACCTTTCGACCCACAGCGGCTTCAAAAGCAGAGATCACCTCATCGGGGAAGCCATCAGGATAGGTCGGCATTGCCTTTTCGGAGACTTTGCCTGCAATTTCCCAATGTCCCGTCGTCGTGTCCTTACCGCGGCTGAGTTCGCGAAGTCGGGCAACCGAAGCCAGCGGATTTTCGACACCGTCGACCGCGCCGACACCGTCAATATTTCCAAAGCCTAATGCAGTCAAATTCGGAATCTTCAAAGTTCCCGTCGCGGCAATACTGCCTAAAGTGTTAACACCCTCGTCGCCGAAATCGGCGGCATCAGGCGCGGCACCTATACCAAAAGAATCGAGAACTATTAAAAATACTCTTTTCATAACGCTCACCTTACATTGAAGCGGCGACGTTGAGAGCGATTGTCATCATATCGGTAAATGAAGTCTGTCTTGCATCGGCATCCAAAGCCTCACCGCGCAAAATATGGTCGGAAACAGTGCAGATAGCAAGAGCCTTTTTGCCTGCTGCCGCGGCGTTCATATAAAGTGCGGCCGCCTCCATCTCAACGCCCAAAACACCCATCTTATACCAGCCGTCGTTAAACTTCGGATTGGCGTTATAGAAAACATCGGAAGAAAGCAGGTTGCCGACCTTGTAACGAACACCGATCTTTTCAGCCTCTTCTACCGCTTTGCGAAGCAACCCGAAATCGGCAATAGGTGCATAATTGCCACCCAAGCCATACTGCTCCTGATAAGCGGAATTTGTACAGGCACCCATACCGATAACAACGTCGCGAAGCTGGATATCATCAGCCAGACCGCCTGCTGAACCGATACGAATGATATTTTCAACACCGAAGAAATTGAAAAGCTCATAAGAGTAAATGCCGATCGACGGCATACCCATACCGCTGGCCATTACCGACACAGGAACACCCTTATAGGTACCGGTATAGCCTTGGATTCCACGGACGTTATTTACTAATTTTGCATTTTCCAAAAAAGTTTCTGCGACAAATTTTGATCTGAGCGGATCTCCGGGCATAAGCACGGTCTTGGCAAAATCGGCCGATGTAGCCTTAATATGCGGAGTGTGTTGTGACATAAAATTTTCCTCCCTTTAATCAATAACCGCTGCCGGTATCTTGGTTTTTAGCAATTTTTACAACTCTGCTGGTGCCCAAACGGTCAGCACCTAAGTTTATAAAATCCTCGGCATCCTCTAAGGAAGAAATGCCGCCTGCGGCCTTTATGAGTACACCTTCACCCACGTGAGCGGCAAAGAGAGCCACATCCTCTCGGGTTGCACCGCCTGTCGAGAAGCCGGTCGAGGTCTTGATATAATCCGCACCCGAAGCGGTAACAAGCTCGCACATCTTGATCTTCTCCTCTCGCTCAAGCAGGCAGGTCTCAATAATTACCTTCAAGATCTTGTCACCGCATAGCTTTTTAAGTTCGGTAAGTTCATTTAAGATCTCGTCGTATCTTCCCGACTTCAAGAAACCGATATTGATGACTGTATCGATCTCGTCTGCTCCGTTATCAAGAGCATCACGGCACTCGAAAAGTTTGGTTGCGGTGGTCGAATAACCGTTCGGGAAACCGATAACGGTGCAGATCTTAAGACTGTCTTTAACATAGTCCTTAGCCTCACGCACATAAGCCGCAGGAATGCAGACCGATGCGGTCGAGAATTTAATGCCATCATCGCAAATAGCCTTAATGTCCTCCCAAGTAGCACTCTGGGTAAGTAAGGTATGATCGCATCTGGAAAGAATTTTCTGAAGTTCCATTTTTATTTCCTCTTTTCTATATTTTGTAGCCTTATTTTCTGATCTTGTCCTGCCAGCACTTGTGGCACATTGCTAAGTATCGGTCGTTACCGCCGAGCAACACCTGCGAGCCCTCGGTAATAACATTTCCTTTATCGCCAAGACGTGCATTGATGATTGCCTTTTCGCCGCAGGAGCAAACGGTCTTTATTTCGGCGATCGAATCGGCTAACTCAAACAACCGACGGCTGCCTGTGAACAGATGGGCCATAAAATCACCGCGAAGACCAAAGCACATAACAGGTATCTCTTGGCGGTCGACGATCTCACGCAACTGATCAATATGAGCCTCAGTAAAAAACTGGCACTCATCGGCAATAATAACATCGACATCGGAGTGTTGGCCTTTGAACATATCGTAAATATCATCCTCAACTGAGATAGGATCGCACTCCGATTCAAGACCTATTCTCGATCTTAAAATTCTTGCTCCGTCGCGGTCATCCAATGCCGGCTTGATAAGCCAGACCTTCATACTGCGTTCCTCGTAATTAAACTTGGTTATCAGTGCCTGAGCGGTTTTTGAGGAGCCCATTGCTCCGTATTTAAAATACAGCTTCGCCATTTTCTCTCCCTCGGTTTTCAATATTATACATTCCAATTTATTGTACCATATTTCGCTAAAAAAATAAACATTTATTTTTGAACTTAACTCACAAAATGGCAGAATAAAACCGGCAGTCGCACACGACTGCCGGTTGTTAAAAGTTACATATAAATTTTATGCTTCGACAGACTCCTCAGTAACTGCCGTCTGTTCCTCGTTGTCGGTGTCATCTTCTTCGGAAACATGAGCCACAGCCACTTTTGCAGGCTCCTTATAGATGATGTGCATCAACGGAGTGATGACCGTACCGAGTGCCACAAGAATAAGCACAGAATACAGAACATCCTTGCCTAAATCATCAAGTTCGATCAGGTCCCATATACCTGCAATAAAGGCACAATCGGTGACACAAGAAAGGGCTACTGTGACCCATTTTACGATCTTTACCAAAAGCTTCTCAGAAACAACCGCCAACAGCAATGCGATATGAGCAGATGAAGTTGCAAGAAGTGTCAACGTAAACGAAACGCCATTCGTCGCACTGCCTATGTCAAATTGCATCACCCACCAGGCTATCGCAACGACCGAAGTTGCCATTCCAATAAAAGATATCCATTTACATCTGTTGGCAACAAACATACAGCAGCCAAACGGAATAGAAAACGCCAAAATAACAACCGCACACAACGAGGGTTGTAATGACAAAAAATCCGCCTTGAAAAACTGGTCAATAATACTCAAAACCGCCACTGCACACGCGCCGATGATAAGTACCTTTGAAATCAATTTATCCATAATAATCCTCCAAGTGCTGTTAGCATAGCAATAATATTATATACCCACAGCAACAAAATGTCAAATGTTAAAATAATATCTAACTAACACGAGGTAACGGCAATCAATGTGAGAAAAGAGTGAAAAAGTAAAATCGACATTCTTCAGTCGAAGAATGTCGATTTTGGTGCACCTGAGCATTCTATAATCGAACAGTTTACCTCTTTTAGAGTTACGGTTTTGCTTGCTTCCTTATAATTAAATGTTATGACCAATTTGTCGTCGTAGAGATATACGGCATTGACAAAAATATCAATCAGTCTTTGTTTGTGTTCCTTCGTTTCTAAGCTCATGTTCTGAATATGCCTGAGCCATAATACTAAGCCCTCTTTCGTGATGGTGGGCTTCTTCATTTCTTCCTTGATGAGCTTTAATTTAATCTCATCTCTCGTCTGCTCCAACTCAATCATTCTTTGTTTTGTGGTTGGAGTTATAATTCCTTCTTCTATTGCTCTAAGCAGATTGTTAAATGCGTTCTCTGTTTCACTAAGCCGTTGTTTAAGTAATTGTATTGCGGGATTTTCTTTCTTTGCGTTTCTAAACACAATACCTGCAATATCCTCAATTACATTATCATCAATCATCATCTCACGGGTGTGCTTAACAACAATGTTTTCAATCCATTCTTTTTTAACCGTTTTTTATCACAAGTATGTTTGTACTTAGCGTTGTTGCATTTGTAATATCGGTGAACTGTACCGTTTCGTGCGGTTCCGCTTTCACCGGTCATATAAACACCGCATTTACCGCAAAACAGCTTTGTTGTCAGTAAGTAATCATCTTCAGCTTTATGTCTTGCTGTTGCTCTCTTATTCTTCGCACGCTCACGCTGCACCTTGTCAAATAACGCTTGGGGGACTATCCTCGGTATGCCCTTTGGGTTAACAATATCTCGGAACTTGTATTCACCTATATACCGTCGGTTCTTTAGCATGTCCGTTACGATATTAATGGTTATTTTAGTTCCGTGGGAAGTTGTCACACCTTTTGCATTTAGCATTTCAACGATTTCTTTTATGGTTTTACCATTTGCATAGGCTTCAAATGCTTGTACTACGTAGGGTGCTTTAACAGGATCCACTTCAAACATTTGGTCCTTGTTGATAACATAGCCAATAGGGCCTGTACCGCCATTAAATTTACATTTTAGCGCATTCTCGGTCATACCTCGTGTAACTTTTTCGGAAAGTTCAACCGAATAGTATTCTGCATAACCCTCCAACATTGATTCGAGCAATATGCCTTCAGCGTTTTGTGATATTGTTTCCGTCGCAGAAACCACTTTAACATTATTCTTTTTTAATGTGTTTTTATAACGAGCCGAATCGTAACGGTTACGGGCAAATCTGTCGAGTTTCCAAACGATAACCAGATCGAATTTCTGCTTATCGCTGTCCTTTATCATCTGTTGGAACGCTGGTCGATTGTCAGTCTTTGCCGATAACGCTCGGTCAATATAGGTATCTATAATTGAAATTCCTTGCTTTTCGGCAAAAGCGTGGCATTCACGAAGCTGCCGTCAATACTTTCTTCGCGTTGGCTGTCCGAAGAATATCTTGCGTAAATTACTCCAATCATTCTTCCTTCACCTCCCGAAGCATTTGAGAAATAACCTCTTTCAGCTTTTCATTGAACACAGTTCCGGGAGTAAAGCACATTGTCATTAGGGCTTCCAGACCGCCATCCTTTTCAAGTGCTGATTTAATTGCCGGGTATTTTTGCATACCTTGCGGGTTATCCGTTCTTCCAAAGATATAATCCAAAGATACATTAAAGAAGTCTGCATACCACAATAGTTTTTGGAACGGTGGCTCGGCAACACCCATTTCATAGCGACCAATGGTCACTTGTGTCGTCTCGCACAATTCAGCTAACTGCTTTTGGGAATAACGCGCATTTATCCTTAGTTCTTTTAGTCGTTCTCCAACAATATTCATATTCTAATTCACCTCCAAATGATTTGTGTTTATTATAACACATAAACGGTTTATAGTCAATACGTAAAACAATTTTTACACACTCCATTTTCGTTAATAATTTTATTTAGCGGTACGGCAGTACAGCCATACCGCTTATATCTTAATCTTCGTCTTCTTCAGAAGCTTCTCTCATCAATCTTTCAAACTCTTCTTTTCCAATGTCGCTTTCGAGAAAACGCTCCATCTCTTCCATCATGAACATAGCTAAAGAAATAAGCGCTTCTTCGGGAACATCCGATTTAAAAACAATCTTAGGATCGCTCATGAGCTACACCTCCTTAAATATCATTGCCTCCTTTTCCGCCGGAGGTAGGCATAGAAACTCTAAACATAAAAATTCTCCTTACAGGCGGTGACAGGTGCCACCGCCGTTACATTCTTCCTTTGATTGTCCCTATATATCAATCCTACGGATTTTCGTCAGCAGGATATTGTAGTCAATTTAATACATTCCTTCATAATTTTAATTAATAGATTACTTTTTGTGTGGCTTATCGGCCAAATAAATTCTTGTTACTTCGGTCCGATGGTGGCCTAAGTTTTCGCTAACAATCTTCCGAGCTTTCTTTGGGCGCTCTTTTAATGCTTCGGCATAGGTTCTTTGTGCATAGGTGTGTCTCAGACTGTGCCAAGAGATTGTTTCTGTTCTTTTCTTTTTACCGTCTTCACTCAAATCCTCACGGTTTTCTACCATAAAGTATTTTCTGTTATAGCTCATCCAATTCTGCAATGAGCGCTTTTCCCGCTGTACGCCACCCTTTTCGCTGCCTGAGATTAAGTAATCTCTCGGGTATCGACCTGAACACCTGGCATAGTTCAAATTATCGGTAATAATACTGCGTTGCTTTGCATTTAAATCGATAGCCCTTGTTTGATCGCCTTTGCCCTTTATAACAAGTTGTCCGGTCTTTAAGGCGGACATAAGGTATTCAACTCTAAGGGTACAAATCTCTTCAAGCCGTAAACCAAACTCATGGGCAAAGTCTATGGCAATAACTACATCCTGTCGGCCTTGCTCTGTAGCCAACTGTCGCATATTATCAATCTCGGTTTTCAGCCACGAGTGGTCTTTAACGCCTGTCGCACGTTTAGGCAGTGATAGCTTATCGTTTTTTGAAAGTCTATTTTTACTACCGGATTTTCTATGGAAATACCGTATGCCCGACAGATCGGATTGAATAGTTGCAGCAGAGTTGTTTTCTTTTAGATGCTCCACATAGGCTTTAAAGTGTCGATCTTCCACGTTCTTAAAGTTTTGCAGATGAAAATTATCGGCTAAGAACTTACAGAACCTTTTTGTCGCTTCGTAATACCGAGCTCTTGTTTTAAAACTTAGCTCGTTGCTGTGCCTATAGATAGACTCAACTTGAGCAAGTAAGTTCTTATACAAGCCCGGATTTAGCACTGTAATATTATTAGAATCTGACATAGCAAACCTTCTCCTTTCTTCGAAAATTTTATTTAAACGCAAGGATAGGGACCAAGCCTTGCGTAAAAAGCTGTGAACCAAAATGTTTATAATAAGTGCATTTTCGTCAATAAAATATCTCTTCATCTCTTGACGAAAATAATTTTGTGTACGAAAATTTTGCCCACTCATTTACAAATGAAAGTCATATATCATTTCAAAAGGTAAAGCATAGAAAATTGCTTTCAGTGATTGTGCTGACCTGATAATGATATGCACGCAATGCATGTTACAGAAGTTTTAGATGAAATCAATAATACTTTTACATCATTAATTTTATAAAAACTTGATGAGCAATAGTTAGATACCATTGCAAATTTGATAAAAGGTTTGATTAAAAAATAAACTATAAGTAAAGCCGCCCGAGTGGGCGGCTTTTATTAATGATCTTAATATATTTTTGTAATGAGATATTCTTCACACTCAACAAATGCATCATCAATTTGGCGAAAACCGTAAAGTTTTCTTTGATTTTTAGTTTGAACAATATCAAAGGTAACGTCCAGATCCCACCAGCAACCGTCATAGTAGACACGGTTCCAAGTATGATCTTGTGTTGATCGATCATAGGGTGTCCCGTCTACAACATAGCAGGGAATATTCTGACTACGGCAAAGCGCAGCAAACAGATTTGCAAAATCATAGCAAACACCCTTTCGGGTACTCAATGTTCGGCGAACGTTAAAGTATTGGAGTAGGGTTTGGTAGTTGTAGTCATATTCAAAGTTCGCTATCATCCAGTTGTAGATTGCCTGCACTTTTTCTGCATCGGTATTACTATCTGCACAAATTTCGTCCGCAAGTTCTTCTGTCTGCGTGTCCCAAAGCGTTGCACCGCCGTTCAGGAGATACGGCGACTCCGGTTTGCAGACGAAATTATATGAGAGGATAAGAGCCACGATAATACATACTGAAACTGCCAATACATAAATTTTCGTCAGTAAAGTGTCTTTGCCGGAACTATTATCGACAATACCAAAGTACATCATTTCGATAGCCGTTACCACAACCTTCAGCATCGGCAGTAGTCTGTGGCAGGAAAGAGCGCTAACAATACTCATTACCATGACGAAAAGCAGGACAATAAGCACGACCGCCCGCATTGGTGTTGACCGTATTTTCGGTACGAAAAATAAGGTCGGCAGTGCTGATAGCAAATACAATGTCACCAGCATCGGTGAAAGCACAAAAAAGTCTTTAAGGTACAAGCCAAGCAGTAGGTTATATATCAGTGCGATAGCAAAGAAAATGATTCTTGATTTTTGCTTAGTTTTAGATGCTTTTTTAGTCTTCATTTCAAATCTCCTTTTATGTACGAAATTTCTTTGAAACGAAGAAGTGGCAGTACAGAGCGACTAACTCTGAACTGCCACAAACAAAGGCTATTTAACATCTTTTAAGAAAACAACAAACCCGAACGTTTCACCGATTGGTAAAAGGTTCGGGTTTAAATGCTTTGGTGCGGGTAGCAGGACTTGAACCTGTATGAGATTGCTCTCACTAGAACCTGAATCTAGCGCGTCTGCCGATTCCGCCATACCCGCATATTTAACTGTTTTTCAGGGCAGCCGCTTCACGCGTGACTCTTGTGGTTCCCGAAATTTGTTACTCAACTTCTGCTTCGTCAAATTTCGACCACTGCGCCATTTCGCACTCCCTGTATCTGCCGCAGGCAGCGGTCGTGCTTAATGCTGCCGATTCCGCCATACCCGCATATTTAACTGTTTTTCAGGGCAGCCGCTTCACGCGTGACTCTTGTGGTTCCCGAAATTTGTTACTCAGCTTCTGCTTCGTCAAATTTCGACCACTGCGCCATTTCGCACTCCCTGTATCTGCCGCAGGCAGCGGTCGTGCTTAATGCTGCCGATTCCGCCATACCCGCATATTTAAAGTGAAAAGTAATAGTGAATAGTGAAGAAGTTGTGGTTCCTATTCACTTTGTCCTCTAAATTTCACACGGCGAGGCACCGAGGCGGAGCTTACTTTCAGATAAATCTTACTTTCGGCTTTTTCCGCTTACAACGTCCTAAAAGACGTTACAAGTTATTATACATACAAACTTTTGGATTGTCAAGGGGAATTATTGCTTCCCTCGACAATCCTTTTAATATTTACTGTTGAGTCGCAATATTTTGCGTATAGGCTGACGCAGCTTCATAAAATACAGCACGATAACCTTTGTCAACGCGTAGTCGAGCATCAAAAAGACGACATTACCCACGCCTAAAAATACCGCTTCGGCAACATGTGTGCTAAGGTTCCCCAACTCGAACGGATTGACTCCCAAGACCTTGATTATCACCGCATAAGAAGCGACTATCGCCACGTTAAAAACTCCCAGTTTTATCGCGATCTCAGGCAATCTTTTGCCTATACGCTCAATAACCATTTTAAGTACCGGGTAATAGCCGAGAAGTCCTATAAAAACGATCAACGCTTCCTTTTCTGTCGGCAACAGAAGGCACAAAACAGAGGTTACAACGTAGCATAACAGTCCCCATTTTGTTCCGAATTCAATGGCCGGAATGATGTAAAACACCGATGCTATCACGGGCACTGTATACAAAAACAGCGGAAAGTTCGTCAACATCATAACCGCTACAGACAACGCCGATAAAAGCCCGCAACAGGTCACTTTTACTGTGTTTTTCATAATCAAATGCAGTCACACATACAGTCGAGGCAGGCTAATCCCATACACATATCGCACATTGTGCATTCGCCATTGGGACCGCTTCCCATACCGCGGCTTCGACCGTATCCGTACGACGCGTATCCGTTGCGGTTCCGTTGCATCTGGTTTAGCATTGTGCGGTACTCCATATTACTGGGATCCATTCTGCAGGCAGTAGACACGCTGGTAAACGCCGCATCAAACCAACCTCTTCTGTAAAGCACACAGCCGTTAAGGAAATACCACTCAGCGTCTCTATTCTCAACAGGAACACCGTCAAGAAGCTCCTGGGCCTCTTCAAAACGACCCGCACTTATTAAACTGCGAACATCGTTAAAATTGGAGTTAGCCGACTGCTGACCCGCTCCCCAATTATTTGCATATCCCGAGCCTTTGGAACCGCTTTTTTTGTTACGGCTGTTGATGATCTGATCGTAAGCCTCGTTGATTTCCTTCATCTTCTCGGTAGCCATTTCGGCCGCCGCAGGATTATCGCTGAAATTATCGGGATGAAACTTTCTTGCCATCTCACGATAAGCGGCTTTGACCTGCTCATCGGTGGCAGTACGGTCCACACCTAATAACGAATAAGGATCCTTCATTTTATATGCTCCTCTTTGAAAATTTTGCTTTGTTTAGACCTTAAACCCTCGTACAATATATTCTCTATTATACTACGGTATTTGTAGATTTCAAGTAATTCCGAGTATTTCGCACACTCGGTCCAGCAGTTGTTCAGTATCGGCTCTATTCTTTCTCTGACCTCAGCCTTGGTTTTTCCGCAAGGCTTCAGCACGTTGAAATTGCCTGTTTTTACGTCCCTTTCAAGGTCATCGACCGCATCGCAAAGGTATATCCATTTACCTAAGCAGTAGCCCATTCTCTCAAGCACAAAGCGATACTTTTCATCACATTTTATCATTGCCAGTATCGAGCTTACCGCCTTTGCCGTCGGTTCTGAAGCCTTATCAACGGAACACTCCGGATCGCTTTCGGCCAACTGTTGACCCTCACGGTAATCATCAATAACCGATTTCAGCTCGGGATATCTCTTATATGCCTTTTTTGCCCAGCATTTGGAAAACAAGTGCAACGCTCTGAAACCTAACGCCTTAAAAAACGAACTGTCTGCGATATTATCCTCTACCTTCAAATCGAACAACGCCACACAAGCCGCGGCGGACAAGCTTTGATGCTTACCGTCATCCTTGCAGTAGGTGCACTTTTTAAAGGGGTTGACTCTGCACTTTCTTTGCTCATAGCAGGGTGTTTCATCCGATACAGCCATATCCAAAAGGGAAACGAATGTCAGGTCATAGTTCAAGATCATCTTTGCAAACACGCCGTACTCTCGACCTAAATTCCGACAAAGACCGCAGTATATCGCCTTATAGATCTCATACTCGCAAACCTTCAGCTGGGGTTTGTTTATGCTGATATAACCGAACATCTACTCCCTCCTTTATTTCATTTTACACCACGCCACGAAAATTTGGTTAATACTTTGTAAATTTACAGTATCTTTTTAAGAAATTGACCTGTATACGACTCTTCACACTCGGCGATCTGCTCGGGAGTACCCGTGCAAACAACATTGCCGCCCTTATCTCCGCCTTCGGGACCTAAGTCAATAATGTGGTCGCAGGATTTGATGACGTCAAGGTTATGCTCGATGATTATCATGCTGTTACCCGCATCAACAAGACGGTTAAAGACCTCTATCAGTCGGTGAACGTCGGCTGTGTGAAGTCCCGTCGTCGGCTCATCGAGGATATAAATAGTCCTGCCGGTCGGCTTCTTTGAAAGTTCGGTGGCTAACTTTACCCTCTGAGCCTCACCGCCCGAAAGAGTAGTCGCAGGCTGACCGAGTTTGACATAGCCCAACCCTACGTCAAACAATGTCTGCAGTTTTCTGTGAATCTTCGGCAGGCTCTCAAAAAAGTACATCGCCTCTTCGACCGTCATTTCAAGAACGTCATAAATGCTCTTGTCACGGTACTTGACCTCTAAAGTCTCGCGGTTGTAGCGACTGCCCTTGCAGACCTCACACGGAACGTAGATATCGGGCAAAAAGTGCATTGCTATCTTGATAATTCCGTCGCCCTCACAAGCCTCACAGCGTCCGCCGCGGACATTGAACGAAAACCTTCCTGCCGAATAACCGCGGAGCTTTGCATCCTTGGTCGCGGCAAAAAGCTCGCGGATATCATTGAATACACCGGTATAGGTCGCGGGATTCGATCTCGGTGTCCGTCCGATAGGAGCCTGGCTGATCTCAATGACCTTATCAAGATTCTCGAGACCTTTCAGCTCCTTATGCTTGCCCCAGATGCGCTTGGCACCATTAAGCTCAGACGCCAAACGCTGGTACAAAACGCTGTTGATAAGCGACGATTTGCCCGATCCCGAAACACCGGTGACGCATATCATCTGTCCTAATGGGAACTTAACGTTAATATTTTTAAGGTTGTTTTCCGAAGCACCTTTGACCTCTATCGACCTGCCGTTACCCTTACGGCGAACACTGGGAACCGGTATTTTTTTAGCACCCGACAGATAGTTGCCCGTGATAGACTTCTTGCAGTTGCAAATATCCAGAGGCGTTCCCGAACAAATTATTTCACCGCCGTGAACACCTGCTCCCGGCCCTATATCAACGATATGGTCTGCGGCACGCATGGTGTCCTCATCGTGTTCAACGACAATAACGGTATTGCCGAGGTCACGGAGTTTTTGCAGAGTTTCAATGAGTTTGGAATTATCCCTCTGATGCAGACCGATA
Source organism: Oscillospiraceae bacterium (assembly GCA_015066395.1). Lineage (GTDB taxonomy): Bacteria > Bacillota > Clostridia > Oscillospirales > Acutalibacteraceae > UMGS172. The sequence goes on along the minus strand of SVOL01000015.1, from coordinate 10,914 downwards.
CTCGGTTCGTCCAGAATATACAGAACACCCATCAACGATGAGCCTATCTGAGTAGCCAAACGGATTCGCTGGCTTTCACCACCCGACAGAGTGCCCGATGCTCGCGACAGCGTCAGATAATCGAGACCGACGCTGATAAGAAACTCCAGTCTCGACTTGACCTCTTTAATAATCGGCGCAGCTATCTCCTTACTTCTTGTATCGAGTTGCAGATCTTGGAAAAATGTAAGCGAATCAACTATCTGAAGATCGCAGAGTTCTTTTATATTAAGACCGCCTACCGTAACGCTCAATATTTCGGGTTTCAGTCTTGCGCCGCCGCAATCGGGACAGGGCAATTCGGTCATCAGCGACTCGATCTCGTTTCGCGAATAGTCGCTTGAGGTCTCCTTGTAACGTCTTTCGAGGTTGTTTACGACCCCCTCAAACGGCACGGAGAAGGTGCCGCCTGCGCCCCATTCACTTGTCCTTGTAAACTTTATTCTTTCGTTTCCCGTACCGTAGAAGATGATGTCCTTGACCTCGTCAGACAGTTCGGAAAAGGGTGCGTTAACGTCAAATCCGTAATGCTCGGCAAGACCTTTGTAATACATCAGAGCAATGGTTCCCTGCTCCTTTGCACCCCAACCGGTAGTACCCCATCCGCTGGCACGGATACAGCCGTCAGCCAAGGACTTTGACTCGTCGGGAACGAGCAGTCTCGGGTTTATCTTCATAAAAATGCCGAGACCCGTGCAGGTCGGACAGGCACCGAACGGACTGTTAAACGAGAACATTCTCGGCGCCAGATCGGGCATACTGATGTTATGCTCAGGGCAGGCATAGTTTTCGGAGAACGAGAACTCCTCACCGTCTAAAACCTTGACGGCAACAAGTCCGCCCGACAGCTTCAAAGCTGTTTCGATACTATCGGTAAGTCTCGCTGCAATGCCCTCTTTTATTACAAGTCGGTCGATGACAACGTCAATGTCGTGACGTTTATTCTTCTCCAATTTTATCTCTTCGGTAAGATCATAAACATTGCCGTCGACCCGCACTCTGGCGTAACCTTTTTTGAGCATATCCTCAAACACCGATTTATGCTCACCCTTTTTGGCACGGATAACAGGAGAAAGCAAAAGTATCCTTGTGCCGTTGGCCAGTTCCAGAACCTTATCGACGATCTGATCGGTCGACTGATGCAATATCTCCCTACCGCAGACAGGGCAATGCGGAACGCCTATATGAGCATACAAAAGTCGCAGGTAGTCATATATTTCGGTAACGGTACCGACGGTCGAACGCGGGTTTTTAGAGGTGGTCTTCTGGTCGATTGAAATAGCCGGCGAAAGACCCTCAATGGAATCAACATCGGGTTTTTCCATCTGTCCCAAAAACTGTCTGGCATAACTCGACAGAGACTCAACGTACCGACGCTGACCCTCAGCATAAAGAGTATCGAACGCCAACGAGGACTTGCCGGAACCCGAAAGACCCGTAAGGACAATCAGCTTGTCCCTCGGGATCTCGATATCAATATTCTTCAAATTGTGCTCTCTCGCACCTTTTATCACGATCTTGTCGATGGCCATCAACCAATTCTCCCTTTTGACATTACAGTTAAATTTATTTTAACCGAAAATTCTTCAAATGTAAAGGATTTTGCGATAAAGAAAACCGCTAAGAATGATCTTAGCGGTTAAAAATCATTTCCGTCTGTCGGAATTGATATTGCGGTAGTTTATAAGATAGCTTTCAAACTGCGAAAAGTTAGGATTGTAATACGGGTCACCTTTTTTTAAGACACTGCCCCATTTTTCAAAGAACAGTTTACACTCGTTTTCAAAACGTACCTTTTGCGCCTCGGTCTGCTCCAAACCTCGGCTCTTCGATTCATAATGATAAAGCTCTGCATACGGATTGAAAACTATCAGTTTTCCAAACTCGCGCAATTTCATACAAAGGTCAACATCGTTAAAAGCCACGACAAAGCCAACATCAAAGCCGCCGACCTCAAAAAACAGATCCTTCCTTACCATCATACACGCAGCAGTGACTGCACTGACATTTTGAGCGTAGTACATCTTGCCCATATATCCGGGGTTTTCTCTCAACTCCTTATAATGCGAATGACCTGCAACTTTAGACGGACTGAAATCAATTATAACTCCGCCGTGCTGAACAGTATTATCCCCGAAATAGAGCTTTGCACCGACCGCACCGACATCGTCACGCTGAGCATACATCAAAAGCTCTTCCAGCCAATCGGGATTGATGACCTCGGTGTCATTGTTAAGCAGTAACAGATACTCGCCGTCAGCCTGCCTTGCACCGAAATTGTTGATATCGGAATAATTGAACACACCGTCATAAGTTAAGACCCTGACGTTACCTAAAGCCTTCAATTCCTCGTAGCAATCAAAGGTCGCACTCTCAACGCTGTTGTTTTCAACGATAAGTACTTCAAAATTACGGTAGGTCGATCGCTCGAATATCGAACCGACACACCGTCTCAGATCGTCGGAATGATCCTTGTTCGGAATGATTATGGAGATCTTTGGAGTCGCTTTCAGCTCATACTTTATGCGGTAAATGGTCGGAACGACCTCGGTGCTTTCGACCGACGCTTTAGATCCTGATCGCTCGACCGCACTTTTTACAGCATTCTGACCGGCCGAAATTGCATAAGTTTTAGAACCGATATCCTGTGCCACGGAATTTGGATGTGACCGCCAGAAATACAGCAATTTCGGAATATGACAGACCTTTTCGGCGTTCTCGGTCAGTCTCAGGATCAGATCGTGGTCCTGGCTTCCGTCAAACTCCTTACGGAACATACCGCTCTTTTCCAAAAGTGCCCTCGAAAAGACCGAAAAATGACATATATAATTGTTTGCCCTTAAATTATCGGGTGCATAATCGGGCTTAAAGTGGAAAACGATTATTTTTTTGATATTATTACCAAGGAAGGTCGCCTCATCTGTATAAATGAAGTCGGCGTTTTCGCGACAGATGACCTTCATATTTTCAAAAAGCACAGACGGATGCAGCACGTCATCGTGATCAAAAAGTGCGATGTAATCACCACTCGCCATTTTGATACACTCGTTAGTGTTTTCCGAAATTCCGAGATTTTTTGATAGCTTCTTATAGATTATCCGGCTATCCTTTTCGGCCATTTCTTTTACCGTTTCGCCCACAAAAGAGTGTTCGCCGTCACTGCCGTCGGCCAGGCAAAGCTCCCAATTTTTATAGGTCTGTGCCTGCACCGAGCCTATCATTTCCTTCAAATAACGCAACGGCGTATTATAAAGAGGAACCAGAATACTGAACTTTATATCACGGTCGAAAACGGTCGATTCCTCGCATTTTCGCACCTCTTCGGTTATAAAACTGTAGTCAAAAAATCGCCTGTAAATACGGCCTTTTAGTGCTTTTTTGACCCTTGACGGTCCTTGTGAAAACAGCAATTTAAACCCTTTTTTCACATCGTCCGACAATCGCTTGAGTTTGTTCAAAAGGCTTCCCTCCTCAACATTGATTTCAGCGTCCGCTGCGAAGCTTTGAGATCTTGTCTCTGAGCTCCGCGGCGTGCTCAAACTCCAACAACTTTGCGGCCTGCCGCATCTCTATTGTCAGTCGTTTTATCATCGCCTCTCGCTGTTCACGCGACATCTGCTTTACATTGGCGGTGAGGTCCTGCTTTGGTGTTATCTCGATAATATCACGGACATCCTTGATGATAGTCATAGGTGTGATGCCGTGTTCCTCATTATAAGCCGACTGAATCTCGCGGCGGCGGTTAGTCTCTACAATGGCTCTTTCCATTGAATTAGTGACCGAATCGGCATACATTATGACCTGACCCTCTGAGTTTCTGGCGGCTCGTCCTACCGTCTGGATAAGCGAGGTCTCGGAACGCAAGAAACCTTCCTTGTCAGCATCCAAAATAGCCACGAGCGAGACCTCCGGAATATCGAGACCCTCTCTTAAAAGGTTAATACCAACAAGCACGTCGAACTCACCGAGTCGCAAGCCTCTTATCAGCTTCATTCGCTCGATAGTGTCAACGTCAAAGTGCATATATTTTACCTTTATCCCTAATTCGTCAAGATAATCGGTAAGGTCCTCGGCCATCTTTTTTGTAAGTGTCGTGACCAGCACTCGCTGACCCTTAGCCGTTCTTAAATTTATCTCAGAAACGAGGTCATCGATCTGTCCCTCGGTCGGTTTAACAATGATCTCGGGGTCCAAAAGACCTGTCGGTCTTATCAACTGCTCAGCCACCGTGTCCGCGTTAGACTTTTCAAACTCACCCGGAGTTGCAGAGACATAGATGGTCTGATTCAAATGTTTATAAAACTCATCGAAAATCAGCGGTCGGTTGTCAAAAGCCGACGGCAAGCGGAAACCGTATTCGACCAAATTTTCTTTTCTCGCCTTGTCACCGCCGTACATTCCCCGAACCTGCGGAACGGTCACGTGCGACTCGTCGATAAACAACAGAAAATCATCGGGAAAATAGTCAAGCAAAGTAAAAGGTGTGCTTCCCGGTGCGCGTCTCGACAGCACTCGCGAGTAGTTTTCAACACCCTTGCAGGTGCCGATCTCACGAAGCATCTCAACGTCATACTCAGTACGCTGGCGGATGCGCTGAGCCTCGATAAGTTTGCCTTGCTCGGTAAATAACTTGACCTGCTCTTCCATTTCATCGAGGATATCACGGATAGCGGCTTCCTTCTCCTCCTCAGGCACAATATAATGCGAAGCGGGATAGATGCCGATATGACCGAGAACGGTCTTGATGTTGCCCGTTAGCGGCTCGATCTCGCTGATGCGGTCGATCTCGTCACCGAAAAACTCGACTCTAATAGCCGTCTCGCCGGAATAAGCAGGAAATATCTCAACCACGTCACCCTTGACACGGAACTTGTTTCGTGTGAAATTGACATCGTTTCGCTCATACTGCAGGTCAACAAGCTTTCTTATCAGCTCGTCACGCTCCTTCGTCATTCCGGGTCGAAGCGAAATTACCATATTTCGGTAGTCAATAGGGTTGCCTAAAGAGTAAATACAGGAGACCGATGCGACTATGATAACGTCACGACGCTCAGACAAAGCGCAGGTCGCCGAATGTCGCAATTTGTCGATCTCATCGTTTATAGCAGAGTCCTTTTCAATATATGTGTCAGTGCCCGGGATATAGGCCTCGGGCTGATAGTAGTCATAGTAGGATACAAAATATTCAACCGCATTTTCGGGGAAAAATTCCTTAAATTCGGAGCAAAGCTGTGCGGCAAGGGTCTTGTTATGAGCCAAAATAAGCGTAGGTTTATTGACATTGGCAATGACATTAGCCATCGTAAAAGTCTTACCCGAACCGGTTACCCCCAGTAAAACCTGCTCTTTTAAGCCATTTTTGATACCTTCACTGAGTTTTTCAATCGCTTGTGGTTGGTCTCCGGTTGGCTTGTAATTTGAATGTAAAATAAACTTATCCGGCACGTTCTCACTCCTTTCTTTTTTAATTATTTTCTGTATTTTTATTGTCTTAAATTCACTCAAATTTTTATCAAAAAGTTGGCGAACAGTAGATTACACGAATTCAGGTCACAAATTTGTAATCGTAATCAGTACAAAATATTCAGCCAAGTATTCAGGTAGGTTTAAACCGCTATTTCAAAGGAAAAATTGCATTTTAATAAAAATCAAAATTCGTGTAAATAGACTAACTTTTAAAAAGCCAACAGGATAACACTAAATAAGACGAAATAACACACAACGGGAAAACTCTATATTTCTGCAAACGTCTTAAAACACACTAAAACAAAATAATTACCCTAATATCCTTTTTCCGCAAAGAGTTTTCAATTGTTCTTGTGAAAGTCCTGCTCTTGTAAGAACGCAACAATATATCAATCCACATAAAAAATGCGATGTTATCGCAATTTTCTCGGTAAGAATTTGATGGCGACCATGTGTGATTGTATTCCTATATTTAACAAAGCTTTTTATATCAGAATCACCAACGCAACAATCAGAAAAATTCAATAAATCAATTTCGTTAAAATATTTTTGATATAGAGCACATAGTTTCTCTGCCAAAGGAAACGACCAATAAGACATACTAGAAAATATCTTGTTGTATGTATCGTTATCTAAACCTACATTATTTTTGCGAAATTCTTTGATATGAGCTTTTGTTGAATCTATTAGTTCTAATAAAAGTTTATTTCCTTCACTCTTAATATCGGTTACGTAAGAAAGTTCGCACTCCAACGAAGAGCAAATATTGCGTATTTTCTTATTGTTCATGCTAAAAACATCTTTATCGTTTTCCGGCATAAATCCTAAAATAATGTAATCGCCTTTTTCGTTTTCTTTTGCATAAAAAATGCTCGTAAGGTTTGACAAAATATCTATAATGTTTTCGAAACAAATATTATTGAAAATATCCTTTGTTGTTAAAGTAGTTTTATTTTGAACATATGCTATAGCTGTCGTCGGGAAGGCATTTTTTTGAGCACCACTTCTTGACAATGTAACAGAATCAAATCCAACATTTTCTCTAAAACACATAAATGATAGCATATCTTTTATGCAATTATAGTGTTCAAAGAAAGAACTTAGAGGCTGTTGTTTTTTGAATCGCAAAATCATAACAACCTCATCATTATTTATTGACCGCCCTTTTTTGCTAAATCTTGTTCTCATTTCAGAACGTATTTCAACATCAAATTCATACTGTTCAGTTTCAACACTATATTTTATAGAATCATCCGTGTACTTAACAATCGTATCTTCCGTCGAATGTTCAAGTTTCATCGCTCGCATATGAAAAACTGAGTTTAATGTACCACCGTGAAATGTAAGTGTATCAAAAGTTGATATGTTTTGCTCTCCAACGTTTCCTTTAGACATCACATAAGCACATGTGTTTAATGGCTGAGCACCTGAAAGTTTCAATTTTGTTTCCCCTACATATACAGCAATACTATGATTATCGTGTGTAGTTCCGTAAATAAAGCCATCATGTGAAGGGATTTCTATAGAGCTTTCACCAAATGAATAAGTTTCATTGGTCATAAATGTGAATTTATAGTTGTCTTTATCGGCGAAAAAAACTATTGGCTTTTCTTGGTGTGGTATTATTCCTGTTAGTAATTTTTCTTTCATTTTTTATAGCTCCAATTTTCTAAATATATGGTTTTGTATGAAGTTCACCGTTTTATTTGGATATTCTATTTACACAAAGCCAAAAGTATTGGAAAGTAAATATCACAAGCTATGCTTTCCTTTTTTCGCCAAGAAGGTACAAGTGAGGAATAGTTTTTGAAATGACGCATTTGTTCGTCACCGATATTGCTGATGAGTTTTTCATCAGCAATCATTTCAGCAAGTGACTCTACCAAATACGGATTACCATCATCAAAGATTGGATAACTAATCGACGCTGTACCGAGTCCTCTCATAAACCAAGCAAAATCTATCGGATGGTCATCAAAACTATGAATACTGATTCTCTCTTTCGGAGCATTCCAGTTGTAATTAAAAGGACCAACAAAATGACCGCAGTTAATATAAATAAACCCGTCATGATAGTCTTTCATGATTTCCTTACAGTGCCAATACGACTTCCTAACCATCTCAAGATTTTCGAGACTTCTCCAAGAAAGTGTTTTTTCTAAAATGCTGATATGGTTCGCTGCAGGGAAAGTTGATCCCTTAATGTAATAACGGCACGGCTGCCCGCGAAAGGTTGCCTTCTTTGAAAAATCATCAGGAGTTGAATATAGCAATGCTCCACAGAAAGCGTTTAGTGCGTTAGAAATTTGCTCTTGTATCTGGGGTGAACCCTCATCCGCGCCAAGCTCAACAAGCTGTTCTGCCCAAATTGCACGGAACCCACCTCGACCGTGTTCGTCCATGGCATTGCCCGATTTGTAAAAATGGTCTCGTTCATACTCCTGCCAATTTGCAAGTGCGTCTTTGGCCTTTACCATGCGAGGATCAGTAACCTCCACGCCGTTTCTCTTTAACAAATTAACTGTTGAATCGAAACCGTCAAAGTATACACCGTGGAGAACAGAACCAAAAAACCCATTATCTCGTTGACAAGAAAAAGCTTTTTTAACCTTGGGCAAAGTTAAGATTTTAGCCTGTAATTCCAACATTTCTGGAGAGTCTGTTGCTTCCTTTAATATTTCTTTCTTAACCCGATATTGAATGTTGGGAGAAGCATTTTTAAGAAGAAACTCTATTTGCTTTTGAAACTGTATGTAGTTCATTTTTCACCTGTCTTTCTGTGAAACAAATACTGTTATAAACGAAATTGCACGAATTTAGGTCACAAATTTATTTGGTTTATATAGCGTTATTACGTGTTATTCTGTGTTAAAAATCCCTTAAAATCGGCATTTTATCACGGTTTTAGGGCCGAAACTTGTATTAGGACACAAAATATTCCACCGCGTTTTCGGGGAAAAATTCTTTGAATTCGGAGCAAAGCTGAGCGGCGAGGGTCTTGTTGTGGGCTAAGATAAGTGTCGGTTTATTGACATTCGCAATGACATTGGCCATAGTAAAGGTCTTACCGGAACCGGTTACACCCAACAAAACCTGCTCCTTTTCACCGTTCAAAACCCCCTCGGTCAAAGCCTTTATTGCCTGCGGTTGATCACCCGTGGGCTTAAACGGCGACACCAATTTAAAGTTTTCCAACCTTACTCCTCCTTTCATAAAGCTTATTTAAAATTAGTATATCACAATTTTCAAAATAAGTAAACAAAAGAGCGGATACTTTTTTACTTCAAGGTTTCGCGGGAAAATCTTTGATTTTCCTGCGAACGCAAAAGCGTTCGCGACGGCCAATAGGCCGTCACCGCGAAACCCGCGCGATAAATGTTAAATCAGGCAAAAAGCGGCAGGGTGTTCCCTGCCGCTTACTCAATTTAATGATGATGACCGTGACTGTGGCCATGGTGATGGTGATGGTGATGATGTCCCGAACCCGACTGCACCTCAACGTGACAGCACTCCTCATGGCAATGCTCACCCTCTGCTTCCAGTTCAAGTGTGACGTGTCCTATGCCGTGTTCTTTTAACTCCTCGCGGATCTTATCTTTTACAACGTGTGCATCTCCGTTTGTAACAACGTGCATCGTCGCATAATTGCTTTGTCCATCCATACTCCAGACGTGAATGTGATGGACTCCGAGCACTCCCTCGATCTCCGAAATATGCTCTTTTATCTCATCAACACTGACGCCTTGCGGTGTCATTTCAAGGAACAGTCTAAGCACCTCTTTAAGATTCCTGATAGCGTTTATCAGAATGAAGACCGCAACCGCGATCGACATTATAGGGTCAAGGAGCTTAAAGTCGGTAAATCGCATGACCACCGCACCGATGAGCACAACTATCCAACCAAGCACGTCCTCAAGCATATGCAGGTTTACAGCCTTCTGATTCAAAGAATCGCCGTCGCGGGTGATCAACGCCGCACCGAAATTAACCAGCACTCCGACAACGGCAAAAACGATCATTCCGTTATAATAAATGTCGGTCGGTTCGATTATCCTGCCAACCGCATTATAAATAACCATGACCGAGCCGAAAAGCAGGATCAGCGTAGTTATAACACTACCGACGACCGAGTATCTCGCATATCCGTAGGTATAGTTTTCATCAGGCTGTTTCTTGCTCTTTTTTTCAAGAAAATAAGAAATGCCGATACTCGCGGCATCACCGATATCGTGAACAGCATCCGAAACAATAGCAACACTGCCGGTGAAGATTCCGCCGACAAACTCAAAAACGGAAAACGCCAGATTTAAAATAAAAGCAGTCAGTATATTCTTTTCGGTCTTCATATCTTTTCCTCCGATTGACTGTACTCACTCATTATGATACAATGTATTTATCACATAGTTTATAATACTATAAACTTTTTAAAAATGCAAACAAAAGGAGTGGGCACCCTGCGATTCAAGAAAATTTATATTGAGATCTCCAACATCTGCAATCTGCGGTGCTCATTCTGCCCGGGCACAAAAAGAGACCCTCGCCGAATGACCACGGACGAATTTATAGGGATTTTAAACAAGTGCAAAGGTTACACCGAATTTTTATATTTTCACCTTTTGGGTGAGCCGTTATGCCATCCCGAATTGGCCGAATTTTTGAAAATTGCCGAAGAAAAACAGTTCAAGGTCATCATCACGACCAACGGCACTTTGTTAAAAAATCAAGGCGATTTGTTGCTCCGCTCTCCTGCCGTTCACAAGATCGTAATCTCCCTGCACTCGTTCGAGGCTAATGACAGAAAGACACCTTTTTCCGAGTATCTTGATGCTTGCTTCTCGTTCGCAAAGCAGGCCGAAAGTAACAAAATAGTGGCATTAAGACTCTGGAACAACGGCGGTGAGGACGCATTAAACTCGGAGATTTTAAAGCATCTCGAAGGCTATTTCAACAAACCCTGGAAAGACAGCCGCGGCGGTACGGCAGTAGGCGACAAAGTGTTTTTACAATTCGGTGATAAATTCGACTGGCCCAATACCGATGCCGAAGCAACAGACCAACCCCTATTTTGCTACGGACTCCGCGACCAGTTGGGAATACTTTGTGACGGCACGGTTGTTCCCTGTTGTCTCGATAGCGAAGGCACGATAAATTTAGGCAACATTTTCAAAAGCGATTTAGAATCAATCATCACCTCAAAACGTGCCACAGACCTATTTAATGGCTTCTCAAACCGAACTCCTACCGAGGAACTTTGCCGCAAGTGCGGTTACGCAAAAAGATTTTAATCATAACCACCCGTCAAACGGGTGGTTTGCACAAGGGCTAAAAGCCCATGAGACTGACCCGCGTCTAAAGGCGCGGGCTTTCTCTTTATTCAAGCCTTAGAGTCCTTGCCTCTTTGGCGACCCC
>SVOL01000014.1 GCA_015066395.1 Oscillospiraceae bacterium | reverse complement strand
GGGTCGCCAAAGAGGCAAGGACTCTAAGGCTTGAATAAAGAGAAAGCCCGCGCCTTTAGACGCGGGTCAGTCTCATGGGCTTTTAGCCCTTGTGCAAACCACCCGTTTGACGGGTGGTTATGATTTTGGTACGCTGTTCGATTCTCTTGGAAGCATTAAAAAACAGTACCCATCCAAAAGACGGGTACTGTTTTTTGGCACCCCCTGCGAGAATCGAACTCACAACTAACCCTTAGGAGGGGTTTATTATATCCATTTAACTAAGGAGGCGGGTGCATCTTCAATTTATGTAACTCAAACGGTGGGGTTTGAGTTTACGGTATTGAGTATTTTACAACAAACCGCGTCATTTGTCAATGTTAAAACCGCAATTTCAGTCGTTTTCGAAGTCTCTTGTCTGCGGTTCGGGATTACATTTCTGCTGTTTCTTTCTTGTGATTGAGTTTTCACCTTTGAGGTTTTCAATTATATGCTTCTGGTCGGGCATTCCCTGAGCAATGCAGGGGAAGTGGTTGGCTGTATCATTGGTTCTTTGTATCTCATAGGTGCCGAAGGTGTTGACCATATCGTTGCAGTCGACCGGCAGCTCATTAAAGCTATCGGCGAACGGTGTTTCGGAAAACTCGTGTTTTGCGTTGTGTTTTGGATGGTGTTTGCCAAGATCCATTTTAACTCTCCTTTTCATTTTTATTACTATTGTTCGTCTCTTGTCAGCGTTAATCCGCGGAAAATTTTGCGGAAGATATTGACAAAATGAAATTGTTGTGATATTATTTTGATATCAAAATAAAGCAAGGAGAAACCTTATGAATGAAATTATTTTAAGCAAACGTAAAAACGGTATGCTTGTTATGCTGCTTACTGCCGCTCTGTACATTGCGTCGTTGGTCGGCGTGGTGTTCGGCGGAATGATGATGGACGCGGGCAGGTCGCCTGTACTTTTCGTTGTTTGCATCATTTGGGTATTTATTGGCTGGATCCCGTTTTTGGGATTGAAGGTCATCGGCCCGCAGGAAGCACTGGTGTTGACCTTGTTCGGCAAGTATGTCGGAACATTGAAGGAAAGCGGATTTTACTATGTCAATCCTTTCTGCGTCGCTGTAAATCCTGCGGCTAAGACCAAGCTCAGCCAGAGCGGAGATGTGAAATCGGGTCCTAAGCTTGAGGTTTCGGCTTCGGCTCAGACGTCGGTTGAGCTTGTTAATAAAAAGGTGTCCTTAAAGGTTATGACCCTCAACAACAGCCGTCAGAAGATCAATGACTGTCTCGGCAACCCCGTTGAGATCGGCATTGCGGTCATCTGGCGTGTTGTCGACACTGCTAAGGCGGTTTTTGATGTTGACAATTACAAGGAATACTTGTCTTTGCAGTGCGACAGTGCACTTCGCAATATTGTCAGACTTTATCCGTATGACGTTGCACCCAACGTTGACACTACGGGTGATGGAGTGGCCGACGAGGGTAGCCTCAGAGGTTCGAGTGAGATCGTCGCTGAGCGTATCCGTCAGGAGATCCAGTCGAAGGTCGAGTCAGCCGGTCTTGAGATAATCGAAGCTCGAATCACCTATTTGGCGTATGCTCCCGAGATCGCCGCGGTTATGCTTCAGCGTCAGCAGGCATCGGCCATTATCGATGCTCGAAAGATGATCGTTGACGGTGCGGTCGGAATGGTTGAAATGGCACTTGAAAGGCTTAACCAAAACGAAACCGTTCATTTGGACGAGGAACGCAAGGCCGCGATGGTTTCCAACCTTTTGGTGGTACTTTGCGGTAACCACGATGCTCAGCCCATCGTCAATACAGGTAGTTTGTACTGATGGCAGAGCAGGGTAAGAAACAGGTGCCGTTGAGGCTTTCACCTAAGCTTTACAATGCTATTGCCGGTTGGGCAGAAGATGATTTTCGCTCGGTCAACGGACAGATCGAATATCTGCTGAGCGAGTGTGTAAAGCAACGCAAGAAGAACGGCAAGTATGTCGGTGAAGAGATAGATGCACCTCTGGACATTGAAATAGAGTGATTTCCTATTTATAGGAAATTTTGCAAAAAGCCGCCTTGGCAACAAGGCGGCTTTAAACTATATGTTTTGATTTAGCTCCATTGCTTTTTGGACGATGTCGATCACATCGTCTTTTTTGGATATCGTTCCGCACATTCTGCGGAGTTCGGCTGCACCGTTAAGACCTCGCATATACCACGCGGCGTGCTTTCTTGCCTCCATCATTGCAGTGCGTTCGCCTTTGTATTCGACCATTCGGTCGACCTGGTCCAACAGAGTCAGCATTCTTTTGGAAAGCGGTGGCGGCGGTACTATCCAACCGTCACTCAAATAATTGTTTATTTGAGTGAATATCCAGGGGTTGCCCATGGCGGCCCGTCCGACCATAATAAGGTCGCAACCGGTTTCCTCGTACATTTTGGCGGCGGCTATCGGCGAATCAACATCACCGTTGCCGATGACAGGGATACTTACAGCCTGCTTGACCTCTCTAATAATGTTATGATCTACCGGCGGAGCGTACATCTGCTTTCTGGTTCTTCCGTGAACCGTTATAGCTTTGGCACCGCTTTGTTCGGCAATTTTGGCGATCTCAACGGCGTTGATGCTGTTTTCATCCCAGCCAGCACGGATCTTGACTGTCACCGGAACATCGACGGCATTTGCTACGGCTTCGATTATTTTGCCTGCGAGTATCGGATCCTTTAAAAGCGCGCTTCCGCCACCCGAGGACACCGCGACTTTCGGAGCAGGACAGCCCATATTTATATCGATAAAATTGGGGTTATTCTCCGCGGCCATTTTGGCGGCTTCAGCCATAATTTCGGGCTCGCAACCGAACAGCTGAGAGCCATAAGGACGTTCTGAGTCGCTGACGGCTAAGTAGGTCGCCGACTTTTTATCACCCAAGGAAATGCCCTTGGCACTGGCCAATTCGCCGACGGCGTAAGCTGCACCGTTTTCGCGGCAGATCTCACGCATTGCTCTATCGGCAACTCCGGCCATAGGAGCCAACGCCGCAAAGCCTTTTATTTCTAAATTTCCGATCTTCATTTAATCACCAATAATAATTTACATTAAATTACCGTAATTTGCAACTTTTATTTGTAATTTGTGAGCATTGATGTTAAAATAAATATGTATGGACATAGAATGAAGTGTTTAGGAGTTGGAATTATGAAATTGCTCTGCGTTGACGGCAACAGTATCATAAACCGCGCGTTTTACGGAATAAAACTGCTGACTACCAAAAGCGGACTGTATACTAACGGAGTATACGGTTTTATGGGCATTTTAAACAGGCTGTTGGCGACGACAGAGCCCGACGGTGTTGTTGTTGCGTTTGATGTGCACGCTCCCACTTTCAGGCACAAAAACTTTGCTGAATACAAGGCGGGCAGAAAGGGCATGCCCGAAGAACTTAAAAGTCAGATGCCGCTGTTAAAGCGACTTTTGAAGCTTTTCGGGTACACCTGTCTGGAACTCGAAGGCTATGAGGCTGACGATATTCTCGGTACTTTGTCGCGGCTTTGTGAGGAGTCGGGCAACACCTGCGTTATCGCTACCGGTGACCGCGATTCGTTTCAGTTGGTGTCGGACAACACAACAGTTTTGCTGTCGGCTACCAAAATGGGACATCCGGAAATAACCGCCTATACTCCCGACGTTATTTTTGAGAAGTACGGTGTAACTCCCCGACAGATGATAGAGATCAAGGCGTTGCAGGGTGACAGCTCGGATAACATTCCCGGTGTTCCCGGTATCGGAGAAAAGACTGCGGGTGATCTTATTCGGCGTTTTGGCAGTATTGACAGCATTTACGAAAATCTTGAAACGCTTGACATCAAGGAATCGCTAAAAGCAAAACTTCAAAACGGCAAGGAACTGGCATATTTGAGCAGAGATTTAGGCACTATCTTCCGTGAAGTGCCGATAGAAAGCAATGTTGCGTACTATAAGACCGGTCAGCGTCAAGATTCAGAATTGACCGAGATGCTTATAGAACTTGAGTTTTTCAAGATGCTTGACGCTCTGGGATTGGACGGCAGTGCTTTGAAGACCGAAGAACCCGAAAAAGAACTTAGTGTCGAGGTCGTTTCTGAGACCGCGATACTGTCCGCCGCGGCCAAATCGGGAATCTGCGATATCATCTACTGCGCCGAGTCGGGCGATCTTTATATTATGGTAGGCAACAAGGCCGGCACGGCTTCTATCAGTATGTCGGTGCCGCTACTTACCGATAGCAGTATAAAAAAGAGGATCTACGACGGCAAGCCGCTTTATAAAGAGCTGATGGATTGGTCGATAGAGCCGGAAAATGTGACCTTTGATACAAGTCTTGCGGCTTATCTTATCAATCCGTCTTCGTCGGATTATGAACTCGGTCGTCTCGCGGCTGAGTATAAGGCTAACGTTATTAGCGTAGAGGGTTTAGGGGACAAGGTCTATCTTAGTGCGGTCAATGATATCCTCGAAGCCGAGATAAAGAGTTTGGGTCAGGATAAATTGCTCCACGATATCGAACTGCCGTTGTCTTTAGTTCTGGCTCGTATGGAGAAGGTCGGTTTTCTTGTTGACAGAGAGGGTATCGCTCACTACGGAGCCGAACTCCAGGTCAGGATCAAGGCACTCGAAAACAAGATCTGGACTGATGTCGGATATGAGTTTAATCTCAACTCGCCGAAGCAGTTGGGAGTGGCACTTTTTGAGACCTTAGGGTTGCCGTGCCGCAAAAAGACCAAGAGCGGCTACTCGACCAATGCCGATGTTTTGGAGTCGCTTCGTGAGTTGCATCCCGTTGTTGATAATCTGTTGGAGTATCGCACGCTGACAAAGCTTAAATCAACCTACTGTGACGGATTGCTCGGCACTGTTTGTGATGACGGCAGGATCCGTTCGACACTTAATCAGACCGAAACTCGAACGGGCAGAATCAGCTCATCGGAACCTAATTTGCAGAATATTCCGGTTCGTCGCAAAGAAGGAAGAGAACTCAGAAGATTCTTCAAAGCCAAGGACGGATTCGTGCTTTGCGATGCCGACTATTCGCAGATAGAGTTGCGGGTTTTGGCTCACATCGCCAATGACGAAAATATGATAAACGCCTTTTTGAACGACGTTGACATTCACACTCTGACTGCAAGCCAGGTGTTCAATATGCCGCAGGATATGGTCACACCGCTTATGCGTTCGCGTGCTAAAGCGGTCAATTTCGGTATTGTTTACGGTATCGGTGCGTTCTCTTTGGCTAAGGATATCGGCGTTACCAACAAGGAAGCCGCAGATTATATCAAGAGTTATCTTTTGACCTATAAAAAGGTCGACGAGTACATGGAGCGTGTGGTCGAAAAAGCTAAGGAAGACGGCTTCGCTTCGACCATCTTCGGTCGCCGCAGATTGTTGCCGGAGCTTAAAAACTCCAACGGAATGCTGCGTGCGTTCGGCGAGCGAGTGGCGAGAAATATGCCTATTCAGGGCACGGCCGCCGATATTATCAAGATCGCTATGATAAGGGTAGAAGACCGACTGAAGCGTGAAATGCCTGAGGCAAGACTCATTATGCAGGTACATGATGAATTGATTGTCGAGGCACCTGAGGATAAAGCATTGCTTGCCAGCAAAATTTTGAAAGAAGAAATGGAAAACGCGGCCGACCTTTTAGTGCCGTTGACCGTCGATGTCAACTTCGGCACTACCTGGTACGACGCTAAGGGTTAAAATGAAGAATAAAAAAGTGCTTTTCATCTGCACGGGTAACACCTGCCGAAGTCCGATGGCCGAGGCGATATTAAAGCAGAAGTTAGATGCTGACGGCATTGACAATATCGAGGTCGGCAGCAGAGGTCTGGCGGCAAATGCTTTCCAGCCTGCCGCCGATAATGCACAGCTTGTGATGAGTGAAATGGGCTGTGATTTAAAAGCCCACAAATCAAAAAATCTGAGCCGTGAGGAACTTTCTGACACCGATCTATTCCTTTGTATGTCGGAAAGTCACGCTCTGATGCTCTCTGATTGTGGTGTGCCGCGGTCGGCATTGGCCGTATTAGATATCCCCGACCCATACGGCGGAAGTTTGGATACCTATAAAGCGGCCGCAATGAAGATAAAAGGTGAGATCGAGAAACGCTATGAGTTTATCACAAAATGACATTATTGTAAGAGATTTGACCGCCGCCGAATATCAGCTCGCGGCCGAGTTGGAAAGCACGGCTCTGGAAGAAGCGTGGAGTGCTGAAGCTATCGCCGAAACGGTCAAAAGAAACGGTTGTTACCTGGGAGCGTTTAAGGACAAGTCATTTTTGGGACACGGTGGATTCACTTTCGCCGCCGATGAGGGATATATCACCAATATCGCGGTGTCTTCTCAGGCAAGAAGGCAGGGCGTTGCGACTAAAATCCTCGAATCAATGATAGTAAAAGCGGTCGAATTAAAACTGCGGTTTTTATCTTTAGAGGTTCGCGAGTCGAATGAAGCGGCGGTAAGGCTTTATCAAAAATCGGGTTTTACAGTACGCGGAGTGCGTCCCAAATTTTATAAAAATCCAACAGAAAATGCGGTCATTATGACCAAGGATATAGAGGTTCAAAGATGAAGATATTGAGCATTGAGTCTTCCTGCGATGAGACTGCGGCAAGTGTGGCCGAGGGCAGGGAGATACTTTCGAATATAGTTGCTACTCAGGTGGCGGAACACCGCATTTACGGCGGTGTTGTGCCCGAGATCGCATCACGGCGTCACGCCGAGTCCATTTCGGCTGTTGTTGAAGAGGCTTTGAGTGCGGCAGGAGTTACATACTCCGATATTGACGCGGTGGCGGTTACCTTTGCACCGGGACTCATCGGTGCTTTGCTGGTTGGTGTAAACTTTGCAAAAGGACTTGCGATGTCTTTAAATGCACCGCTTATTCCGGTGCACCATCTTCGCAGTCACATCGCGGCTAACTATATAACCCATAAAGAATTAAAACCGCCGTTTTTGTGCCTGATGGTATCGGGCGGCAACACGTTGCTTGTGCGTGTCAATGGCTACACTGATTTTGAGATTATCGGCAAGACCCGTGATGATGCCGCAGGCGAGTGCTTTGATAAATCGGCGAGAAGTATGGGGTTAGAGTATCCCGGCGGTGTGACTCTTGATAAAATAGCCACAAAATCAGATTTTAAAAAGTATCCTATGCCGAGACCTAAAGTGGACGGTGCAGAACTTGATTTTAGTTTTTCAGGGCTTAAAACAGCCGTTATAAACATAACCCACAACGCATCTCAAAAGGGTGAGGAAATAGACGTTCCTGTTCTCTGTGCGACGGTTCGTGAGAGAGTCTGCGATATGCTGATCGAAAACACTTTAAAGGCGGTTGAGTTGACCGGCCTTCGCGATGTGGTAATAGCCGGCGGTGTTTCGGCTAATTCAGAATTAAGAGACAGGATGGAAAAGGTCTGTGAACAAAGGGGACTGAACCTTTATTATCCCGAGAAAAAGTACTGCGGTGATAACGCCGCGATGGTTGCGGTTCAGGCAATGTACGAGTTTGAAGCCGGCAATGTTTCGGGAGCCGAACTTAACGCCGAAGCAACTAAGAATATAGATTATTATAAAGGCGTTTTTAAAAAGGGTGATTGATATGGCGGGAAAACACGCAATGGAAGCACTACAGCTTCACCATAAGGGCTTTAACTGCGCGCAGGCGGTAGCGTTGCCGTTTTGTGAGGAGTTGGGGCTCGATAAAGATACAGTAGCACGTGGAATCGAGGGCTTTGGCGGTGGCCTCAGCAATCACGAATCGGTTTGCGGGGCATTGTCGGGTGCCGTGTTTATTGCGGGAATAAAGTGCAGTAAGAGCAGTATGAAAAGCGGTGCAGTTTCCAAGGCCGACACTTATAAGCTTTGTGCAAAGCTTGTAGAGGATTTTAAAGCTGCTTGCGGTTCGGATATCTGTCCGGTGATAAAGGGTACAGCTACGGGCAAGCCGTTAGCGACCTGCGACAAATGTATTTTGACGGGTATCGACCTCGCTGAAAAAGTGTAAAAAGCCAACCGCCGTGAAAGAAAACTTTCACGGCGGTATTTATTTATAAAACAAAAGACCACATTGTATAGCGGGTGATCCAATATTATTTTCAACGCTCCGACTCACAAGTATAAATTCTTGCAATTTAGAAAAACTTATGATAATATGAATTAGCCAAACATAATCGAATATTATAATTGTGCAGGTGTTTGTGTTTTTATTCGGTAAAAATACAGATGCTCTATTTCTGCATACACTTGTACGGTTATGTTGGATTATGTTTGGCGACAGTTGGAGCTATGTATTTTTCGGTGCGTGGCCTTTGGCTGCGCACTTTTTTGGTTTTTTAGGCAGGATTTGACAAATATAATGACAATGTCATTGACAAGTGACATTTGTAATGTTAATTATATAGTATTATAGTGGTAAGAAGTGGAAGGAGTGGGGTATAAGGTGAAATTAGAGAGCACAAGCAATTCTTTGAATAGTATATACAGAGAGTTGGTCGATATTATCGGAATGGAAAACACCGAGAAGTTATATGCTGAATTTAAAGGTCAGCAGGTGTCGTATCCCGTGAAATTTCACAATAAACAGTTTATCTATGGTGAAATAAAAAAGGAATTCAACGGTGGGAACTTAAAACAACTCGCCGCCAAATATGACTATAGTGAGCGTACGATCAGGAGAATCGTGCAGTCGAAGGACGAGCACGAGGAATAAGCAATATAATACATAAATCTTATAAAAATAAATTAGACAAACATACTTAAAACGCTAAAGGGGCAGGATTTGAGGCACACTCCGCAGGGAGTGTGCCTCACTATATTCGTGCGCCGCACAAGCGATAAGCCTATCTCAAAATATATGACCTATTATGACACATTCGGTCTTCAAAAGTACAATTTGTTCTATTAGTATAAAAACTGAGACAACTTCTTTGCGAAGTGTCTCCGTTTTATCTTAAGTGTTATTCTCCCTTATACTTTCTTCTTGTTGCTAAGCCGCCGCGGATATGGCGTTCACTCTTATTTTTCTCCAGCACTCTCCGCACCTGTTTCCAGAGTCCGGGATTGCTTCGCCGCAACCGTTCAGTCACGTCTTTGTGTACCGTTGATTTGCTGACCTTAAACTGTTTTGCGGCATCCCTTACTGTTGCGTCGTTTTCGATTATGTACTCTCCGAGTATTATCTCCCTTGACTCCACCGCACTCCTCATAAAAACTCTCCTCTGTTCTATACTGGTTAATTTTATGCTTCGATGCCGGCGATTATGCAGGGCCGGGAAATTTCACTTGACGAAACGGTTTTATGTCGGTACAATTATAATAGATTCTCAAAAGGAGATTTTTATGAAACTTTGTATCGTGATTCCGTGCTACAACGAGGCTGAGGTCTTGCCGATAACGGTAGAAAAGGTGTCGGACAAGTTGGCTTTTTTGTGTGACGGCAAAAAAATATCCGAAGACAGCAGAATAGTATTTGTTGACGACGGTTCGAAGGACACTACCTGGGGTCTTATTGAAAAATATTCTGAGGAGAACCGCTTTGTTGAAGGGCTAAAACTCAGCCGCAACCGCGGTCACCAGAACGCTCTGCTTTGCGGCTTGCTGACCGTTAAAGACAACTTTGATGCGGTCATTTCGATGGATGCCGACCTGCAGGATGACATTGACGCTATAGACCAAATGATCGATCGTTACCGTGACGGTTGTGATGTGGTTTACGGTGTCAGAAAGTCGCGGAAAAAGGATTCTTTTTTCAAAAAGTACACGGCGTTAGGCTTTTACAAGTTGCTCAACTGGATGGGTGCCGAAACGGTCTACAACCATGCGGATTACCGATTACTCAGCCGCAGGGCATTGAACGCTTTGGCCGAATTTAAAGAGGTCAACCTCTTTTTGCGCGGCTTAGTGCCGCTTATAGGCTTTAAATCGGACACGGTCTACTATGACCGCGACAAAAGGGCGGCCGGCAAGACGAAATACACTTTTCGTAAAATGCTGGGGCTCGCCTTTGAGGGCGTTACTTCGCTCAGCGTACGACCGATCGAGATCATTATTCGCTTGGGCTCTGTAGTGTTGCTCGCAGGACTCTTAGTGCTTATCTACTCACTGGTTCAGCATTTTACAGGCAATACTGAAGCGGGTTGGACAAGTATTATGGCGTCGGTCTGGGCATTGGGCGGACTGCAACTTCTGGCTATCGGCGTTATCGGCAAGTATATCGGCAAGATATATTTAGAGGTCAAGGGTCGGCCGAGGTTCATTATTGAAAAGAATACATTTGAAGAATAACAAAACGCCGACGCTTGAGGCACACTCCTTTATGAGTGTGCCTCAGCTATATTCGTGCGAACACGAGCGATAAACTTGAGTTGCGATATGCTGTAAAACGCGCGATATACGGCTTCGCCGTGAGAGGTCACGAATATAATATCGCGAAAGCCACAGGCTTTTATATCGCTTTCTTTTTTAAAATATCTCGCCATAGGCGAGGATTTTCAAAAGAAAATATCGCTGTGAGACTTGTCTCACAATATCACTGTTAAAAACTTACTTTGAGATAGTAAAACGAGTGTGTAGAAATTCTACACACTCGTTTGCTTTAAGTTTTAGAAAATATGCTTTAATGACGAAAGAGCGGCTCCTTGATTGCCGTCGTCCGTTCTCTGGGAAAGTTGGACGTAATGCTCTGCATGGGCAACGCTCTTGTATGCAGGACGGATAATGCGGTTGTTGGTGGTCATTTCTTCAATTCTGTGAGCGCACCAACCGGCAACACGGGCAGTTGCGAAGAGCGAGGTGTAAAGCTCCTCCGGGATACCAAGCATCGAATACACAAAGCCTGAATAGAAGTCGACGTTGGGGCAGATGATCTTTGAGCTACCCTTAAATTCATAGAAAAGTTCGGCCGAGATCTTGGCGATCTTATCCATAAAGTAGAGCTCTTCCAAACGGTCCTTATCACGAGCCAAGGTTTCGGCATTCTTTCTTAAGATGACCGCTCTCGGGTCGGATTTTGTATAGACCGCGTGACCCATACCGTAAACAAGTCCCGAATGATCGTTAGCCTGCTTTTTGAGTATCTTCACGATATAATCGGTGATCTCCTTGTCACTGCTCCAGTCCTTGACGTTACTTTTCATGTCATTCATCATTTCGATGACCTTCATATTTGCACCGCCGTGCTTGGGGCCTTTTAGTGAACTTACCGCAGCCGCGATGGTCGAATAGATATCGGTGCCGGATGAGGTCAAAACTCGGGTCGTAAAGGTCGAGTTGTTACCGCCGCCGTGCTCAGCGTGGAGCATAAGGGCGATATCAAGAAGATGCACTTCCTCTTCAGTGAACTCCTTGTGTGAGCGAATGATCCTTAAAACATTTTCAGCAGTTGATTTCTCGGGATCGGGGAAACGGATGACAAGGCTTTCCTTATCGTGGAAGTGACGCTTGGTCTGGTATGCGTATGCTGTGATGATAGGGAACTGAGCCAATAACTGAACGCTCTGTCTCAAATTGTTTTCGAGCGTGTAGTCCTCAGCCTTTTCGTCATAAGAATAAAGAGCAAGGACCGCACGAGCCAGGTTGTTCATAACATTGGGACTCGGTACGCGGAGAATAAGGTCTTTTGTGAAGTTATCGGGCAGAAAACGCATCGCGCCGAGAACCTGATTAAATTCGCTGAGCTGAGCTTCGGTCGGCAGTTTGCCCATAAGCAGCAGGTAGGCGACCTCTTCAAAACCGAAACGGTTTTCCTCGCGACAGCTTTCGACCAATTCGTTTATAGAATATCCGCGGTAGGCGAGTTCACCGTCGATAGGCATACGCTCACCTTCGTTAAGCAGATAGCCGTGAACATTGCAGATCTCGGTAACGCCGGCTAAAACGCCGGTGCCGTCGGGATTGCGGAGTCCACGCTTTACGTTAAAACGCTCAAAATCAGCGGAAGTTATTTTATTGTTGGTTTTGTAATCTGTGGCACGGTGCTCAAAATAGCCTTCCGGAACCGTGAAGATAGTATCAGACATTTATGTTCCTTTCCGACGGTCTCGCCGTCGACTTAAAAATATTAAAATATTGTAGGATATTTTATCGAAAAACAAAGCAAAGGTCAAGTAAAGACCGCTAAAACTTAATTTTATTAAGTAAAATGCTTTTATTATTTATCGAATTGCCAAAATTTAACGGAAATCCTACAATGCGACCTTAAAAAGGAATGCGGTATCGGAGTTTAGTTCTTAAGACTCTGCATCGGAGCAGGGATCCTGCCGCCGCGGCCGATGAATTTTGCAGGTGAACAGCGGCTGATGGGCATAACGGGACCCGAACCCAAGAGGCCGCCGAACGAAAGCTCTTCGCCGACATCTTTGCCGATAGCGGGAATAACGCGGACAGCGGTGGTCTTGGTATTTACCATACCGATGGCGGCTTCGTCGGCAATGAGTGCTGAAATCACCTCGGCAGGAGTATTGCCGGGGATGTTGATCATATCGAGACCTACCGAGCAAACGGCGGTCATAGCCTCCAACTTTTCAAGGGTGAGAGCACCTGTTCTTGCGGCGTCGATCATACCTGCGTCTTCGGTAACGGGGATAAATGCACCCGACAGTCCGCCGACGTGGCTTGAAGCCATAACGCCGCCTTTTTTTACGGCATCATTAAGCATTGCAAGACAAGCGGTGGTTCCACAAGCGCCGACCGATTCAAGACCGATCTCTTCTAAAATGTGTGCAACCGAGTCACCGACAGCGGGTGTAGGAGCCAAAGAAAGGTCAACAATGCCGAACGGCACACCGAGTCGCTCGGAAGCTCGCATTGCAACCAACTGACCCATACGGGTGATCTTGAATGCGGTACGCTTGATGAGATCGGCAACACCCGAAAGGTCCAGTCCTTTGGATTTTGCAATAGCGGCACGGACAACGCCGGGACCCGAGACACCGACATTAATCTCACAGTCGGGCTCGCCGACACCGTGGAAAGCGCCTGCCATAAAGGGGTTATCCTCGGGAGCGTTGCAGAATACGACCAGCTTTGCGGCACCGATACACTGACGGTCGGCAGTGAGCTCAGCGGTCTTACGGATAACTTTGCCCATCATAGCAATGGCATCCATATTAAGACCTGCCTTGGTCGAACCTATGTTGACCGACGAGCAGATGTGGTCTGTTACTGACAGAGCCTCGGGGATGCTTTCAATAAGCTCTTTGTCACCTGCGGCAAAGCCTTTTTGTACAAGAGCGGAATATCCGCCGATAAAGTTTACGCCGACAGCAACGGCGGCCTTTTCGAGGGTGATTGCAAATTTAACAACATCCTTAGAGTGACAGGCAGCGGCGATCATGGCGATAGGCGTTACCGAAATTCGCTTATTGATAATGGGGATGCCCAGCTCTTTTTCTATTTCTTCACAAACGGGAACGAGGTTTTTGGCCAAACGGGTTATCTTTTCGTAAACCTTGGCGCAAGCTTTGTCAATATCAGCGTCGATACAGTCTAAAAGGGAAATACCCATAGTAACGGTTCTGATATCCAGGTTCTCGTTTTCGATCATTTCTATTGTTTCGAGAATGTCTCTTGATTCGATCATTTTAAGCACTCTCCTAACACTTAAATGCGATGCATCGAGTTGAAGATATCTTCGTGCATTGCACGGATAGACATACCGATGCTGTTGCCCATTTCAGCCATTTTGTCGGTAAACTGAGCGAACGGAATATTGACCTTATCGATATCAACGATCATCATCATGCAGAACATATCCTGCAGAATGGTCTGAGAGACCTCAAGCACGTTTACGTTATAATTTGCACATTCTCCGGCAACACGGGCTAAAATGCCGACGGTATCTTTTCCGACAACGGTGATTACAGCTTTCATCAGAAACACACTTCCTTAAAAATCATATTCAACTTATGATATCACATAATACCGCTAAAGTAAACTGTTATTTTAGTTAAAATTAATTGTGTATTATGTGGATATTTTATTGATTTGTTGTACAAACAATGGTAAAATGTATGTGTAAATATTTATAGAAGGAAAAGGTTTTGGATATATGAAAAAACGTAACGAGGCATTAAAGGCTAAAGGTGCAGAGTCGACTGTGTTTTCCGACCCCAAAGACAAGCCCGAAAGCAGGGTCAAAAAGACGTCAAAGGCCAAGATCGCTTTGTGGGCGGTGGTTGCAATACTGGTGGTTTTCGTTGCAGTACCTTGGGGAGTAGTGCAAATTGTAAAAATTGCCAATACAAAACCGAAGCCGACCTTTAATGAACGCCTTGACCGTACCGCTGTTTTTGAGGAAGCCGCTAAGGTTTATGCGTTGAAAACGGCCGACGGTAACGATCTCGAGGCCTGCAACAGGATATTGGATGCGCTTTCGGTCGATGATTATTGCGGTGAGTTCACCTTTACCGTGGATAATACGAGTGACGGTGTCACGGTTAATTTTAAGTTTTCGCAAAAGCACGATTCATCGCGTGATGAATGGTTCAAGATGCAGATGATACGGTATTCTTGTGCGATGCTTGCTCTGGTTGACAATATGCAAAAGGTTACCTGGGAATATCCCGACAGCGGTGCGAGCACAGGCGGTTCGTTCACCCGCGGAGATGTCGAATTACTTTTGGGTTATCCTGCGCATCTGTACGGACAGAGTGAGAAAGGTGTACAACTGTTGCTTAACGACCTCGGGTTGGACGTATGACCGTATTTTTGAGGTCGTTCTGACAATAATATCGTAAAGTTTGTTAATTTATTATCTTTGGTTGCAAACAATATACAAAATATGGTAAAATTAATTAGATAAAAGTGTTGGTCGAAAATCCAACGATTTAACATCATTCAAGGAGGAAAAAATGGAAAGAACTGAAGCGATTCTCCGCCCGTTTAAAAGATCTATCGGCGGTGCGCATCTTCCTCACTTCAAACATACTGCTGAGAGCGAATCGGTCGTTATGCCGTCGCCTGAAAAAGTGGTCATTCCGATGCTGCAGCATATCGGTGCACCGTGTGTTCCGTGTGTCGAAAAGGGTGATACCGTTTATGTTGGTACCAAAATAGGTGATTCGGAAAAGTTTATCAGCGCTCCGATCCACTCCAGCGTTTCGGGTACAGTTACGGCGATCGATAAAGTGATGCTTCCGTCGGGTCAGCTGACCGAAGCCGTTGTTATCGAATCGGACGGGCTTGACACTCCGGCACCTAATTTAAGACCCTTTGAGGTCAAGAGCCCTGAGGATCTTTGCGGTGCCGCCAGAGCCTGCGGATTGGTGGGTCTCGGAGGTGCGGGTTTCCCTGCGCACGTAAAGCTCACCACCCGTGAGGATGTTCAGATCGATACGCTCATCATCAATGCCGCCGAGTGTGAGCCGTTTATCACCTCGGACTACCGTGAGTGTATGGAGCAGGGTGAGAATATCTTAGAGGCTATCTACCTTGTAAAGGAAATAATGAATTTTAAAAAGGTTTATATCTGCGTCGAGGATAACAAGCCGAAGGCTATTGAGGCTCTGTATAAAATTGCGGCCGACAAGCGTGATGCTGACAACAGCGTTCAGCTGATGAAGCTCAAATCCCGTTATCCGCAGGGTGCGGAAAAGGTACTGGTCTACAGTGCCACGGGCAGACGGATCCCTTTGGGCAAGCTTCCTGCCGATGTTGGCTGTGTCGTGATGAACGTAACCAGTATTTCAACTCTCAATAAGTATATCAAGACAGGTATGCCTTTGACCCGCAAGACCGTAACGGTCGACGGTGCGGTAAATAAACCCCAGAATGTTATTGTTCCTATCGGAACATCGGTTGAAGAGGTTATCGAGTTCTGCGGCGGTTATAAGGGAACACCCAAAAAGGTGCTTTACGGCGGACCTATGATGGGTACCGCGGTATTAAAGACCGATATGCCTATTTTGAAGCAGAACAATGCGATTCTCGTGTTTGATGAGAAAATGGCAAAGCAGCAGACCGAAACACCCTGCATTCGTTGCGGACGTTGTGCCAATGCCTGCCCTATGAAGATCCAGCCGTTGGAGATCGAAGCAACGCTTCGTTCGGGCGATCTGGAAGAGGTGAGGGCACTTAATGTTGAGTATTGTATGGAATGCGGCTGTTGTTCCTATGTCTGCCCTGCAAAACGAAATCTTACTCAGACTATGCGTATTGCCAAGGCTGAGATAAAAGCAAAACTTAAAAGATAAGGAGGAGTAACGATGGAAAAACTTTTGGTAAGTCATTCACCGCATATAAACCATGGTGATACCACTCGCGGTATTATGCTGGATGTCATCATCGCGCTCCTTCCGGCTACCGTTGCAGGCTGTGTTATTTTCGGTCTTTATTCGGCTCTGGTCGTTTTGACTTGTGTTGTAACAGCCGTGCTGGCTGAGTTTGTCAGCCGCAAGGTTATGAAAAGACCCAGTAACATCGGCGATCTTTCGGCTGTTGTGACCGGACTTTTGCTGGCACTCAATCTGCCGCCGAAGCTTCCCCTTTGGATGGCCGCTATCGGCAGTATTGCGGCTATTGTCGTTGTTAAGCAGATGTTCGGCGGTATCGGTCATAATTTTGCCAACCCCGCCATTACCGCTCGACTCGTATTGCTTGTTTCTTTCCCGACCGCAATGACTACATGGGTGGCACCGTTAGGCAGTTCGGGCGAGGTGACGTCAAGTGCGACCACCGGTGAAGTTATCGATGTTTTGACAAGTGCAACACCTCTGTCAAACACCGCTTTGGAGGGTGGATATTACAGCTACACTCAGCTTTTTTTCGGTCAGATCCCCGGTTGTATCGGTGAGACCTGTGCGCTGTTGCTGCTCGCCGGCGGTATCTATCTTGTTGTCCGCCGGGTCATCACCCCGACAACACCACTTTGCTTTATCGGCACCGTCGCTCTCTGTTATCTTATCGCCGGTGAAGATCCGTTATATATGATTCTTTCGGGCGGTCTTATGTTGGGTGCAATTTATATGGCTACCGACTACGTCACAAGTCCTACTAATTGGAGAGGACAGATCATTTTCGGTGTCGGATGCGGACTTATTACCTTTGTTATCCGTTATTTCGGATACTTGCCCGAAGGTGTTTCGTATGCAATATTGCTTATGAATATCCTCACTCCCTATATTAACAGATTGACGGCTCCCAAGCCGTTCGGATGGGAGGGCAAAAAATGAGTAAAGTAAAAACCATTCTCATTACGACACTCGCTTTGACCCTTATTTGCGTGTTCTTCACCGCGGCTCTTGCCGTTACAAACGAGATAACCGCTGAGAAGATCGCAGAGGTACAGAAGGAAGCCGAGATGCAGGCTATGACCCGTGTATTACCAGCCGATAATTACGTGGTGGGTACTGTTCAGGTCGCTGACGCTGACTATTACGCCGCGATGGATGCGAACGGTACGGTTTTAGGTCATATTTTCACCACATCGGCTAATGGATACGGCGGTGAAGTCAAGGTTATGACCGGCATTGCACCCGATGGAAAGATCATTGCCATCGAGGTCATTGATGCTGCTGACGAAACTCCGGGTCTTGGCCAGAATGCTACCAAAAAGACCTTCTGGGAGCAGTTTAAGGGAAAGTCGGGACAACTGTCTGTTGTGAAATCGGGCGTCGGTGAAAATGATATTCAGGCACTTACCGGTGCCACCATCACTTCAAACGCTGTTAAGGATGCCGTTAACAAGGCGCTGACGGCACACAAATTGATAAAAGGGGAGGCAGAGAATAATGGCTGATAATCATCTGTCTACCTTTACTAAAGGTATTGTTAAGGAAAATCCCGTTCTCCGTCTCGTTTTGGGAACTTGTCCTACTCTGGCGGTCACAACTGCGGCCTTTAACGGTGTCGGTATGGGTGTTGCTGCAACGTTGGTGCTTTTAGGTTCCAACGTCGTTATTTCTTTGCTCAGAAAGGTTATCCCCGACAAGGTGCGAATTCCTGCGTTCATCACCATAATCGCGGCATTTGTTACGATCATTCAGATGCTTGTTAAGGCGTTTGCACCGGCTATTGATAAGTCGTTGGGTATCTTTTTGCCGCTTATCGTTGTTAACTGTATAATTCTGGCACGTGCTGAGATGTTTGCATCTAAAAACAGCGTTTTGCCGTCTATTTTAGACGCACTCGGTATGGGCGTTGGCTTTACCGCCGCGTTGACGCTTATGGGTATGATCCGTGAGCTTATCGGTACCGGCTGTGTTTTCGGTCTTCCAATCACAGCAGGTGCGATCGAGCCTATGCTTATCTTTATTCTTCCTCCCGGCGGATTCTTTGTTTTCGGAATCCTGGTCGTGTTGTCCAACAAGATAGCTGTAAAAATGGGCAAAAAGCCGGTTAAATCTTTGGGTTGCGGAAACTGTCAGGGCTGTAAAGGCTGCGATGCCGAAGGTTATCCGGCAGGCGAAGAGACTGCACCTGCAACCTCTGAAAGCAAGAGCGGTGCGACCGGTGTGAATATTACAACAAATCAAGAGGTTGCCGCCGCAGAAGGCGAACTGTTCCCTAACGATAAGGCAATAACCGAAATTGCGGCTCCCGAAGGCGACGCCGTTGTAAAAGCACAGGCTAAAGAAGCGGTCGATACCGCAACAGAACTTAAGAAAGGGGAAGTGAGCGATGACAAGTAATATTATTACTATTGTCCTTGCCGGAATTTTGACCGAGAATATGGTCTTGGCAAAGTTCTTAGGCATCTGTCCTTTCTTGGGTGTTTCCAAAAAATCCAACACTGCGGTCAGTATGGGTATTGCCGTAACGCTGGTTATGCTTATGGCTACCGCTGTTACCTATCCTATTCAGGTCTATATTCTCGATCCGTTCGGAGTGGGTTATCTGCAGACCATCGTGTTTATTCTCATCATCGCCGCACTTGTGCAGTTGGTTGAGATCGTGCTGAAGAGATATATTCCGCCGATCTACAGAGCGTTGGGCATTTACCTGCCGCTCATCACTACTAACTGTGCGGTTCTCGGCATTACAATGCTTAATTTCACCAACGCTCGTATTACTAATTACGTTGAGGCACTTTTTAACGCGTTGGGTGCCGGTTTGGGCTTCCTTCTTGCGATCGTGATTTTTGCCGGTGTCAGAAGCCGACTTGAAAAAAGTGACATTCCCGAATCCTTAAAAGGCTTGCCGATCACCCTCATCTCTGCAGGTATCGTGTCGCTGTCCTTCTTGGGCTTCGCGGGAATCGTAGGGTAGGAGGGTAAAGTATGAGTCCTATCTTAATTTCTGTGATAGTTGTCGGTGTTATCGGTCTTATCGGCGGTCTGGTGTTGTCGGTAGCTTCGGTGCTGATGGAAGTAAAGTCTGACGAAAAGGTGGCCGAACTCCGTGCTATCCTGCCCGGTGCCAACTGCGGTGCTTGCGGATACACGGGTTGTGACGGCTATGCCGAGGCCTTGGCTAAGGGCGAAACAAAGCCCGGTCTTTGTGCTCCCGGCGGCGTCGATATGAATAACGAATTGGGTAAGATATTGGGTGTTGAGGTCAAAATGTCCGAGCCTAAGGCCGCAACCGTTTTGTGTGACGGCACCTGCGACAAAGTCGGCACCAAGATGCTTTATCAGGGTGTTGAGACCTGCAAGGCCGCTAATATGCTTTACGCAGGAACTTCCGATTGCAACTACGGTTGTTTGGGATTTGGTGACTGTGAGCGTGCCTGTCCTTACGGCGCGATAAAGGTTCAGAACGGCTGTGCTGTTGTTAACGCCGATCTTTGTACTGCCTGTAGTGTGTGCGTAAGAACTTGTCCGAAAGGCATTATTCAGTTGTTGCCTATTAAGAAAAAAGCGACTGTTGCCTGCTCGAACCGTGACAAGGGTGCTGTCGCCCGAAAGATCTGCCAATCTGCCTGCATTGCTTGCGGTAAGTGTCAGAGGGCTTGTGAGTACGGTGCGGTCAAGGTTGAAAATAATCTTGCGGTCATAGACCCCGAAAAGTGTACCGCCTGCGGTGCCTGTGTTGAGGGTTGCCCGACACATTGTATAGTGTTTTAATAAAAAAGTCTTTACAAATCGAAATCAGTGTGATATAATATTGAGGCTACCGTGCTCTGAGTTAATGGAGTAAGCCCATTTAAGGGAATTCACCGACCTTTGACCCGGAATACGGCGAACAAATATTATGAAAGGGTGAAAGTGAAATGTTGAAGGAAGAAAAGACTCAGATTATTGCTGAGTACGCAACTCACGAAGGCGACACCGGTTCGCCTGAGGTTCAGATTGCTGTTCTTACCCGCCGCATTAACGAGCTCAACGAGCATTTGAAGGCCAACCACAATGACCATCATTCTCGTCGCGGCTTGCTTAAGATGGTTGGTCACAGACGTAATCTTCTCGCATACTTGCAGAAGAAGGACATCGAGAGATATCGTTCTATCGTTGCACGTCTCGGTCTTCGTAAGTAAGTTCAAACATCGCCGACCGAACACAAAAATTCGGTCGGCTTGTTTTACTTAAAAGACTGAATCTGCGGCGTTTTGAGGTTTAAAACGCCGAATAAAAAGGTTAAATAACGGGGCAGAGTGTGTTGTTTTAGCAGTTGTTCGGGCACCCGACGGCTCGGATGTCGGAACTATTGCTAAACCGCACCCCCGTAAAAAATAAAACGGAGGAATTTTAAAATGAGTATGAGTCCTAAGCTTCAGTTTACCGAGCATAAAGTTTATGAAACTACTTTGGCAGGTAGACCCTTAAAGTTGGAGACCGGTATGATGTGCGGTCTTTCCAACGCATCGGTAATGGCAACCTACGGCGAGACCGTTGTTCTTTGTAATGTTACCGCATCCGCAAAGCCCAGAGAGGGTGTTGACTTTTTCCCGTTGTCGGTTGACTATGAGGAGAAAATGTATTCTGTAGGCCGCATTCCCGGCTCTTTCCAGAGACGTGAGTCCAGACCCAGCGAGAAGGCAATTTTGACTTCCCGTTGCATTGACCGTCCTATCCGTCCTTTGTTCCCGAAGGATATGAGAAACGACTGCTCGGTAGTTGCTACCGTTATGTCGGTTGATCCCGATTGCAGCCCTGAAGTTACCGCTATGATCGGTGTTTCGGCCGCTATTGCCATTTCGGATATTCCGTGGGCAGGTCCTGTCAGCGGCGTTAAGATCGGTCTTGTTGACGGTGAGATCGTTATCAACCCGACCTTAGAACAGAGAGCCAAGAGTGAGATGGATGTTACCGTTGCTTCGACCGGCGAGTTGGTTGCTATGATCGAGGCAGGTGCAAACGAGGTCGAGGACGACCTTATGTTTGAGGCCATTATGAAGGCTCACGAAGTAAACAAAGAGGTCGTTGCTTTCATCAACGGCATCGTTGCTGAGATCGGCAAGCCTAAGTTCGAGTTCGAGTCCAACGATCCCGATCCCGCTATTATGGAAGAGATCGAGAACTTCTGCATCGAGGATGTTAAGAAGGCACTCGATACCGATGATAAGAATGTAAGAGACGCTGCTTTGTTGCCTATTTATGACGCTGTTCACGAGAAGTTTGACGAGCGTTTTGAGGGCAAAGAGGCTAAGCTTGACGAGATCATGTACCTCGTTCAGAAGCACGTTGTAAGAGATTGGCTCAAGAAGGAGCACAAGCGTGTTGACGGTCGTGGCATCGATGAGATCCGTCCTTTGAACGCTATGGTCGACCTGCTTCCCAGAACCCACGGTTCGGGTATGTTTACCCGCGGTCAGACTCAGGTCTTGTCGGTAACCACTTTGGCTCCCGTCAGCGAGTCACAGAAGCTCGACGGACTTGATGAAGAGACCGAGAAGAGATATATTCATCATTACAATTTCCCGTCTTACTCTGTAGGCGAGACTAAGCCCTCCCGTGGTCCCGGTCGCCGTGAGATCGGTCACGGTGCTTTGGCAGAGCGTGCATTGTTGCCCGTTATTCCGTCGGTTGATGAGTTCCCTTACACCATTCGTGTTGTTTCCGAGGTTCTTTCTTCCAACGGTTCTACCTCGCAGGGTTCTATCTGCGGTTCAACTCTTTCACTTATGGCTGCCGGTGTTCCCATTAAGGCTCCGGTTGCAGGTATTTC
Organism: Oscillospiraceae bacterium; assembly: GCA_015066395.1. Taxonomy (GTDB): domain Bacteria; phylum Bacillota; class Clostridia; order Oscillospirales; family Acutalibacteraceae; genus UMGS172. The sequence goes on along the minus strand of SVOL01000014.1, from coordinate 25,767 downwards.
CTGCGGTCTTATCACCGGTGACGAGGGTGTTCACGGTGACTTTATGACTATGATCGACATTCAGGGTCTTGAAGACTTCTACGGAGATATGGACTTTAAGGTGGCAGGTACCAAGAAGGGTATTACCGCCATTCAGATGGACCTTAAGGTTCACGGTCTTACTCCCGAAATTATTAAGGAAGCTTTCCAGAAGACCAACAAGGCAAGAAACTATATTCTTGATGAAATTATGCTTCCCGTGATTTCTGAACCGAGAAAGGAACTTTCCAAGTTCGCTCCCAAGATGCTTACCATGACTATCAACCCCGAGAAGATCGGCGATGTTATCGGCAAGCAGGGTAAGGTTATCCAGAAACTGCAGGAACTCTTTGAGTGCACAATCAGCATTGAAGAGGACGGTCGAGTATTTATTGCAACTCTTGACACCGACAAAGGCAACGCTGTTATGGGCGTTATCGATATTATCGCAAACGGTCCCGAGGTAGGTGCATTCTATCAGGGTACTGTTACAAGATTGATGGACTTCGGTGCATTTGTTGAGATCGCTCCCGGTGTTGAAGGTCTTGTTCACGTAAGCAAGCTTGATGTCAAGCGTGTTGAAAAGGTCGAGGATGTTGTTACCGTTGGTGATATCATCAAGGTTAAGGTTACCGAGATCGACGATCGTGACAGAATCAACCTTTCCCGCCGTGATGCTTTGGTTGAGCTTGACGGTGCAGTTGTTGAAGCAGGTGCTGATGAGGAACGTGAGCGCAAGCCCAGACGTGACGGCAACCGCGCAGGTTTCAGAGGCAGAAGATAAAAGTAAGTTAAAATTAAAACCCCCGACACAGCTGTGTCGGGGGTTTTGTCATTTATAGTGTGTAGTCAAAACGCGATATCGATTACTTGTCGAGTTGGATCTCGCCGTGCTGTTCTTCAAAATCTCTTATACATTGGCGAATGAGGAACAAGATCTGTCCGTTTGCAGAACGACCTTCGTATTTTGCAATGTAATGGAGCTTGCCGTGAAGCTCGGGTTCGACTTCAATTCCTAAATGCTTATTGTTTTTATTTCTCATAATATCACCTAAAAATCTTATTTTAAGTATATTTTAAGATTGTTTTGTGCTATAATGTGGTCAGTATACTTAATTTAAGTATACTGACTGATAGATGATGTCGTAAACATCGCTGAGAAAGTTTGGTTCCTTGACGGCGAAGGAATTAAATGTTATTATTAAAATGTAATAATTTTCTTTTGGGAGTTCGAGATGCCGTTTGTTGTACTTATTTTAGCGTTCGTTATAATGTTCTTTTTGTTGGAATTTTGTCTTTATTACTACACATTTGGTCGGAGTAAGCATCGTGAATCGGACGATTTTGACGTGCCTTCGGGTGCTCAGTACAGTCAGTTTAAGTGTGCTATCAGACAAAATGTTGCTCGCGTGCTTTCGTTCGAGTCCGAACCGGTCGAAACGGTCTCGCATGACGGGTTGAAGCTGGCAGGCAGGTATTACAATAACGGCAGTCCCGGCAGACTGGTCATATTTTTTCACGGTTACAGAAGCAGTGCCGTTCGCGACGGTAACGGAATTATGAGCCTCTGTCACGATAACGGATATGATCTGTTAGTGGTAGATCAGCGTGCGCACGGAAAAAGCGAGGGCAGGACCATTACTTTCGGTATTAAAGAGCGCGAGGACTGCCGACGTTGGGTCGAGTTTGCTGTTGATAAATTCGGTGAAGATATAAAAATTGTCATTGCGGGACTTTCGATGGGTGCCGCAACTGTTTTGATGGCTTCGGACAGTCTGCAACCGCAGGTCAAGGGGATAATGGCCGACTGCGGATTTTCCGCTCCTCGTGACATTTTGCAATCAACTGTCAGAAAAATGCACCTGCCGGTACGGTTGGTTTATCCGTTGCTGAAAACGAGTGCCGTTATATTCGGTCGGTTTGACCCGGATTCGTTCTCAGCTAAAACCGCATTAAAAAATGCAACAGTACCGGTATTGCTGATCCACGGCGAGGCTGACCGAGTAGTACCCTGCAAAATGAGCCGCGAGTGCGGTGAGATATGTGCCTCTGAGAGCACCGTGCTTTCGGTACCCGAAGCCGGTCACGGAATGAGCTATTATTATAAAAGAGATGAGTACACAACGCTTACTTGCTCATTTTTGGAGCAAAATTTCAAATAATATTAAAAAAATTCAAAAGGCTATTGATTATTACTTTAAAGTGTGATAGAATACTGTAGTAAATCCCGTAGAAACTGTCGGAATGCAAAGACCGATGGCAGAGGGGACTCTGGAGAATCCCAAGCAAATTGGGTGCCGAAGGTGCAAGGGGAAACCCGAATCTCTCAGGCAAAAGGATAGAGTTCGATAACTTTGATATTTATCACAGTTGTTTCATACTTTTCTTTGTTCTTTGGAGTCGTCGTTTTTACGGCGACTTTTATTTTTTCAGGGGGTTTAAAAGTGGAAAAGTTTTTGGACAAATTGTTATCAGTTGTCGACACTGTTAACTCGTACACAGCGGATTATATTCTCATAGTTTTGCTCATCGCGACAGGTCTTTTCTTTACGATCAAGACTCGCTTTGTTCAGGTTCGTTGTTTTGGCGAGGGTATGAAAAGGGTGTTTGGCAACATCAAGCTTCGTGGCGGAAAGCAGTCGGGCGGTCTCTCGTCGTTCCAGGCGTTGGCAACCGCTATTGCCGCTCAGGTTGGTACCGGTAACATCGTCGGTGCCTGCGGTGCTATTTTGACCGGTGGTCCCGGTGCTATCTTCTGGATGTGGGTCATTGCCTTCTTCGGTATGGCTACTATCTATTCTGAAGCAGTTCTTGCACAGAAGACAAGAGTTGTTGATGAAAACGGCAATGTAGCAGGCGGTCCTGTTTATTACATTAAGAATGCGTTTAACAACGGTTTTGGTAAATTCTTGGCCGGTTTCTTTGCCGTTGCCGCGGTACTTGCTTTAGGCTTTATGGGTTCGATGGTTCAGTCTAACTCTATCGGTGAAGCCGTTAATACCGCAACAGGTATTGACCCCTGGATCGTTGGTATTGTTGTTGCTCTTATTGCAGGCTTTATCTTCATCGGCGGTGTCAACAGAATTGCATCGGTTACCGAAAAAATGGTTCCCATTATGGCAATGGGTTATCTCGTTGGCGGTCTTTTGATTCTCGCTTTCCGTATCAAGTGTGTTCCCGAAGCTTTCGGTATGATCTTTAAATATGCATTTATGCCGCAGGCTATCATCGCCGGTGGTTTCGGTGCTGCATTGAAGGCTGCTATAAGCCAGGGTGCAAAGAGAGGTCTCTTCTCTAATGAGGCCGGTATGGGTTCAACCCCTCACGCACACGCTTTGGCTAAGGTTGAAAAGCCTCATGACCAGGGTGTTGTTGCAATGATAGGCGTGTTCATTGATACCTTCGTTGTTCTCACCATGACTGCATTGGTTGTTATTTCTTGCCTGTATGCCGGCAAAGGTCCTTTGTCAGGTTTTGCCGTTGATGCTGAGGCGATAGGTCTTGCGAACACGAACATGGTTCAGAATGCCGCTAAGGTTGCTTTTGAAGGCTTCCTCGGTGCAGGAGTTGCTGCGAAGGTCGGCGCGATTTTTGTTGCAGTCTGCCTCTTCTTCTTTGCGTTCTCGACGATCATTGGATGGAATCTCTTCGGTAAGATCAACTTTGAGTATCTCTTCGGTAAGAAGAGCGTAGTTGTCTATTCTGTGATTGCCGTTATTTTCGTTTTCTTGGGTTCTTGCTTAAAGAGCGACCTTGTTTGGGCATTGACCGATTTCTTCAACTATCTGATGGTAATTCCGAACGTAATCGCTTTGGTTGCATTGAATAAAATTGTTTCTAAAGAAGCAAAGGAAGCAAGACGCTTGAAGAAAAAGGCTTAGGCAAACACAAATAAATATAAATATAAACATAAAAAACTCCGTCTTCAAGCGAAGACGGAGTTTTTTTTAGTTTAAAGCATTGATGAGATTATGTCGTTATAATCTTTTGAGATCAGTTCTTTAGGTGCAATATCAAAGACTGTCTTGCAGCCACAGTCACCTTTTTTGTTAAGGCGATATGCCGCGCGGGCGTACGCTAAAAGCACAGAAGCAGTGAACTCAGGATTGGAATCGAGCGTTAGCTTGTACTCAATAACGTGGTGGTTGCCGTTGCCTGTAACACCCGAACGAATGACCGTTCCGCCGTGGGGAATGCCCTTGTGGTCGCGGTCAAGTTCTTCTTGCGTTATGAAGTTGACCGTTGTGTCATAATCGGCGAAATACTTCGGCATTGTTTTAATTTCCTGTTCTATTTTGTTAAGGTCAGCACCGTCGGCGGCCACAACGTAGCAAAGACGAGTGTGCTTTTCACGTGTGGTAAGCTCAGGGTTTTCACCGCGGCGGACACTCTCTACTGCTGATTCGACAGGGCAGGTGTACTGTCTTGCGTCTAAAACGCCGTCAATACGGCGAATCGCATCGGAATGACCCTGGCTGACACCCTTGCCCCAGAAGGTATAATCCTTGCCGCAAGGCAAAACAGCGTTGGCATAAAGTCGGTTTAAAGAGAACATACCGGGATCCCAACCAACCGAAATGATGGCAGTTTTACCGCTTTCTTTTGCGGCCGAGTCGACATTCTTAAAATGCTTCGGGATGTCGGCATGGGTATCAAAACTGTCGATAACATTAAAGTGCTTTGCGAGTGCAGGAGTCATTTCCGGCAGGTCGGTGGCACTGCCGCCGCAGATTATCATAACGTCAATATCGTTTTTGTATTTTTCGGCATCGGCGGCAGGTAACACTTTGGCGTCGGGAGTGTTTATCTTTAAACTTTCGGGTGCTCGCCTTGTGAAAACGCCGAACAGCTCCATATCGTCGTTCTGCCTTATTGCGTTTTCAACTCCGCGGCCTAAGTTGCCGTAGCCGTATATTCCTATTTTCATAAAATTTTCCTTTCGATTTGAAAGTTTTAACAGACTAATGATATTCTTAAAACGTCGGTTTGTCAATATTTTGTGACTAATTTTTTCAAACTTGCAATCAAATTAACTTTAAAAAATAAAAATTGGTTAAATTAGGCTTTTATTATTGCAACGAGTGTGATATAATACTTTTTGTAGTTTTTTAGCGGAGGCGGATTTTGATGCGTGTCGGTTTTGATAATGAAAAATACCTTAAAACTCAATCGGAGCAGATAAGAAGAAGAATCGCTCAGTTCGGCGGTAAGCTTTACCTTGAACTCGGCGGTAAGCTTTTTGACGATTTTCACGCTTCGCGCGTGTTGCCCGGTTTCGAACCCGATAGCAAGATCAAGATGCTCCAACAGCTAAAAGATGATGTTGAGATCGTCATCACTATCAATGCTGCCGATATTGAATCAAATAAAGTCCGTGCCGATCTGGGTATTACTTATAATGATGATGTTTTAAGACTGATCGATGCTTTCCGCGAAATGAATCTTTATGTCGGTTCGGTAGTTCTTACAAGATACAACGGTCAGACCGCCGCAAGTTCGTTTTTGAACCATCTTGAAACAAGAGGAATCCGCTGCTACCGACACTACATTATTGAGGGTTATCCGTCCGATGTGCCGCATATCGTAAGTGATGAGGGATTGGGCAAAAACGAATATATCGAGACCGAGCGTTCATTGATAGTTGTGACGGCACCCGGTCCGGGAAGCGGTAAAATGGCGACTTGTCTTAGTCAGCTTTACCACGATCACAAAAGGGGCGTTGCCGCAGGATACGCCAAGTTTGAGACGTTTCCTGTGTGGAATCTTCCGCTGAAACATCCCGTAAATCTGGCTTATGAGGCGGCGACTGCCGATCTTAATGATGTCAATATGATCGATCCGTTCCACTTAGAAGCATACGGAACCACCGCCGTCAATTATAACCGCGATGTTGAGATTTTCCCGGTTCTTAATACTATTTTCAAGAAAATAAGCGGCACTTCGCCGTACAATTCACCCACCGATATGGGTGTTAATATGGCGGGCAATTGCATTATTGATGACGATGTCTGCCGTGAGGCTTCGAATGAGGAGATAATTCGCCGCTACTATGCCGCATTGGTCGACCATTTTAAAGGAAGATCAAATGATGTTGCGGTCAAGAAGTTGGAACTTCTCTTGAATCAAGCCGATATCACGACCGATATTTATCCTGCGGTTGCCGCGGCTTTAAAGAAGGCAGAGATGACCGGTCAGCCTGCAGGCGCGATGAAGTTGCCTAATGGCAAAGTCGTCACCGGCAAGACCTCAAGCACCTTGGGTGCCGCATCGGCAATGCTTTTAAACGCTTTGAAGGAATTAGGCGGTATTGATGACAGTCTCGACCTCATTTCAGCCGAGGTTTTAGAGCCGGTATGTCAACTCAAAACGCAGTATCTGAAGCATAAAAATCCGCGGCTTCATACCGATGAAGTGTTGATGGCTCTTACCATTTCGGCTTTGAGCAATCCCGTTGCCAGAGCCGCAAAGGAGCAACTTAAAAATCTTCGCGGCGGTGATGCACACTTCTCGGTAATTTTAAGCGAAGAGGACGAAAAGATCCTTCGCCGTTTAGGAATAAACGTCAGCTGTGAGCCTAAATACGAGCACAAGCGACTTTACCATAAATAATAAAAGAAAAAACCTGAACTTTACGTTCAGGTTTTTGTTTACTTGATTTTGGGATCAATACTCAGGCTCCCACCAAGAAGACCAACCATCGTCGTTAGAATTAACGGCACTTGAAGTGGCGGTCGATGTGTCCTTGCTCGAAGTGGAATCGGTAGAGCTGTCAGATGCCGAAACAGTACCTGATGAGGTTTCGATAGAAAAACTGAAATCCTTATACCAATCAGAAGCGAGCGAAGATGTTTTGGACGAAGATGCAGGCGAATTGGTATCACCGCCGGTGCTTGAAGCGTTGTTGTCTTTCTTACCACAGCCAACAAAAACGGTAATAAGCATTGCAACAACCAAAAGAATTGCTAATATTTTAGACATAATAATTTCTCCTTATGTATTGTTTTTATTATTATACTATATACGACAAGCGTTGTCAAACACTAAAATTTGACGATGAAGATTCTCTGCTTACTGTGATGCCCGTTTCTGGGGGTGTCCTTAGTGACTAGAAAAAAGATTTTGAAAAGATTGGGAATCAACGTAAGCTACGAGTCAAATACAAGCATAAGCGACTTTATCATAAGTAACAAAAACCCGAACGTAACGTTCGGGTTTTATATTTCTTATAATTTATAAATCAATATTCGGGTTCATACCAAGAAGACCAACCTTCATCGTTGGGGTTTTTGCCGGAGGATGTTGTGGTATTGTCGCTTGTGGTAGAATTAGCGGAATTGGTTGTGCTTGAGGGATTGGTGGTGTCAAAGCTGAAACTGTAATCCTTGGGCCAGTCAGATGACAAAGAAGAGGTCTTAGACGAAGTGGTATCGCCGCCGGTGTTTGTGGTGTTGTCTTTTTTCTTGCTGCAGCCGACGAACACGGTGACGAGCATTGCAACAACTAAAAGAATTGCTAATATTTTAGACATAGTAATTTCTCCTTACGTATCACTTTTTATCATTATATAATATGTGACATACTTTGTCAAATACTAAAATTTGTCGACGAGAAATCGCGGTCGACGGTGATGACGCACTGGAAGGTCTTGTCTATATCGTGGGCGAGTGCCGAGACAGTTTCGCGAACTTGGCTGTCACTCAGACCGCAATCGGCCGGCACACAGATGTCGAAGATAAGGTTAGTCTGCAGTTCGCCTTTGACCACGCGGAAGTCGTGGATAGTAAAACCTTCTCCTAAGTCATTCAGTCGCTTTATAAGCTCAGCCTTGGTCGTGTCAACAAATTCGTCTCCGACTAAGATGGGATCCATATGGATCACGGCTTCAAAGCCGGTTTCGTCCTGTATCTTTCGCTCGGTTGAGTCGATCAACTCGTGGCAGTAGAGAATATCGATATCGGTCGGCACCTCAACGTGCAGTGACACAAAACTTCTTCCCGGACCGTAGTTGTGTACTATCATATCGTGGATACCCAAGAATATCTCGTTGGACATAACGATATCCTGGATCTTCAACACGTCTTCTCGCTCGGGCGGAAGCCCGATTATCGGGTCCATCGTTTCTTTGAGCGATTTAATACCGGCTATCAGAATGAAGACGGCAACAGCCAGACCCGCGACAGGGTCGAGGTATTTTGTGAATGAGAAGTGACCGCCGAACATCGAAAATATGGAAATAGCCAGTACGGTGCCGGTTGAAATGCAGTCGTTAAGCGAGTCGGTGGCAGTCGCAACCAACGCGGCCGAGTCGATCTTTTTACCCAATTTTCGATTGAAAAACGCCATCCATAGCTTTATGAGAATCGAGACCGACAAGATAACTATTGTTAGAAATGAGGTGTCGGTCAATGTGGGGTTTTTGAGTTTTGTGAAAGATTCCGTAAACAACTCAAAGCCGACTATGATGATAAGTACCGAGACAAAGGCCGCTGACATATACTCCATTCGGCCGTGACCGAACGGGTGCTCACGGTCGGCAGGCTTTGAGGCCAGTTTAAAGCCCAGCATTGTCACCACCGACGAACCCATATCGGTGAGGTTGTTAAAGGCGTCTGCGATGATGGCAAGCGAACCCGAAAGAAGTCCTGCAATCAGTTTTATAATAAACAGAATGAGGTTGCAGATGATGCCTACGATGCTGCCTAAGGTGCCGCACTTATGGCGGTTTTGTTTATTGGCAAGATCGCCTTTTACAAACAGCTTTAGTAAAATATCGGTCAATTTAAATCTTTCCCACCTTTGATTTACTTCCGAAACTGCTTTCGTTGAGGATGTTTGTGTTGACGGTAAACATCAGGTTTTCACGTTCTCTCTGACGTTTGAAAGCAAGCGAAATAAGTCGGTCAATTAGTTCCTTGTATTTAATACCTGCGGCCTCCCAAAGATAGAAGGACAAAGAGCCGGGGATGGTGTTTATCTCGTTGACATATACCTTGTTGCCGTTGGCGGTGTCCATAAGGAAGTCAATTCTCACAACGCCTGATGCACCGATGCATTTGAAGGTCTCTTTGGCGATGTTTTGAATCTCTAAGGCTTTGTCTTCCGGCAGATCGGCAGGCAATTTGCGGCTCAAAGATGCCATACCCTTAGAGCCGTTTTTACCGGCACCTGCACGGTACTTGTCATCAAACGACAGGATCTTATCGTGCATAAAAGGTTCTTCCAAAGGTGATGCTTCACAATCGTTGCGGTCGCCCAAAACCGAACAGTTGATCTCGCGAAGATGCTCTACCGCGTGTTCGACCAAAATGCGGTCGGCAAAGGAGCAGGCCAGCTCAACAGCTGTTTTGAGTTCATCGTCGTTGTCGGCCTTGGATATGCCGATACTCGAACCCAAATTTACGGGTTTTACGATAACGGGATAGTGAAGATCGGCAATTTTCTTCATCACGCTTTCGCGGTCAATGGCCCACATTCTCGCGGTGAAGGTCACACCGTCAACTACGGGAATGCCATTGTCATGAAGCACGTTTTTAAAGAGCGCTTTGTCCATACCCAAAGCTGATGACATAACGTCACAGCCGACGTAAGGAATATTGAGTGCTTCGAGCATACCCTGAACGGTTCCGTCTTCACAGTTGGTACCGTGAACGATGGGGAAGGCAACGTCAACGGCAATATCCTTTTTCTTGAAAAGACCGCCGTTAATAAATTTTAAAACGACCTTGCCGTCTTCGTTTGTAAGAACGACCTTTTTGCCGTTTTTAGCGATAAGCTCTTCGCTTTTAAAGGTGTCGATACTATCAAAGCCTTCGCCCGTTAAAAACTCACCGTTTTTTGTGCCGTAAACGGGAATCACATTGTATTTTTCACGGTCAAAACCGGCCATTGCCTGAACGGCTGAAATGATGGAAATCTCATGCTCGACCGAGCGGCAACCGAAGATAACTGCTACATTTGTTTTCATAAAAAAGACTCCTATTAGTTGAGATAATTATCGGGAAGGTCGTTCTCGAAGAGAATGACAGTATTCTTATCGCACAGAGGACGGAACACGTCGACCGCATCTTTAAAGCTTTCAACAAGATGCAGTTTATCTAAAGGAAACCGGGTCTCGTGAACGCCGTCTTCAAGCGGTTTCCATCTATTTTTACCGACTAAGATGATTTCGTCGCAAACTTCGGCGGCGAGCTTGCCCAAAGTCTTGTTGCACTCATATTCCTTCTCACCCAATTCGACAAGTCCCGGCGTGACGATTATTTTCTTCATACCGTCAAAACGACCAAGCACTCGTACCGCTTCAAGACAACCCTCGGGGTTGGAGTTGTAGGCATCGTCAATAAGTGTCGAGCCGTTTAAATAAGCCTTCATTTCGAGTCGGTGCTCGATGGGTTTGATTTTGGAAACGGCAAAGGCGATCTCCTGTTCTGTGAGCCCTAAATCCAAAGCAACAGCCGCGGCGGCCGTGATATTCAAAGCATTATGCTGACCGAGCAGTTTTGAAGTTACCTTGAAACTTCCGTTTTTGTGGACAATATCGAAGCTGAGACCGTCGGCCGAGTAGGTGATATTTTGCGCCGTCACATCGGCGTTCTGCGTGCCGTAGGATACGGTAGAGTAGCCGTCGGCGTGATCTTTAATAAGCTCGTTATCAAAGTTTAAGAACATCTTTCCGCCGTTTTGCTTTACACGGTCGGCCAGTTCGAACTTAGTTGAAGTCACTGTTTCAATGTTGCCGAAGGTCTCAAGATGCTGGGGACCGACCGAAGTTATTATACCCATTGTGGGGTCCGCAATGTCGCAATCCTCTTTAATGTCGCCCTTGCGTTTGGCACCCATTTCGGCAACAAAGATCTCGGTCTGAGGTTTCAAGTATTTTCTGATGGTAATAACAAGACCCATCGGGGTGTTGTAATTCTCGGGGGTTATAAGGGTGTTGTATCTTTCGCTCAAAATCCGACCCAAGATCACCTTGGTACTGGTCTTACCGTAACTGCCGGTAACACCGATTATTTTGAGACCTTTTTTTGACTTGAGCAGTTTTTTTGCATCGTTGATGTAATACTTTGCGATCGACTTTTCAATCGGTGTCATAATGCCGAGAGCCAGCACTGTCAAAACCTGCGGGAATGCGGCGAGAAAAAAGAGAATGGCTGAAAACACGGCGCTTTTGAGTATAATTCCCAAAACCGCTAAAATTGTAGCAATGGCGGCAGCCGCTATAAACATTCGCTTGACCCTCGCGGTCACTACTAAACGCTTTATGGAAGTTTTGTTGGCGTGGACCGACACAAAGGCATTCTTTAAAAGATAAAGGCATAAAACTGCCAAGGCTAATTTGTATGAGCTGTGGCTATTGGTTAAAGTGGTGAAGCACAGGACCGCACCGACAACGGCAATGAAAATGGCGAGTACGTCTCTTCTGCTAAATCCGGTTTTGTACCAACGGAAGTAGCGGCTGAAAAAGTAGGAGTTCTGCTGGAGCATCTGAAACTGCCGCACACAGCAGAGAACACTGAATATTAAGGTTATAATGTTAAAGCCGATTAAGTAATAAATCAATGTGATCACCTTTTGTTTTTAATTAAGGCAGGAAACTGTTTAGTATGGCAATGGCTTGCCCCGGTTTTTCAACGAACGACCAATGACCTGCATCCTTTATAACACACAGTCCGCAATCGGGGATTGTTTTCTCTAACTGACGAGCCATATAAAGCGGTGTCGCGGTGTCATTTTCACCCCAAATGAGCAGGGTAGAGGCTTTGATGTTCTTGATATAGGGCGTCATATCGTCATTGACAAGGTTGACCAATGTTTTTCGCATGACCTCGGGAGCTGAGTTATAGTCGGCCGAGCCGAAGCGGGCTCTTGCCTTTTTCAGTGTTTCCTCAGTGTGATTGCGAATTATAGGCAGAGTCAAAAACCATTTAACAGTTTTAAAGGTCTTGACTTTTACTTCTTTTTTGAGGTTGAATCGGGGTTTTATGCCTGCACCGTCGATAAACACGGTTTTGGGAGGGTTGAGGCGGCCTGTGCCGACGAGTTTCATAATAACCCTGCAACCGTGAGAGTGACCGACCAGGATGGGATTGTTGAGTCCCACGGTTTTGATGAACTGCATAACAAAGTCAAGATAATCGTCGGTGACTAACGGCCGTTCGGGCAAATCGGTCTCACCGCAACCGGGGAAATCGACGGCCACACATCGGCATTTCTGCGAAAGCGATGCAATAACGCCGTTATAGGAAGCGGCCGATGCACCCCAACCGTGCAAAAACAGTATCTCAGGACCCGAACCGCTGTCCGAATAATGCACCTTCAAACCGCCTATTTCGCAAAACACCTTGACTCCACCTCTCAAATGAGCATAATTATACATTATATAATGTATTATAACAGACTTTATATAAAAATAGAAGAGCAAAAGTGATATTTTTCTAAAAAATTATAATAAAGGAAATTTGTTAATCAAGTATTGCTCAAATGTGCGGTTTGGTGTATAATGTTTCGGAAAAGAGGTGGCAAAATGACGGTATATTTCTACACTTTGGGTTGCAAGGTCAATCAGTATGAGTCGCAGGCGATGGGTGAACTGCTTAAAAAAGCAGGATTTGAATGTGTGACAAGTCCGAAAGAGGCTGATTTAGTTGTTGTAAATTCCTGCACTGTGACGGCCGAAAGCAGTCGAAAGACACGGCAGGCTGTAAGACGTTTTAAATCCGGTAACCCGCAGGCGGTCATTTTGTTGACCGGATGTATGGTGCAGGCGTTCCCCGAAATGGCTATAGGACTTTCGGAAGCCGACATCGTTCTCGGAAACACGGAATACGATAATATCGTCGAGATAGTCGGAGAATATTTTGAAACAAAGAGACGCATAGTCCGCGTCGGCGAGCATAAAAACGGCGAGAAGTACTGTGAGATAAAGGCTGAAAGCTTCGCAGAGCACACGAGAAGTTATATGAAGATAGAGGACGGTTGCAACCGTTTTTGCTCCTACTGCATTATTCCGTATGCGAGAGGAAGAGTGCGGTCAAGAAGTCTCGAGAACATCCGAGCCGAGGCCTACAAATTGGCCGAAAATGGTTACAAAGAGATAGTGCTTGTCGGCATCAATCTTTCGGCATTCGGGCAGGATATCGGTGCCGAGCTTTGCGATGCTGTTGACGCCGCCGCTGAACCCGAGGGCATAAAAAGGGTTCGTTTGGGTTCGCTTGAGTGCGATACGATAAGTGATGAGGCACTCGATCGGTTGGCTGAAAATGACAAATTCTGTCCGCAGTTTCATCTGTCGCTTCAGTCGGGTTGCGATAAGACACTTAAGGAAATGAACCGCAAGTACGATACTGCTTTTTATGAGGATTTTGTGAAAAGGATAAGAGAGCGATTCCTCAACCCGTCGATAACGACCGATATAATGGTCGGATTTCAAGGCGAAACCGATGAGGACTTTGAGCAGTCACGAGTGTTTGTCGAGAAAATCGGTTTTGCGAGAACGCATATTTTCTGCTATTCGGTTCGTGAGGGTACGAAAGCGGCACAAAGAACTGACAGAGTGCCGAACTTGGAAAAGCAAAGGCGGAGCGTTTTGATGCAAAGCACCGCGGGAAAGTGCGAGCGGGAATTTTTAGAGTCGCAGATAGGACTTGTATCGCAAGTTCTTTTTGAGGAGCAGGTCGACGGTTTTTGGGAAGGATATACCGAGAATTATACAAGAGTCAGAGTTAAAGCCGACCGACCGCTTGAGGGTGAGATTCTGAGTGTCAGAATCACCGGCGCAGGCGATGGTGTTTGTGACGGAAAGTTGGTTTAAAAATAAAAAATCCGCTAAGGGGCATAAATGTCCCTTGGCGGATTTTTTATGGAAAGATTGAGATGTAAAAGCAAAGGGAAGATTCAAATTTGTTCAATAAGGTTCTTCGCGTTGCTCAGAATGACATATCGGTTTGGCGTTGTGTCTATGTTTTTAAATACACAACTTTTTTGCAAATTTTACGCACAATTTCTGTGGTCCTGATGGGGAACAGCGTTGCGGTAAACGGTGGCTGCTTTACGGACGCGAATCTTGTGTTTAATGATGGCGATGACCTTGTCCTCGAAGGCAACTACCTTGTCCTCTTTAAAAAGACCAAGGATAAGTAATATAGCGATAGTGAATTCAATAACTGTTTGTAATACGAACATTTTTTATCATTCTCCTTTGCCGAACATTTGTTCGGTATCTGTATTGTAACACCTTTTTTAGGGTTTGTCAAGCCTTTTTTGTAAAAAAATCAGCGAATTCTGACGTTTAAAATGTAAAAATGGCTGGTTTTTTGAAATTTTCCGAAAATTTGTTCGGGCAAACAACGATCGCCCTGCGGAAATGATTTTTGATTTCGATCGTAGGGAAGAGCATCGTTCTCACGCGTTTGGTAATTTCTATTTTCATTACAGCGGCAAGAGCAAGCCCTTGCCCTACAAGTGATATTAATTTTGTTGTAGGGACCAGCATCCTTGACGATCCGCTTTAAAGATCAACAAAATGTCATTCTGAGTAAATCGAAGAATTTTTAAAAACATTTGAGTTATCTCAAGATCCTTCACATACGTTCAGGATGACGATAGAGTGAGGTTCGTTCTGCGGAAGGCATAAATGCCTTCCCTACGATGGATTTGTGTTTTTATGGTGTAGGGAATGGATTTATCCATTTCGCAATGAAAAAGATTCCTCGCTTCGCTCGGAATGACAGTAAATTCGATTTATGACCGACTAAAGGTATTAAGGAAATGCCGAATCGGTGTTATATTTTTGTTTTAATTAATAAATTGCGGTTGATATTTTTCGGTTTAAAAAGTATAATACATATATATGTACATTTCAGGGTTTGAGAACTGCTTAAACCTTACATAAAGGAGTTTTGGTTTATGGATTGCAAACGGTTTTTTGAAACATTGAACGGTAAGAAGATCGCAATGTGCGGTATCGGTGTCAGCAACACTCAGCTTATTACCAAATTCTTGGATCAGGGTGCCAGAGTTTTCGCCTGCGACCGTCGCTCACGCGATCAGATCGGTGCTATAGCAGATGAACTTGAAGCTAAGGGCGCTGAACTTCGCTTGGGTTCGGATTACCTTAAAAATTTAGAGGTCGACATGATCTTCCGCACACCCGGTATGCATTTCAATCTGCCTGAACTCGAAAAAGCAAGGGACAACGGCATTGCCGTCACCAGCGAGATGGAGATATTCTTCGAGCTTTGTCCTGCAACAATTTTTGCCGTAACGGGTTCGGACGGTAAGACCACTACCACAACTCTTATCGCTGAGATGCTTAAAGCCGAGGGCAAGAATGTTTTTGTCGGCGGCAATATCGGAACTCCGCTGTTGCCTGAAATTGAAAAGATAACGGCTGACGATTACGTGGTCGTTGAGTTGTCCTCGTTCCAGCTTATCTCGATGCGAAAGAGTCCCAATGTTGCGGTCGTTACCAACGTGTCGCCCAATCACCTTGATGTCCACAAAGATATGGATGAATATGTCAATGCCAAGAAAAATGTGCTTTTGCACCAGGACGCATTTTCGCGAACTGTTTTAAACCGCGACAATGAGATCACACTCGGTTTCGGCAATGAGGTCAGAGGTCAGGGTATGTATTTCTCGATGAAGCAACCTGTCAAAAACGGTGCATGGTTAGGCGATGACGGATACCTTAATCTGTCCTACCGCGGTATGAGCGTTCCTCTTTTCCACAAGGATGACATTGCCATTATGGGTGACCATAATGTTGAAAACTACCTCGCGGCTATTTCGGCGGTGTGGGGTTATGTCGGTGCAGACAACATCCGAAAGGTCGCATTGGAATTCGGCGGTGTTGAGCATCGAATCGAGTTCGTCCGCGATGTCGACGGCGTTAAGTATTATAACGATTCGATCGCATCAAGTCCCACAAGGACCATTGCCTGCTTAAAGGCATTTAAGGAAAAGATCATTCTGCTTGCCGGCGGATATGACAAGCACATTCCGTATGAGCCGATGGCTCCGTATGTTACAGCCAATGTAAAGGTGGCGATCTTAGCAGGTTCTACTGCCGATAAGATCGAAAAAGCCATAAAGGCTGATCCCGGGTATTCGGTCGGCAATCCGCAGATAATCAAGGTGGCAGACTATGAAGCCGCAGTCAAAAAGGCGCACGAGTTGGCCGTTCCCGGTGACATTGTGGCGTTAAGCCCTGCTTCGGCAAGTTTTGACGCTTATCCCAATTTTGTGGCACGCGGCAGACATTTTAAGGAATTGGTTAATAATTTATAACGATCGTCGTGCAGGAACCTATTTTGCATAAAGCCGATGAAATCGGCTTGACGAAACGACTTTATTTTAACGACGGTCATGAGGGATCAACCCTCTTCGGAGGAATTATGGATATCAAAAATGTTTTGAAGAATTTATGCGAAGCCGATTATATGGGCGGTGTAGGTAATGCTTTAGCTGTTGCTGAAAAGTACTTGTCGCAGTATGCTACGGTTCGCCGTTCGGCTTACAATGTAATAGGCAAGATGGAAGGCAAGTCGCAGTCGGCTATATTGCTCGACGCTCATATTGATGAGATCGGTATGATGGTAGTAGCCGTCACCGATGACGGATTTGTGAAAGTCACGGCTTCGGGCGGTATTGATTACCGAATGCTGGCCGGAATGAAGGTCAAGATCTACGGTAAAGAGACGGTAACCGGTGTGTTCTGCAGTGTTCCGCCTCATCTTCGCGGCGGTGACAAGAGCGTGCCGAAGCTTGACGAACTTTACATCGACACAGGGCTTTCGGAAAAGGCCAAGGATGTAGTTTCGGTTGGCGATCGCGTTATGTTCAAGCAGACCTTCCAAGAGTTGCAGGGTGATTTTGTGACAGCGAAGGCACTTGACGACCGTGCAGGTGTGGCGGTTTTGTTGAGGGTTGCCGAAATTTTAAATGGCAAAGAATTGCCCCGTGATGTTTACTTTCTTTTCAGCGATCAGGAAGAGACCACCGAGGCAGGTGCTATGACTAAGACCTTTGAGTTGGGACCTGAGGAAGCTATTGTTGTCGATGTTACCTTTGGCAACGCACCTGACATTGCAAGTGACAAAGCAGGTGTTTTGGGCAAGGGTGCTATGATCGGTGTTTCGCCGTCGCTGGATGTTAATATGTGTGACTCGTTGAAAGCGGTGGCTAAGGAAAAAGGAATACTGCATCAGATCGAGGTAATGGGTAGAAAAACGGGTACTAATGCCGACGTTATGGCGTCGGTCGGTTCGGGTGTAAAATGCTCGCTGGTATCGGTTCCGCTCCGCAATATGCACACTCCCGTAGAGGTCGTAAATACTAATGATATAGAATCGGCGGCCGATATTATCGCGGAATATATTTTGTCAAAAATGTGAGGGAACGGTTGTGGAGAGACTTAAAACTTTATGTGAGCTGCCCGGTGTTTCGGGCAGAGAAGACGCCGTCAGGGAATACATTATCGGACAGATAGAGGACAAGGCTGAGGTTACCGTTGACCGTATGGGCAACGTTATCGCTTTTGTTAAAGGAAGAAAAAGAGCCGTTAAAAAGGTTATGGCTGATGCTCACATGGATGAGGTCGGATTTTATATCACCTATATAACCAATGACGGATTGCTGAAATTCAATGCTATCGGAATGAACGTGTCGGTTATCCTTGGCAGAAGGGTTAAAATCGGCAATGTTGCGGGCGTTATCGGTATGAAACCCGTTCATATGTTAAAGGAAGACGCTAAGGACAAAATGCCTGAGGCGGATTCGCTTTATATAGATATCGGTGTTTCGAGCCGTGAGGAAGCGGAAACTTTGGTCTCGCAGGGTGACTGTGCTGTTTTTGATGAAGGCTATGAGGTTTTGGGCGATTTGGTTGTCAGCAAGGCTTTGGATGACCGTGTCGGTTGCTGGGCTTTGATCGATATTATCAGTTCCGAACCCGAATATGACTTTTATGCCACGTTTTCCGTAAAAGAAGAGGTCGGCTTCGGCGCACGTACCGCGGCTTACGCGGTGGATCCTGAGTTTGCCGTGGTTTTGGAATCGACGACAGCGGCTGATATAGCAGGCGTTGAGGGCGAGAAGCGAGTTTGTAAGGTATCGGGCGGTGCCGCAATATCTTTTATGGATAACGGCACGCTTTATGAGAAGAAATTGCTCGATCAGGTGTTGACCCTGGCCAAGGAAAAGGGAATTCCATGTCAGTTGAAATCGGCTGTAGCGGGAGCTAACAATGCCGCAGGTATTCACAGAACCCGTTGCGGTGTAAGAACCGTTGCAATGTCGGTTCCGTGCAGGTACATTCATTCGGCGGCTTCGGTTGCCTCTCTTGATGATGTAAGAGCGGTGCGAAACTTGGCAGAGGCTACGATCAATAAAATGGCTTCGGGCGAGATAGAATGATAGAAAAGATAAAGACTTTGCCCGAGTTTCTTGATGTTTCGGGTGTTAGTGTCAGAATCGAATCGCTGTTTAATACCTATGGGCAGACCATACTGGATCTCTACGTTCAGAAAAAGGACGGCGTTGTTACCGCTTTAATGGCGGTTCTGGGGTCGGGTTGCACGCTTGTGGCGCACGATGATGCGGATTTTGACGAATTAAGGTCATTTTTGCGGTGTTTGGGTGTCGAGGCTTTTTGCGACTTTGATACAGCCGAGAGGTTGGGCCATTACTCGCGGCAGACGGCCGAACTTTTATTGTGGCAGGGTGATATGCCGCAGTCGGCAGATGAGCGATCGGTGAAGATTGCCAAAGTTTATGATCTTCTAAAAAACGGTGAGGATGGCGATATCGTGCTGCCGTGCTTTGATGAGTGGTATGCTGATTTTTGTGTGCGAGTAAATCACAAGGGTGCCGAATACTTTGCGTTGGACAACGCTGTGGCAGTCGCCGGCTTTACTACCGACCGAGAGGCACTTATCACGGGTGTCGCGGTCGAAAAGTCGCAACGCAAAAAGGGTTTGGGCGCGACGGCAGTCAAAGGTCTTATAGGCAAATTGAAGGTTAAGAACCCTGATATTAAGGTCTTTGTTTGTGCTGTAGAAGACAGAGTAAAATTTTATGAAAAGATAGGATTTGAAGTTTTGGGACAGGTTGCTGTTCTCGAATTTTGAGGTGCAGAGATGTTTTTTGAGTTCGACGGAAAATTAAAAATAAAGGCAGACGAGGCGATGTTAGACTGTGCCCATCGGTTTGCAACGATCGACTCGATCACCGAGTTTAATCAGCAAAAGGTGTTGGCGGCATTCATTAAGAACGGTGTCAGCGAGTCGCATTTTGCAGGCTCGACGGGTTACGGCTACGACGACCGAGGACGAGATACTTTGGAGCAGGTCTTTGCCGACTGTGTGGGAGCAGAGGCTTCTATTTTCCGTCACAATTTCGTGTCGGGAACGCATACTTTGACGGTCGCGCTTTTCGGTATTCTACGTCCGGGAGACACGATGCTTTGCCTTACCGGCAGACCGTATGATACGCTTATAGGAGTGCTTGGGATCGACGGGCACGTTGACGGCTCTTTAAAGGATTTCGGTGTAAATTATGAGCAGGCCGATCTGTGCTTTGACGGCACCGTTGATTACGATGCGATAGAGAAAAAGCTGAGATCCAAGCACTACGCGGTAGCATACATACAGAGGTCCCGCGGTTACAGTTTAAGACCGAGTCTTACCGTCGCGGAGATCGGTAAAATGGCGAAGCTTGTAAAATCAACTTCTCCGGATACTATAGTTATGGTCGATAACTGCTACGGTGAGTTTGTGGAGCGGGAAGAGCCGTTAGAGGTCGGTGCAGATATTATGGCAGGCTCGCTTATTAAAAATCCCGGCGGCGGAATTGCCAGAACCGGCGGTTACATTGCGGGTAAAAAAGATCTTGTCGATAAGTGCGGTTACAGGCTGACCGCACCGGGCGTGGGTCTTGAGGTCGGTGCGACATTGGGAATGACAAGAGAACTCTATATGGGTCTTTTCTCGGCACCTCACGTTGTCGGTGAAGCCTTAAAGACCGCTGTATTTACAGCGGCGCTCTTTAAGAATTTGGGCTACGGCGTTTCACCCGAGGTTTATGAAAAAAGAGCCGATATTATCCAGACTGTAAAGATAGGTAGTCCCGAGGGGCTGATCGCTTTTTGCCGCGGATTGCAAAGCGGTTCGCCGGTCGATTCCTTTGCGGCACCCGAACCGGGTGATATGCCGGGATATACAAGCCAGGTCATTATGGCGGCCGGTGCGTTCACCTTAGGTGCTTCTATCGAGTTATCGGCCGACGCTCCGTTGCGTGACCCGTATGCCGTATGGATGCAGGGCGGCATCAATTTTCACAGTGCCAAGGTGGGTATTATGCTTGCCGCTCAAAAAATGCTGGATGAAGGCGTATTAAAACTGTGAGATAAGTCGTTTCGTTTCAAATTAAACTGAATAAATTTTAAATTGATGTAAAGAACATAGATAGACGAAAAGTCTGTCTATGTTTTTTATTTTAAGGAGAAATTTATGAAAAGGATAATAGTTACTGTAGTTTCCGTAATTTTGATGGCAGTCACTTTAAGCGGCTGTATGTCGGGCTGTGCAGGCGGTTCGGCATCTGATGAGATCTCGGTCTTTTACTATACCTACAGCGACACCTATATTTCAGGTGTTCGCAGTGCGATGGACAAGATCTTTAAGGAAAACGGAGTAAAGCACAACTCTTATGACGCTAACAGCAACCAGTCAACCCAGACAGAACAGATCGACATTGCACTGTCTAAAGGTGCCTCGATGTTGGTCGTGAACATTGTTGATACCGGTTCAAATGACGCCGCACAGAATATCGTCAATAAGGCGCGAGAACGAAATGTTCCCGTTATTTTCTTTAACCGCTCGGTTGATGAATCGGTCATTTCGAGTTATGAAAAATGTGTTTTTGTCGGTACCGACTACGAGATGGCAGGTCACATGCAGGGTGAGATGGTTGGTAACTATCTTTTGGCAAACTACGATGCCGTGGATCTTAATAAGGACGGAAAGATCAGTTACGTGATATTCAAGGGTCAGGAGGGCAATATGGAAGCCATTGCCCGTACTCAGTACGGTGTTGAAGATGCCAACAAGGTACTGACCGCGAACGGAAAGCCTAAAATGCAGTTTTATGATCCCCAGAACAGAAACGGTTATCTGGTCGATCAGGATGGAAACTGGTCATCTGCATCGGCCACTAACTATATGAGTACCATCTTAGCTCAGTACAGCGAAAGCAACAACAATATGGTCGAGCTGGTAATGGCCAACAATGACGAAATGGCTTTGGGTGCTGTGTCGGCCTTGCAGGCGGCAGGTTATAACAAGCAGGGTGGAAAGACCATTCCCGTCTTCGGTGTAGACGCCACCGATGCCGCAAGGACCGCTATTAAGGACGGACGAATGACGGGAACCATCAAGCAGGACGGCGAGGGTATGGCCAAGGTTATTTATACTCTTACCTCTAATTTCAAAGAGGGCAAGCCGACCATGGAGGGCGTTGATGAAGAAACCGTCGTTGGTAACTGGAGAGTCAACATTCCGTATTCGGCATACACCGGTCAAGAGTGACTTTAACTTAAGGAGGCGACCTTAATGGAAGACGAAATTCTTTTAAGGATGCAGGATATTGATAAGGTTTTTCCGGGAGTCAGGGCACTCGACTCTGTGTCCTTAGAGGTCAAAAGCGGCACGGTCCACGCTCTTATGGGTGAAAACGGAGCAGGAAAATCCACCTTGATGAAATGCCTTTTCGGTGTTTATAAAAAGGACGGCGGAAAGGTGTTTTTAAAAGGGAAAGAGGTCAATTTTAAAAACTCTAAAGAGGCTCTGCTTCATGGCGTAGCGATGGTACATCAGGAGCTTAACCAGGCGTTAAAACGCAGTGTTATGGACAATATGTGGCTGGGACGTTTTCCAAAGGTTGCGAGGTTTTTGCCGTTTACAAGTGAGCGAAAAATGTATAAAGCCACAAAGGAGATATTCGATCAGATAGGTCTTAATATAGACCCAAAGACCGTTATGAGCAAGTTGCCTGTATCCCAGCGACAGATGGTAGAGATAGCCAAGGCGGTATCGTATGACGCCAAGGTCATTGTTTTTGATGAGCCGACCTCATCGCTTAACGACCGTGAGGTCGAACATCTTTTTAAAATTATTGAAATGCTTAAAGCCGCAGGCTGCGGGATCATTTACATCTCTCACAAGATGGAAGAGATATTGCGAATATCCGATGACATTACCGTTATGCGAGACGGTAAGCATATTGCGACCAAGCCTGCAAAAGATCTCACAATGAACGAGATAATAAAGCTTATGGTCGGGCGTGAACTCAGCAACCGATATCCGCCAAAAAACCATAAAAAGGGTGAGGTCCTGTTAGAGGTAGAGGGACTTTCGGGGCAGTATAACCGACTGGAAGAAGCGACCTTTAACGTGTGCCGAGGTGAGATAGTAGGTGTTGCGGGGCTCGACGGTTCGGGAAGGACCGAGCTGTTGGAAACACTGTTCGGAGTGGCACAAAAACGCGATGGCAGGATAGTGCTTGACGGCAAGACGATCAAAAACCGCAATCCCAGAGAAGCGATAAAAAACGGTTTTGCATTTGTAACCGAGGAACGCCGTGCGACCGGTATTTTCGGAATATTGGATATTCGCGAAAACACGGTCATCACAGGGATAAAAAAGCATCTCATAGGACCGTTTGTGAGTGACAAAAAATGCAAAAAGAGTACGGACTGGGCGATCAATGCCATGAAGATAAAAACACCCGGACAGCACACCAAGATAAGGTCACTTTCGGGCGGAAATCAGCAGAAGGTAATATTGGGCCGTTGGCTTATTATGCACCCGACGGTGTTGCTCCTTGATGAGCCGACAAGAGGTATAGATGTCGGAGCGAAGTATGAGATATATCAGTTGATACAAAGCATAGCCGAGCAGGGTAGAAGTGTTATTATGGTATCGTCCGAAATGCCTGAACTGTTAGGTGTTTGCGACAGGATCTTGGTTATGTCGGGCGGCAGGCTGGCAGGTGAGGTAGTATCTGAGGATACCACGCAGGAAGAAATTATGACGCTGGCCACAAAATATGTTTAAAGGTGAGACAATGGGAGAAACAATCAAACCAAACAACCGAAGGTTTAAAGGTCTTTCGGGCAAAGACAGGCTGAGAGCTGTTTATGACCTGCTGATAAACAACGCGATGTATATAATCATCGTTGCGGCCATTATTTTTATAGCTATACGCGTGCCCGCATTTTTGTCGCTGTCGTCGATAATAAACATTATAAGCCTTACCGCCGCAAGGCTGCCCATAGCGTTAGGAATAGGCGGTGCTATCGTGTTGAGCGGTACCGATATCTCGGCAGGACGTGCAGTGGGTCTTACCGCCTGCATTGCGGCGTCACTTCTGCAGTCGACAGGCTATGCCAACAAGTTGTTTCCGAATCTGGGAGTTGTGCCGTTACCGTTTGTTATTCTGGCTGTTATTGCAGTCGGTGCCGTTATCGGTCTTGTCAACGGTTTTTTCGTGGCTAAGTTCAAGTTGCATCCGTTTATAGTAACTCTGTCTACCCAGCTGATACTCTTCGGAGCCGTGCTGATGTATCTGATGATCGGCAACAACAACGGTCAGACATTGTCGGGACTTGATCCCGTTTACACCGAGTTTGTGCGGGGAACGCTCTTTACCGTCGGCGGTGTGGCCGTGCCGAAGTATGTTTTGTATTCACTTATTATAACCGTGCTTATGTGGGTGATCTGGAATAAGACCACTTTCGGCAAAAATATGTTTGCGGTAGGCTCCAACGAGGAAGCCGCCAACGTTTCGGGCGTTAATGTTTTCAGAACTATTATTCTTGTATTTATGCTGGCAGGCATAATGTATGGAATTACCGGTTTTATTGAGGGCGGACGTATTGCTTCCTGCTCGGCTAATACCGGTGTGAACTATGAAAGTGATGCCATTGCTGCGTGTGTCATCGGCGGCGTTTCATTCGTTGGCGGTACCGGTAAGATAAGCGGCATTGTGACGGGTGTATTCCTTTTACAGATCATTTTTGTCGGACTTAATTTCCTTTCCGTATCGGCCAATATGCTGTATATTATTAAAGGTCTTATCATTCTTACGGCTTGTGCTATCGATATGAGAAAGTATTTGGCAAGGAGATAAGATGTTTAAAGTCTTTTATAATAATCTTAAAATGTCGCAGAGGTCGGCTGATATTTTTGTATGGACTCTTATTGCGATAACTGTTGCGGTGCTGGCTTTTTCGGTATATATTGCTTGAGTTTTCAAAAGAGAACAGGGCTTTGCTGTTTTACAATGCCCTGTTCTCTTTTTATACATATTTTTTGCCCGGTACGAGTTTAGTCGCGTAAAGTATCAGAATGGCGCTTCGTACAGCAAAATGTCGAAAAATAACTAACAATGTTTAGCAAAAAAGTATTGAAATTACATTTTTTTGTGATATAATCATTTTAGTTAAGCGGGTGCTTTACTAAATTATAAAGGAGAAAAGATATGAAATTCACAGCAAAACCCTTAAGACGAGTTGTAAGTGTTGTTCTTGCAGTTGTTATGCTGGCATCTCTTTGCGCAATTTCCTTTGGTTCCACTGCAAGTGCCGCTGAAACAAAAACTGCTACATACACCTATAACTTCAGAAACTACGACGCCTATGATTATCAGTTGGGTACTGCCAACGGTCATCGTGTACTTAGCTACGGCGGCAGCAAGGACTCTGATACTACCGGAAAGACCAAAGATTTCTGGAACAACTCCAGTGGTCCTACCCCTTATGGTATGATTGTTGGCGGTACCGGTGACTTCTTTGCTGATACCAGCTACAACCACGTTAACGGTAAGATGGTTGTTCGTGGTACTTATGGTGACGACGTCGCTTATTACAATCCCAAGAAGAACGCTAAGGCTATCACTGTTAAGGAAGGTTACACCTACAACGTAACTATCAAGTTCGTTCCGCTGAACCTTACTGATATGAACAAAGCAATCAAGGTTGCTATTGGTCTTGTTCAGGACTCCGAGGCTTCTATGTCCAGAGCTATCGGTACCAACTATCCTAACGTTGGTGTTTACTATGCTCACCAGTCTCTCCGTGGCTATGCCGAGTGGGAAATGGATGTAGCTAACAACGTATATCGTTATGATGAGTCTCTTATCGGCAACAAGGTTGGCGATGTTACTCCTGAAAACCTTGCAAACCAGAACATCACCAAGCAGTGGCCTGTATACGAAAACGGTTTGAGTCTCCAGACTGAGCCCGAATTCGTTATGAAGGACTTCAACAACAAGGTTCAGACCTTGACCTGCACCTACAAGTATGGCGAAACCGACCTTATCGGCGGTGAAACCGTTACCGGTGACCTCGGTGCACAGTTCGGTATCCTTGTTGGTTCTCAGGGTGCTTCTGTTGGTACCTACTCCAATCCTTACTTCTCTCAGATCGTTGTTACCGATATGACTATCGAGGTTATCGCTCCTGCTGATTCCAACGATTTCAACGACGGTGACAAGTTCCACAATGGCGAAGAGATCGCTCAGGCAACCTTCGCTACCGGTGAGGTCGTTGATATCGTTGACGGTAAGGTTACCATTCCCGACGGTGCAGTCGGCTACATTGATCCCGCTACCTCACTTGCTGTATTCCCCGGCCAGAAGGTCGCTGCTGTTCACGGCGCAAACTTTACTAAGCTTGCCACTCCCGGTGCGGTA